>NZ_CAJMZF010000065.1:0-26585 GCF_905220245.1 Paraburkholderia sp. J63 | reverse complement strand
CCGCCAAGCGACTCTGCCGGCGTCATGAAGAATTTCCATTTCGTCCAGCCGGCTGAATCACCCAACCGCCGCACGACCTTCGCAAAGTCCTTGCGGTCGAACAGGTTTGAGAGAAAGAACGCTGGGTAGTATGGCTCGGCCTCAAATTCAACGCTGAAGATTCGGCCTGAAGCGACGTCCTTGCTTAGTCTCTTTTCTGTGATGCCTAGTGCTTGGCAGAATTCGTCCGCGCACAGCAACTTCCCTTGAAGCACAAGGGAGTACCGCTCCACGTTTGCGGCAGAGCAATCCGTCAAACCCGCGAGTTCCGACGCCCGCCGTCTGGTGCGATTGCTTTGTTTCTCGTCTTCCTCACGAAGCGAGCTTAGGTCCAAGTTCAACGCAGTAGCGACACCGATGACTTGCATGAGACGTGTTTTGAAGCGCCGCCCAAGTTCTGCATCAGGAATGTCGAGAAGCGCCACAGCGCCTGTTGGGTCGAACAGGATTGCCGCAACGACGGCGGTATTGATGACATGATGCAATCGTGCATTGTGGAGCGACGGATTGTCCTTCGTATCATGCGAATGCAGTGGCATTATCATCTCCGTGTTTTAGCCCCGTCGCAAGTTGATACTTCGCCAATGCACGTAACGCCGCATCCCCATAGGTCTTGCCGCTTGCTGTCACACCCTTGAGGACGCAAATCACTTCTTCGTCGCATACCATGAAACTAGCACCGCTGGTTTGAGCGCATTCAAGGGCGGCGAGCATTGTCTTGGTTTCGTGGGAAACCATATGTACGAAATCTGTGCTCTTTGAGTAGACGCTGAGAATCCCTTTGCTCGCGTCAAATACCGCAAACGCCCGCTCTGGGCTGCCCACCACCTCAGTTCCTTCACTCTTGCAAAGGTGGTAGAGCAGTTCCAGCGTGGTCATTCCTTCGATGTCGGGCGCCCGGCCGGTCGCCGGCGCCGGAGCCACTCGAGGATTGACCTGGACGACAGACGGCTTGTTGCCCTCGTAGTTGCCCATCAGGGCCTTTATACCTCTATTGACTTGTCCCATCGTCTATCCATTGCGGCACTCCACGGGGTTCACGGCCATTCATAGCCGCGAGCATAAAGGTCGCAGAGCAGTCTTACCGTGCGAAATAGTCTATTTTGGACTATTCGAAAACGGACTGCAAGCTGTTCGCCTCGTGGCAGCTTGGTCCGACAATGGAAAAAACCATTTACACGCAGCAGTACGCGCAGTTGCTGATTGCCCTTCGTGCGACAAGGGAGGCCGCGGGGCTCACGCAGGTAGAAGTCGCTTCACGATTGGACGCGACGCAGACATTTGTGAGCAAGTGCGAACGTGGGGAGCGCCGGCTTGACGTCATTGAGCTTCGAGAGTGGTGCCTCGCACTGGGAACCACGCTGAGTGACTTCGTCGATAAACTTGAGTTGGTAATTCCTGGCTCGGGTGATAGATAGCATCCGAAAACGTCCGGGAGTTCGATGGCCTGCGTGGTTTCCGTTGTCGGAGGACCTCCAATTTGCTGACTGCCATCACAGGATGGAGGGGCTGGGTTGATGAACCTGCTCCACGAGACGGAGTCTAGGCGACGTAGCCCGAACAACTTCGTACCCGATGCCCAGCGCCTCCGCACTGCGAGTATCGGCCGCGTCTGGTCTTGGAGTCGGTCAATTGCACCTTGAATTCGGACGCGGTTAGAGACGACTTGGGGAACTCCAATCTGGCTCTTGTGACCGTAGGGGTCGGAACATCTGCTGTCCGTCGGCCTTGGTAGTGACGCGCGTGAAGGATTTCGCCGTATCAGCGACAATGCCCGCTGGCGTCCTATCGGCCGTTGGCTAGCTCGAGGTCAAGGTGAGTCTTAAGATTGAAATTCAAGTTGTAGATTCACTGGTGGAAGTCTCTGCCGGTGATTGGAACGTCCTTTGCGAGAGCAATCCCTTCGTCAGCCATGAATTCCTGTCGGCGATGCACGATACTGGGTGTGCGGTGCGCGATACCGGATGGCAGCCCTTCTACCTCTTGATGCGAAAGGGCGCTGACCTCGCCGGCGCGATGCCCCTGTACCTTAAATCGCATTCACGTGGCGAGTACGTGTTCGACCACGCATGGGCGGACGCTTTCAAGCGTCATGGCCTGCGCTACTATCCCAAGCTCCTGTCGGCCGTTCCATTCTCCCCAGTGACCGGGCCGCGTCTTTTGGCAGCGAGCCATGCGGACCGCGTCCTGTTGGCACGAGGAGCCGTCCAGCTTGCCAAGCAGATGGACGTGTCGTCGTTGCACGTGTTGTTTCCCCACGAAGCAGACCTGGACGCTTTGACAGAAGCCGGATATATGCTTCGAGAGGGTGTCCAGTTCCATTGGGAGAACTTCAACTATCGAGACTTCGACGATTTCTTGTCGAAGATGAGCCACGACAAGCGCAAGAAGGTCAAGCAGGACCGGCGCCGGGTCATGGAAGCCGGTGTGACCTTTAGATGGATTCGCGGCGCCGACATCGACAGTAGGGCGCTCGATTTTTTCTACGCTTGTTACGAGAATACCTACCGAGAGCACTGGAATCCTCCCTATCTGACTCGCGAATTCTTTGAGCGTGTGCATTCCACCATGCCCGAATCAATCATGTTGGTCATTGCCGAAGCCAACGGGAGGGAGCTCGCATGCGCGTTGAACGTAATCGCCGGCAGTACAATGTTCGGGAGGTATTGGGGGACGACGGAGTTCGTCTCCGGGCTACACTTCGAAACCTGCTACATGCAAGGGATTCAGTACTGCATCGAGAACGGTCTTTCGAGCTTTGAAGGCGGCGCGCAAGGGGTTCACAAGATGTCTCGCGGCTTGTTGCCGACGGCGACATGGTCAGCTCACTGGGTTGCAGACCGCCGATTTGCCCACGCGATAAGCGAATTCCTGGACGAAGAGACGGCTGCGATGGACGCACACATTGACGAACTTGAGGCACATACGCCGTTCAAGCGTCATCAAGCTCGGCAATCAGATTCCTGATGTTCTGATGTACCAGAGAGTCTGACACTACAGCTGAACATCCTGTCGCCTCCAAGCATTTTGCCAGGGTGTCACGCAGTTTTACAATGGTGCTCATCTGAAGGGCGATTTTGTCGTTCAGTGCAGCAACTTTGTTCCTCAAGGTTTGCTCAACACTGAGCTTTCGCAACCTGCTCAGGACTCGATGGTAAGCGTCTTGTGAAATAATTGATGCGTGTCCGAGCGCGTCAGCCACGGCCATCGCGACGTCCTCGTAAGCTAGAGATAGTCCCTCGCGCTGGCGAAATTCAATCTCCTCCGCCCACGTGGCCTCCGCGAATTTACGACGGAACGAATGCGTGTTCGCACCAATTTCGCCACCAATTGCACGAAACGCGGCCCGGAAGATTTCCGATACTGCGGAATGCGTAAGAGGAAGTGCAGTATTCATCGAAAGAAACAGCCTCCTCTGATGTATCTCAGAGTTGCCGTCCCTTAGTCCGTGCTTTTGCAGTAGCTCACCGCGCTCCTCCTTGATGTATCGCTGGACAGTCAGTGCAAGGTTTATTGGTACAGGAAAGGCGCGCTGGTAGCCAGATTTCTGCTCCGGTGGGACTATGGAGATATGCGTCTCGCCCGAGCTAACTGCCTCGTCGATGATTGAATCTGAAAACTGGTCAATGGTGAGGCTATTGACGCTCGCTCGTCGCCAGCCCAATCCTTCAAATAAGCGCAAAAAGAGGTCGTTCCTTGTGGCCGTATCCGGGCCATGTGTCGACCAGAATTGTTGACGAATCTCTTCGAAGTCTTCATCGGTCGCCCAATACTGCCTGTCGCTTGTACGCGATGAAGCGCCGACGTCCTGGAATAACTTTGGGTACCTTTGTTTGTCGCCACGTAGATTTTTATGTCCGACATTCCGAAGTCGTGGCAGCGACGACCGTATTGGCGATGCTGCAGAATTTCCGACGACGGATTGGATGAGCAAAGCGTCTTCTTGTGCCCACGTCACAAACTCATAGATGACGCGCAAGCGCGCGTTTGCGGTTCTCTTTGCACTTTCCTCATTCCGAGAGCTCGCTTTTCGTCTCGCTTCATCCTTAACCCAATCCCGAAACCCAACGAGTGAGTCGTCAGTCAACTCTTGCCAGATTAGGCGTTCTGACGCGAGATAGCGAGCAAGAGCAAGTAGGGCATATCCGACGTTCTGCATGGTTGACCGAAATGCACCCTCCTTGACGTTGGCGTCGTATCGGTCGCGAGCGACTCGCAGTATGTAATCCAAGAAGGGTTCCAAGACGTCGAGATGGGCATCCCGGATAACCGGAATAAGGCGACCGTCTTTCCATTCCACCCACAACATGGAAACAGGAAAAATTTGAGATTTCATTTCGTTCCAAGATTTAAAGTTGGCACGTACTGAGAGTGTGCTTCGCGTCGTTGCAACGCGCTCTCGAATGTTCCCTCAAAGCCCAGGACTACTATCTCCGCATCAGCGCGGGTGAGTGCGTACCAGCACCAGGAGTGGTTCAAGTTCTTTGACGGCTCCATTGCCGCTATCACCTTCTTCCATCGCGAGAGCGCAACGTGCTGCACCTGGACCGCGTGGCCAAGTGACATGAGTTCGCACTCCTGGCGCGTGACGTCAACGTACCCTGCCGTATCAAAAAGAATACGGGCCATTGCTGTTGAGTGTCGCGAGCGTGTAAAACGCTCGGCAGCATTTATCTGAACCACCAAGCCCCGGCTTCCAGGGAAAAGTCCTCTTCTATAGTCCCGCCCTAGGAAAATCACCATGTCACCGACCGTAGCGCCTTGCTTATTGCGAAGCGTGAGCAGCGGCGGATTCGGCTCGCTGGCCGCAAGATATTCCGTGACCTCATCGTGCATGCGGAGATTAATCTCCGTTGCCAGGTCGCGTGTCGACGTCACTACGAGCCCGTCATGCGGCGAATTCTCGAAGACAGTCCTATATGATTTGAGTGAGGAGCCCACCAATTCTGCGCGCGTTTTTACTTGTACAACTTGCAAGCCCTTCAGCCGAAGGTCCGCAGGTCGGACGCTTTGAGACAGAATTGTTGGTATCTGCACAAATGGCGGCGTGCGTTTTCGCTCGCCAATGATGGCGGTGATGTCCTCGTGGACAACTTCCGGTTCGCTCATCAGGGCGGCAAATATGTTCCCCGGGCCGGAACTCGGGGACAGGTGACGGTCACCAATAAAAATAAGGCGATTCGCCTGCTGCACGCTGCGAAGTAATTTATTGGCGAGCAGCAAGTCAATGGATGCGCTATCGTGAATCACTACGGTTGCTGCATTAACGCTAGGCGGCAGACTTTCGCCGTCAATGAATTCGCGCAGCGGATACCAGTCGAGCCGGAGCTTCCCTATCCCACCAAACAATGCTCCGGTTGGGGCAATGTGAATTGCTTTTGGAAAGCACTTCGCCACAGTCTGGGCGGCGATGACGCCGCTAGCGCCGGGAGCTTCGACAGTCGCCAAGTGCGTAGAGGCCAGCGCTTCGAAGAAACGATGTTCAGACTCGCTCAACTTGGCGAGATGATTGTCGGAACTAATCGGTTGAGGGAGCGGACCTAGCTCCGTCCGTCTGTTCAAAACGGACATGACGTAATGGCGCAAGCTACCTTCGATTTCAATCATGCCGGCGCCCTGTACAAACTGCGTTCCGTGAGCCTGCACCAATCGAACTGTGTGGTCTGCGCTACAGGCGGCAAGAGCATCTTCGGGAGAGTGGTCAGCACCCATTCGCATCCGAAATGACTTCTCGAACTCTTCTAGCGGCACGGCTGCTTTCCTGCGCGCCACAGCCATATTGCAGATTGATTCACAGCAACCGCGAATTCGTCGCGAACAATCAAGGGCAACGCCGAAGTAGCGGGTCGCAGCCGTGTCGATTTCAGCCCAGTCGGCAATGGCCAACAAGACATATGGGTCGGACCGTATGACGTCAACGGCTCGGCTGCCCCACATCTCAACAGCCAACGTTGCGGTCGACGAAGCAATGCCGTGCTCCAATAAATACCGACGGCCCAGTGTGTGGGTCTTGTAGCTATCCCACGCTTCGGTCATTGCATAAGCGGTCAGACTGCGTACGCCGGTGCTCTCCATCGCAAGAAAATCGTCGTTATTGAGCACAGCTAGCATTTGCACGCCAACTTTCCTGAAGGCCTCTCTGATGCGATGTCTTCCTATGGCCGCAAAGGTAGGGTGATTCAACATGAGTTCCGCAGCCGAGAGTGCCGTCGGTAGCTCGGGAAGGGCGAGGGTTGGTATAAATTGCTCGCCGTATACACCAATTCTGAAATTACCCATCAGCGTAAGACGCTCTCCAACGACGGGCGCATCGTACATAACGGAATAGTCAGCCTTAACGCGCGCGGGTTCAATGCGGGAATCAAGCTGTAAAGCAAAGATTGCCCCTCCAGTCGGAGAGGCAGAAATTACGCGGCGAACTGTACCGGTAATTTTCATCGCTTTCGGCTATAAGTCCCGGACTGATGAGCCAGTGTCGTCACGCCATTGCAGGCGCTTTACCGTGGCGCGTAGTGCTGCGTTCTCGCCTCGAAGTGTGAGGATGAGTTCTCGGAGACTTTCAGGCTCGTTTGGGTAGGCGACTGCCGATGTTGACTCAATCGGAGTTTCGCCCAGTAGGCGTGCGTCGAGCTGCTGAAACAGTTCGGCGATTCGCGGGTTGCTATGGGCAGTCGACCGTGACGCGCCAATTAACTTCAGGATTGCCGTCCGTGATGCGCCGCCGACCTGATTAGTCGGGATGTTGGCGAGTTTTATATCACGTGCCCATTTCCGCAACCGTTCTTCATTTATTTGGCCTTGGCTGTGAGTCGATAGTCGACGAGAGACCATGACACCTCCTTCACTTGAGTGGGGCGACCTTGGATAACAGGTTCGTCAAATTTGCAACCTTTGAGTTTAAGCTGGTAACGACGCGCTGGTGTTCTGCAGAATTGTTCTCGATAGCCAACATGGCGGCGCGTAGCTTTACCTCAGTTTCGTACATGCGCTCTCGAAGGGCAATAATCTCGCCCTCCTGCTTTTTAGCCAGCACCTCCCAGTAGTAAGCTTTTGATTCGAGCTTCTCTAGTTGAGACGTTTTATTCGTAGCAAGCAGCTGCTCGTGTCCTTTAGCGCGGAGCACGCCGAGTACGGCTTCAACACGGGTGTGCAAGTCGCGATGATACGGTTCAGCTAAAGTTGAACGTCGAGTTGTTTTTATAGAAGATACGCTTGGAAACAGTGCATGAGTTGCTGGGCAATTCTGGGTTCCGTTCCACGCGGCGAAATGAATTTCGCGCGTTGGATAGAAGTCGAGCATCCGCTCTCCATCCGAATCGTGAACATAGTTGCCTTGACTATCCTGGAGCCAAGGAATTTCGGTTCTCGCCCAAGTCTCCAAGATTTCCAATTTCGCTGATACCAATGCCTTGGTTCGCTCCTTGCTCCTCTCCGAAATATGTGACGTCACTTTTTTTCTCCCTTTAGGTCAGACCACTGTTGCACCAATCTAATGACCATTTGTTGGTTTCCCGCGGCGAGTTTTTCGTCTGCTTCGAGATAGGCTTCGATGTCGAGGGCATCTTGGCGTAGGCTCTGACGGTGTTCACGAGAAAGGGACATGTCTTGCGACTGTTGCAAAAGCGCGTCTCTCTCGGACCGCATGTGCTGTCGATAGCCTTCTGACGTAAGGAGATTGATGCATCCCGAACAAATCTTCGGTCCAGCCCGCTCCGGATGGACTGTGGACCCGTCGAAGCAGTTAGCTTTCCGCGCAGTGTGTCGTGCCTTGCCAGCCATACAAATTCCGTTGTCTTTTTCGTTGACCTCAAACCCTCGTCGGCGCATCGTTTCGGTGACTAGGTCGGCTTTAACGGATGTCGGGCTAGCTATAAATTTTGCATTCGCCGACAGGCGTGCCATGAGCTTTATGAGCAGGCGCGCATGTAAGCCACCAATATTCTCTCCCCTGAGGAGCCGGGCGACTATGTCTGCATGATGTTCATCGCGGACTTGGGACAAAGTCCTTCCGAAATCTAGTTCGTCTTTTTCGAGGCGCTTGAGCGTCTCAGCGGCCTTCTTTTTCGGGTGACGTCCGTGCGGGTCAAGCCCGTAAATTGCCGTCCCGTATACGCTCGAGTGGTCAAGATGATTGCGCAGCGCGGCTAAGACGGGATTGTCGTAGCGATTCACGTAGACTAGGCAATAGAAACGCCGAAAGACGTTCCGGTTTCGACCGAATATCTCTTTGCTGTTGACTCCCGCAAGTTTGAAGAAAAGTTTGCACTTCTCCGGTAAATCAAAACCGAGGAGCCGATTTTGTAAAAATCCAACGTAGGTAAAGTTAACGGAGGAAAAGAGCTTTCTTTCGCGAGCTGCTTCTACATCATTTACATATTCGTATCTTTCGAAAAATAGTGGTCGAAACACCTGAGAAAGCGCCTCGAGCGCTTGAATTGACTTTGCAGCGATATTGGGTGCCCAATATTCGGCATAGTTGAATAAAGTTTTTTCTATGTACACGTCATATCTGTACTCATCTGAATCTTCGCTTACTTTGTGCAAGCATCCAAAATATAGACCGTAATCCTTGTTGTGACCGATGAGCTCATTCCGGCGGCGAGCGGTGCATGCGTCGATGTTGAAAAACATGGAAACTTGATATGTGGCTACTAGATTACGTATTGAAGTTTCTCCAAAGACTGGTCGCAAAATTCCGTCTAGCGGTAATTTGTGAATTGATTGAAATTCACGGAACACATCTTCGCACAGGGAATTCAAAAATCGATAGTAGACATCCGAGCCAATACGTGCCGTCATGGCAAATTCTTCGAGGTTTGTCCGCATCTTTTCGAGCATGGTGATAAGAGACGGCCCATAGTCGTAGAGCCAGCGAAGAGATTGGTCGATTATCTTGACGACGGTGGATAATTCTAGGTTATCGGTTCTTCCATCATTCGACGATGGTCTTCCAAAAAAGTCGTCAGCTATATTTGCTGGCCGAGGATATGGCCTGAAGGGTAGAGAATCAAAGCCATCCATACCATAGTACAGTTTGTTGATTGCACCGAAGACTAGCTGACAAGACCCATGCGAGGGGGCTATTGCTGTTGCATCATTTACCAAAAGTGGCCTGTTGTCGCCGATAATGCGTTGAAACAGACGATAGAACCATCGGGGAATCAACTGGCTAGGGATAGGGAGTCCGACGACTTTCTCTAATTCCTTAGCAGAAAGCGTAAAGAATGTGTTATGGCGACTTTTTCCTGTGACTTGGAGTTGCAGTTCTTTGTTGGCTCTGATAGTTCTTATCGCGCGCCGAAGCTCCATGTTGTAGGAGTTCGCCTTCCACCATCCAAAATGTAAGATTCGATATTTGTATAGGTCGCATGTTTGTCTATCGACGTTCAACAAACTGTAGATTCCATTCCCCAACAAAAAGCTGAAAAATCTTAAGCAATGATTGACCGCAGTTGTGACTTCCGTCTTTATTCCCGTGGTTCTTTCCCAAAGCACCCTCCGGACGACGACCTTGATAGCTAAAATGAATTGAGGGAAATCAGTGAGAGGAACTAGCTGCCTTTGATATATACCGTTTTCACCGACGCTGCATAAATAAACGGTATTCAAATCAATTTTTTCAACACGTGACGATTTGCTGCCGATGTCTTTTGCTTCAAAGCGAATCACATTGTCATCCCATTCACTAAGGTATCTCGCATCGACGGAGTTTGACTCGGAATTGTCTTTGAGCTCGCTCGCGGGGAGCTCAGCGACCGGTGGAACGGATGCTCTTTTCATTTTTCAACTCCTGCTTCGAAAGAACGAAGCTGACCGCCAAGTGGGCTACTTAATATGACACGATACAATGCCTCGCAGAACAGAATTCGAGGAAGGTGGTATCGTTCGAATCGTTGTTCATTCGCCGAGATGAGCTTCGCGCTATTTTTTTGATAGTATTTTCTCTGGTACACGCAGTGCTTAATTTCTTGAACGCCAACCTCAAAAGCTACGCTGCCGCTTGATGCGACCCACTTGTCTGCAATGGATTCTCCGTCCTCCGGATGTTGAGGAGACGACGGAAATAGCAGGAGATTTTTAATTAATTTGCTCTTTCTGTCTGAGTCACCGCCATTGAAAATAATTCGACCGGCCGAATATTCCAGGGCGGAGGAGAGAATTTCCCCATAATCTTTGATTATTGCCTCGTGTGACATGCGTAAGGCGGTGCCGTCAACGTAGCGCATGCTCGTTTTGGGGCTCGCATGATTTAGCTTGGCCTGTGAGATTCGAATGTCTTGTTTGTTCGCTAGGTGGTACTGCGAATGGAATTGCTTTCGTAGGTCATCTGCTCGGAAGCGAGGATGATTGATGAAATCGCAAAATTCATTTATCTCATCGTGACTAAGCTTCACTCGGAAGTGTCGCGACCGGAGCCGGTCCAGTGCAAGTGTTACGAAGAGACTTTTTTCTTCGGAGATGCCATATTCATCGACGTTATCACGATGACGTAGCAGAATTTCGATGGCGCGCACAGCAGGTGTGTCGAGCACTTCGCAATCTTCATTCTCGGCCGTGTTGATAAGTTTTCCCACCAAACCAATCACTTGAGAGTTCGATGTTAATTGCTGACTATCGGTCTCGATGTGTTTTCCGATTGACTCTGACTCATTTTGTCCTGAACGCGCTTTTAGACCGGAAAGTTTGTATCCGCCAGGAATTTTCTGCACTCTTTCTCGATTGAGGCTTATAACAGTGCTCTTATTCCATCCGGTTGATAGCATGATTATAACGAAGCAAGCCGTCACAACGAGTCGAGAAGCGTAAAATTCGCTTAATAATATGCTAAAACGTTCCTCAAAGGTGCCGTGGGGAGCTAGCGGTGAAAGCTGCGTGATTGATTGTAATTCAATCTTTACACGGTCGTTTGGTTTTTGTAACTCATACTTATCAAGCATTCGTACGGCAAGCGGGAATTGTGCCGCTTCCGGGATTTTCTTGGGTTTATGTCGTTTGTATGCGTTCCCACTTGTGAGGGCTGTTCTTGTTTTTGGATGCAGTAATTCATCCGGAACGCCTGATTTCCTCGTAGCCTTTATGCACGTGATAATGGCGTCATGGGCATCGAGAAGATTAACGCAGGACGCAATGAGGATTTCAATCCGACCCGTAAAATGGGCGAGTTGCTTTTTCGCAAGGTCTCCAAGGTCCGTAAATTCGAGGGCTCCTGCGGGCCGCGCCAAGGCAGGGTCGGGCAACGACGGATGTACCCGGTCGCTTAGTGTGTCGTTCACCTTGGGGGAAGGTCGGGACAGCGCGGTCCTGTACTCGATGTCGCAGAGCAACGTGCCGTTGCTAATGACACTGACAGGCCGCAGCAAAAAACGGCGGGTGGTTTGGGCATATTGGACCGCTACCGAGCGTGGCGCGCTCGTCGCGTAGTACGCGTCAACAGCGGCGAGCACTCCAACCACATCTGCGTCCAGCAGGAGGGCTATCTCGACATTTAACAGGGCGAGCGCTTCAGTACTTTGCGCTAGGGCGACGAGGGCTTTCGCAATTGGCGCGGCCTGCACAAAAAATAGTTGGCTCGGCGCCGCATCGACCGCTTCGGTAAGCCAACCTCCGGGGATGAGACCTAGGGCAACGGTGTCAACGACATAGGTCTTGTAGGCTGTTTTCCCGTCTATCGTTTGCTTGGCGGCCAACCTTAATTGACCGTCCCGCCAAATGTGCCTATCGAGCGCACCCGGTTCGGTCCAACGCAGTGTCCCCATTTAAAGGCCTCCGTTCCGCCACACTGCGCATCTTGTCAGAAAATGTACGGGAAGAAAAATCAATAGGGAAGCTGCTTTTATTATTTATAATCAATTATTTAGTGGTTATCAATCAGTCGGGCAGGAATTTATTCGCCGCATAATGAAAAGTATTCGCCGTACGAGTGGCCCTTGAGGTAGACGGGCGCCGCGGCGGCGAGCTGCCCCGTGCGCGTGTCGGTGAGCGTGACGAACTGCGGCGCCCAGCCCGCGTCGGACGTGGCGCAGCGCGCGGCGTCCAGCGCCGCGAGGAATTCGTGGCGCAAAAAGGGCGTCGGCTGCGTCTGGCGCGCGAGCAGCGCGTTCCATTGCGCGGCGTCAACCTCGGCCGGTGAGCCGAGAATGCCCGTGCGATAATCGAAACGTTCCTTATTCAACTTGCGTGCCCGTCGTGGCTTTGCTGCGCGGATGAGACGCGGATTCGCGGCGCCGCGGCAAACGGTCATGGTAAAGCAAACCACCCGAACGGGTGAGGGCACGAACGTCGGGCCGGCCCGGGCGTTGGCCGGCGCAGGGGCCCTCAAGGCTATCGCTTATCGGTTATCCAAATGAAAGAGCGCTTTTTCAATCTCTATTCGCACGGCTTTGCGCGCGTGGCCGTGGGCGTGCCGCGCTGCCGCGTGGCCGATCCGGCCTTCAACGCCGAGCAGACGCTCGCGCTCGCACGCGAGGCCGCCGCGGGCGGCGCGGCGCTGATCGCGTTTCCCGAACTCGGCCTTTCGGCCTATAGCTGCGACGATCTCTTTCACCAGCAAGCGCTGCTCGACGCCTGCGAGCGCGCGCTCGCGCAGATCGTCGCGGCCTCGGCGACGCTGCCGCTCGCGATGATCGTCGGGCTGCCGGTGCGCGTCGGCCATGCGCTGTTCAACTGTGCGGCGGTCGTTGCGGGCGGGCGTATCGCGGGCGTCGTGCCCAAGAGCTATCTGCCGAATTACGGCGAGTTCTACGAGCCGCGCCAGTTCAGCGCCGCCGATTGCGCGAGCACCGACACCGTGCGCCTCGCGGGCCAGGACGTGCCGTTCGGCGCCTCGCTCGTGTTCGACGCGGCGGAAATCCCGGGCCTGCGCTTTCACGTGGAGATCTGCGAAGACGTCTGGGTGCCGATTCCGCCGTCGTCGTTCGCGGCGCTCGCGGGCGCTTCGGTGCTCGTCAATCTTTCCGCGTCGAACGTGGTGGTGGGCAAGGCGGGGTATCGGCATCAACTGGTCTCGCAGCAGTCGGCGCGCTGCCTCGCCGCCTATCTCTACACCTCGGCGGGCCAGGGCGAATCGACCACCGACATGGCTTGGGACGGCCAGTCGCTCATCTGCGAAAACGGCGAGCTGCTCGCGCAGTCCGAGCGCTTTCTGGGCGACTCGCACCTGATCTACGCCGACGTCGATCTCGACCGGCTCGCGCAGGAGCGCATCCGGCAGACCACGTTCGGCGATTCGGTGCGCCGCCATGCCGACGAGGTCGCGAAGTTCCGCGTGATCCGCTGCGAGCTGGTGGGCGACAAAGCGGACGATAAAGCGGACCCGGCGGCAGGCAAGGGCGCCTGGGAGCAGGAGACGCTCGCGCTTGCGCGTCGCGTCGAGCGCTTCCCTTACGTGCCGGCCGATCCGAAGCGTCGCGACGAGCGCTGCAACGAGGTCTACAACATCCAGGTGCAGGCGCTCGTGCAACGGCTCTCGCAGGCCGGCATCAAGAAGGTGGTGATCGGCGTGTCGGGCGGGCTCGACTCCACGCATGCGCTGCTCGTCTGCGCGAAGGCGATGGACCGCCTCGGACTGCCGCGCGCCAACATCCTCGCGTACACGATGCCAGGTTTCGCGACGAGCGAGCGCACGCTGCGCCAGGCGCGCGAACTGATGACGCTCGTCGGTTGCACGGCGCGCGAGATCGATATTCGCCAGAGCTGCATGCAGATGCTCGAAGACCTCGGTCACCCGTATTCGGCGGGCCAGGAAAGCTACGACATCACCTTCGAGAACGTGCAGGCCGGCGAGCGCACGAACCATCTGTTCCGCCTCGCCAACTTCAATCACGCGATCGTGATCGGCACGGGCGACCTCTCCGAGCTCGCGCTCGGCTGGTGCACCTACGGCGTGGGCGATCACATGTCGCACTACAACGTGAACGCCAGCGTGCCGAAGACGCTCATCACGCATCTCGTGCGCTGGGTCGCCGAAACAGGGCAGATTGGCCAGAACGGCGAGAGCGGACGCGACGTGCTCGAAGCGATTCTCGCCACCGACATCAGCCCCGAGCTGATTCCCGGCAAGTCCGACGGCGCACCGGAGCAGAAGACCGAAAGCACGATCGGCCCGTACGAGCTCCAGGACTTCAACCTCTACTACACGCTGCGCTTCGGCTTTGCGCCTTCGAAGGTCGCGTTCCTCGCGCGCCATGCGTGGCGCGACCGCGAGACGGGCGCGTGGCCCGAGAACGCGAAGGTCGTGCGCAATCAGTACGATCTCGCGGCCATCAAGCGCAATCTGCGCATCTTCCTCGACCGCTTCTTCCGCACGAGCCAGTTCAAGCGCACCTGCATTCCGAACGCGCCGAAGGTGGGTTCGGGCGGCTCGCTCTCGCCGCGCGGCGACTGGCGTGCGCCGAGCGATTCGGAGTCGGCCGTGTGGCTCGCGGATCTCGAGCGCGTGCCCGACGCGGAGCGCGCGAGCGCGCCGGCGCCTGCCGCTGCATCTTGAAATGGGCGCGCACAGCGTAAAATCGCAGGACATTCGCCGGATTTCCGGCCGGCGGCAGACCGGCCGACAAGCCACAGACAACCCGCAGATCAACTGAGTCAGACGAGGATCGCCATGAAACGCATCACAGCCGTCATCAAACCGTTCAAGCTCGACGAAGTGCGCGAGGCGCTCGCCGAAGTGGGCCTCACGGGCCTGACCGTCACCGAAGTGAAGGGCTTTGGCCGCCAGAAGGGCCACACGGAGCTCTACCGCGGCGCCGAATACGTGGTGGACTTCCTGCCCAAGGTGAAGATCGAGGTCGTGGTCGCCAACGAGCAGACCGACCAGGTGATCGACGCGATCATCGGCGCGGCCCGCACGGGCAAGATCGGCGACGGCAAGATTTTCGTTACCGACGTCGAGCGCGTGATCCGCATCCGCACCGGCGAGGAGAACGAAGCGGCAGTCTGAAGCACCCTCAAAAAGAAGAAGGGGACGGCGCCGCTCGCACGGCCCGTCCCCGCCATAAAAAACGGTGCGATACCCGTTGGGATACCGCACCGATACGCGCCTCTCGCAGCAGCGTGAAAACGTCGATGTAGCTGTTCTGTCTACACTCGTTGCAGCTTAGAACGAGTGCTGGATGCCTGCGTACACACCGCTCTGGCTGTGGCCGATGAGCGGGTTGCCCGTGGCAGCCGAATCGCCGTAGTTGTTGGCGTTCAGGCCGAAGTTGGCCGACTTGCTGTTCTGCACCGTCGCGACCTGGAAGTCGAGCAGCGTGCGCTTGGACAGGTTGTACGAGCCGCCGACCGTGTACAGCGTGGCGTTGCCGCCGCCGTTGTTCGCGTTGACGTGGTAGACCGCCGCGATCAGCGCGGCTGCCGGCGTGGCTTGCCACGTCACGCCGCCCCACTCGTGGTCGAGCGTGCTCGGCTGGCCGATCGCGAGACCCGTCATGCCCGACGAGCGCACGGCTTCATAGCCGCCCTGGACCTTGAACGGTCCGAGGAACACGTTGACCATCGCCATGTAGTCACGCGAGTAGGCGAACACGCCCTGGCCCACGTTGGCCGAGTTGATCTGGTCGTAGGAGCCGCCGAGCGTACCGTTGGTCGGGTTGCGGATTTCGTCGTAAATGCCGCGGACCTGGAACAGCGAGTTCGTGTAGGTCAACTGGATGCCGTCCTGGCGGCCTTGCGGCGTCGTGCCGTTGCCGTTCCAGTTCGTGGCGTTCGAGAACGAGTACTGGCCGTACACGTCGAAACCGTAGAACTTGGGCGACTGGTACGAAATGTTGTTGCTCGATTGCGGCCAGTTGCGGCCACGGACCATCGATGCCGACGACCAGTTCGACTGACCGAACGGGTCGAAGTCCCAAATGCCGTTCACGAGCATCAGCTCACGGCCCATCAACAGCGTACCGTAGTTGTCATTCGACATACCGACGGTCGCCCAGCGATTGAAGAGACCGCCGCCGCCCGGGCCCGCACCCGTTGCGGTGCTGAAGCTGCCTTCCAACTGGAACAGCGCCTTGTTGCCACCGCCGAGGTCTTCAACGCCCTTCATGCCCCAGAGGCTGGTGCCCCAGTAGCCGCTTTCGAGCTGAACCTGGCTCGAGCCGTGCGTGGCCTGGCCGTTCGGACCGGAGCCGGCGCCGATGCCGTTCATGTATGCGATACCCGCATCAAGGCGGCCATAGAGCGTCACGCTGCTTTGCGCATGCGCGACCACGCCAGCCGACATCAACGCTGCGGCGAGCAAAGCTTTCTTCATCTTCTCCTCCATACCCTGTCAAAGAGTCAACCTAAGTACTGCGAAAGACGTCCGCGCGCCTTCGGGGTGCTGCGGACCGAAATTGTCGCGTAGGGAGCGTGACCCGAGGATCGGCGTACGGAAACGATGCGAGCAGGACAACCTGTTCGAGTCGTCTTGCAGATCCCCTGGTTGACTGGCATCTCCCGTTCTTATTTGAAGTGAAACTACTTTTAATGACTTTTGTTTTGCTACTTTGGTTACTAATTTAGCAAAAAAGACTGACGCTGGCGAACGAAATCGCTTGTGGGGGGTGGGGTGTCGTCAAATTGCCATACGAGCGTCCTGGATGGTGGTCAGGGCGATCTGAAAAGTATGCCTAAAGCCTTGCAGGACAAGGCACACACGTTTGCGGGCGGACGATCTTCAGGATTGCCACTATTGACGCGAAATATCGTCAGGCGTAGGGCGAAATGCGCGGATTCGACGCGCGAACAGGGCCATCGAGCCGGGGTTGGAAGGCAAAAAGAAAAGGCGCTGAAAGCGCCTTGAAATACTACTTTGACTACATTGCAGGGATGAGTTGTAGTCGACTACATGCGGGCCCCGCCTACTTGAGGCTGCCCGAGAGAAATTGCCGCAGCCGCTCGCTCTTCGGACTGGCGAAGACCTCGGCCGGCACGCCTTCCTCTTCCACGCGGCCCTGGTGCAGGAACATCACGTGGTTCGAAACGTTGCGCGCGAAACCCATTTCGTGCGTGACGACGATCATCGTGCGGCCTTCCTCGGCGAGCTTCTGCATCACCTTGAGCACTTCGCCCACGAGTTCGGGGTCGAGCGCCGAGGTGGGCTCGTCGAACAGCATCACGTCGGGGTTCATCGCGAGCGCGCGCGCAATCGCCACGCGCTGCTGCTGGCCGCCCGAGAGATGCGAGGGATATTGCTTTTCCACGCGCGGCGCGAGGCCGACCTTCTCCAGATACGTGCGCGCGCGCTCCTCGGCCTCTTTGCGCGAGAGGCCGAGCACGTGCACGGGCGCCTCGATCACGTTCTCGAGCACGTCCATGTGCGACCACAGGTTGAAGTGCTGGAACACCATCGCGAGCTTGGTGCGCACGCGCTGCAACTGCTTCACGTCGGCCGCGTGCAGCGCGCCGGTGCGCTTGTCGGCGCGTGTGGCCACTTCCTCGCCGTCGACGACGATGCGGCCCGCGTTGGGCTGCTCGAGGAAGTTGATGCAACGCAGCATGGTGCTCTTGCCCGAGCCGGACGAGCCGATCACGCTGATCACGTCGCCGGCGTTCGCCTTGAGCGAGACGCCTTTGAGGACTTCATGGTCGCCGTACTTCTTGTGGAGCGAGTCGACGAACAGTTTCTGCTTCTGGGAATTCATCAAATACCTCGGTGCGGGCTCACGGGCCCTCACTTACCTTGGGGCCGCAGATACGCGAGCCAGCGGCGCTCGGCCTGGCGGAACAGCCACACGAGCGTGAAAGAAATGGTCAGGTACAGCAGGGCGGCGATGCCGAACGCGCCGAACGACTGATAGGTCGCCGAGTTCACGTCGCGCGCGATCTTCAGGATGTCGGGCACGGTGGCGGTGAACGCCACGGTCGTTGCGTGCAGCATCAGAATGACTTCGTTGCTGTAGTAGGGCAGCGCGCGGCGCAGCGCCGAAGGCAGGATCACGCGGCGATACAGCGTGAAGGACGACATACCGTAGGCACGCGCGGCTTCGATCTCGCCATAGGGCGTCGACTTGATCGCGCCCGCGAAGATCTCGGTGGTGTACGCGCAGGTGTTGAGCGTGAACGCGAGCAGCGTGCAGTTCATGCCGCTGCGGAAGAACGCGTTGGTGAGCTCGTGGTTGCGGATGATGTCGAGGCTGTAGAGGCCCGTGTAGCAGAGCAGCAGCTGCACATAGAGCGGCGTGCCGCGAAACACGTAGGTGTAGAGCCACACGAGGCGCGAGAGCCACTTCTTCTTCGAGACGCGCGCCACGGCGAGCGGCACCGAGAGACAGAAGCCGAGGCCGATCGAGACCACGAGCAGCCACGCGGTGATGGCGACGCCGGTGAAGTGATAGCCGTCGGTATAGAGATAGTTGCGCCAGTACTGCTGGGTCAGCTCGACGAAGTCATGAAGGGCGCCGCTTTCGAACGGACGGGCGAGATAGACGAGGAGCTCGGTCCAGTAGTGCTGCATGATGGCTTGCATGGGTGTTGGCCTTCCCTGGAATCTCAGAGGTCCGCTTTGCGCACGCCGGCGGAGTAGCGCTTGTCGAGATACATCAGCACGAAGTTCGAGACCGTCGTGATGACGAGATAGATCGCGCCTGCGAGCAGGGTGAAGAAGAAAAAGCGCAACGTGCCCTTGCCCGCGTCCTGGCTCGCCTTGACGACATCGGCGAGACCGATGATCGAGACGAGCGCCGTGGACTTCACGAGCACCTGCCAGTTGTTGCCGATGCCGGGCAGCGCGAAACGCATCATCTGCGGGAACATGATGCGCGTGAACACCTGCCAGTTCGTCATGCCGTAGGCGTGGCCCGCTTCGAGCTGGCCGCGCGGCACCGCGAGAAAGGCGCCGCGGAAGGTTTCGGTGAAGTACGCGCCGTAGATGAAGCCGAGCACGATCACGCCCGCGAGGAACGGGTCGATGTCGATCTGATCCCAGCCGCGCCAGTCGGTGAACATGTTCAGCCAGATCTGCAGGCTGTAGAACAGCAGCAGCATCAGCACGAGATCGGGCACGC
Organism: Paraburkholderia sp. J63; assembly: GCF_905220245.1. Taxonomy (NCBI): domain Bacteria; kingdom Pseudomonadati; phylum Pseudomonadota; class Betaproteobacteria; order Burkholderiales; family Burkholderiaceae; genus Paraburkholderia; species Paraburkholderia sp. J63. The sequence continues at coordinate 7,569 of NZ_CAJMZF010000065.1, read as the reverse complement.
CGCGAATGAGCGTGGTGTAGGCCGTGCCCGCGCCGTACACGAAGCGGTTTTTCGAGAGCTTCGCTCCCGCGCCGATCAAGCCGAGCACGAACGAGAGCACGAGCGAGAGCACCGCGAGCTTGACAGTCTGCCAGGTGCCGGCGAGGATCAGCGGGCCGTAGCCTTGAAGAAACATAGGTGAGTCCTCGACGGGGCGTCTCAACGCTGGAAGGCGCCCCGAGAAAGACGCGGCAGAGGCTGCCGCGGTTCAAGTCCGTTCATGCGCGGCCGGCGTGGCTGACCGCGTGCTTCGCGACGGTGGCGCCCGCGGGCGCCGTGTGTCTCCGTCTATTGGTGTTTACTTGCCTTTGTAGATATCGAAGTCGAAATACTGCTTCGCGATCCGGTCGAACGTGCCGTCCTTGTGGATCGCCGCGATCGCCGCGTTGAATTGCGCCTTCAGGTCGGTGTCCTGCTTGCGCAGCCCGATCGCGGTGCCGTCGCCGATCGTCGCCGGATCTTCCACGGCCGGACCCGCCCATGCGAAACCCTTGCCGCGCGGCGTCTTCAGGAAGCCGACGTCGGCCTGGACCTCGTCCTGCAGCGTCGCGTCGAGGCGTCCCGACATCAGATCCTGATAGACCTGATCCTGATTCTGGTACGACACCACGTTCACGCCTTTGCCGGCCCAGTGCGCCTTCGCATAGGCTTCCTGGGTCGAGCCCTGCTCGACGCCCACGTTCTTGCCCTTGAGCGAGGCCACCGTGGGCTGCAGCGGCGAACCTGCCTTCGCGAGCATGCGTGCAGGCGCGTCGAACATCTTGCCGGAGTAATCGATCTGCTGGCGGCGCTGGTCGGTGATGGACAGCGACGAGACGATCGCGTCGAACTTGCGGGCCTTGAGCGCGGGAATGATGCCGTCGAGATCGCTTTCGACCCAGACACATTTCACGTTCATGCGCGCGCAGAGGGCTTTGGTCAGGTCGACGTCGAAACCGACGATCTGGCCGCTGGCATTCCTGGACTCGAACGGCGGATAGCTCGCATCGACGCCGATGCGCACCGTTTTCCATTCCCTGGCCGCGGCGCTGCCCGCCAGAAGGGCGAGCGCGACGCACACTGCGAACTTCTTCATCATTCTCCTGTGGACCGGAGCTCGCTACTCGGGTCCCATGCAAAGCTGATACGGGCGCGGCGCCGTATGGGGGCCGCGTGGCGTGGGTGCCGGGTCGGCACCGTTCGATGTCTGCCCGACGTCCGGCTCGGGGCGCTGCCCGAGGGCCGCTGGTGGGCGGCCTGTTGCCGGAACGGCGGTCACACTTGCGCGGGCCGGCTCGTGGCCGGGCGCCGTCATTTTAGGCGATCAAAAATACGGGTCGGACGCGTAGGTGTATATCGCCGACGCGTAACGGTGTCGGTGCGCCTGGGCGCAGACCGTGGCGCTGGCCGCGAGGCCTGTGCCGGACTGGCTTGCCCAACCGGCCGTGCCCACCAGGCCGTGCCGAAAAGCGCGGTATTTTACCCGAAGCGGGGGGCGGCGCGGTCGGCTGCATCTTCGCCTGTGGCTTTGGTCTGACAGACTGCGGGCGAAGAGCCTGACGGAGAACGCATTTGCCGCAACTCCGGCCGCGGCACGAGGAAGGCGGCGGCGCGCAATAAAAAAATGCCGCAGGACTTGCGTCCCGCGGCATTTGCCGGTGGCCGACGGGCCGGGCGGCGAGCGGCGATCCGCCCAGCCCCGCCGCACCCGCACGAGGCGCTTACTGCGCGGCCGGCGCCGAGGCTGCGCCCTTGTGGTGCTGCTCCCAGCGCTCGCGCATCTTCTCGTGGCGCTGCTCCATCTTCGCGAAGCGCTCCTTGAGCGCCGAGCTTACCGTGGTCTTCTGCTGATCGTTCAGGCCGTTATAGAACGCGAGCCACGCCTGTGCGGTCTGCTCGCGCAGCTGCGCGTCCTGCTGCTCGACTTGCTGGTGCGTGGTGTGCATCGCGTTCAGGTCGAGGATCGGCTGGTTCTTCATCGAATCGAACTGCTGCTTGAGCTGTTCGTGGTTCTTGCGCATGGCCTGGTGGTTCTGCTTCATGATGTCGAGCGCCGCTTGCCATTGCTTTTCCTGGGCGGCGTTCAGGTTCAGTTTGTCATGCAGCTTCTTGAAACCCATCATGAAGTCGCCGTGCATGTCGTGGCCGTGATGCATCATGGGCGCACCGCCCGCGGGCGGCGTTTGGGCGTTGGCGGCGGTGGCGCCGAAAGTGAGCGCGAGCGAAGCAGCGGCGATGGCGAGAAGGCGCGAGGGGGTCTTATACATGGTGATGCTCCTGACGAATCCTTGAAGGTGTCCGGTCTGGTACGGCGCCACAGGAAGTTGGGGGCGTCCGCAACCGGTGTCCCTAGCGTATAGAGCGGGCAGGCCCCGCGTGTTACGGCACCGGTCGCGGTCATTACGCGACATTACGTGCGCCTTTCGCGGTAACACCTCGTAACCCAAAGCGCGTCCGTGTAAGCAAACGGCTTTCACGCGCGCGTTACACTTCGTCCATGGCTACTCAAATACTGGTCGTCGACGACGACGTCGAACTGCGCGACCTGCTGCGCGACTATCTGGCGCGGCAGGGCATGGAAGTGTCGGTGCTGCACGATGCGGGCTCGCTCGAGCGGCGGCTCGAGCGCGAGCGCCCCGACCTGATCGTGCTCGATCTCATGATGCCGGGCGTCGACGGGCTCACCGCGCTGCGCAAGCTGCGCGCATCGGGCGACGACATCCCCGTCATCATGCTGACCGCGCGCGCGGACGACGTGGACCGCATCGTCGGTCTCGAACTGGGCGCCGACGACTATCTCGGCAAGCCCTTCAACCCGCGCGAGCTGCTTGCGCGCGTGCAGGCGGTGCTGCGCCGGCGCCGCACGGTGCCCTCGGCCGCCGCGCCCGAGCAGCGCGAGCCGTTCTCGTTCGGCCGCTTCACGCTCGACTTCCAGTCGCGCACGCTGCAGCAGGAAGGCAAGCCCATCATGCTGTCGGGCAGCGAATTCGCGCTCCTGAAGATCTTCGTCAATCACCCCATGCGCACGCTCACGCGCGAGCGCCTGCTCGAACTGCTGCACGGCCCCGAGTACGACGGCACCGACCGCGGCATCGACGTGCAGGTGTGGCGCCTGCGCCGCATTCTGGAAAGCGACCCGTCCACGCCGCGCTTCATCCAGACGGTGCGCGGCCGCGGCTATGTCTTCGTGCCGGACGGCGAACAGAGCGGTCATGCGCCGGCCGGTTGATTCGCTGTTCGGGCGGCTCGCGCTGCTCTTCATCGGCGTTCTGCTTATTTCCCACGTCGCGTGGTTCGCGCTGATGCGTCTCGAGCGCGACCAGATGCAGTCGCGCTATGCGGTGGAGGAGGCGGTGTTCCTCGTCGACGCCGTGCGCCAGCACGTGCAGCGCGAGCCCGACCAGCCGCTGCCTTCGCGCGTGCAGCTCGTCGACCCGGCGAGTCCCGAGGTGCCCGCGCTCCATCAGGACATGCCCGACGGCTTGCGCCGCTTCCTCGACGACATCCGCGACCGCATGCAGCCCGGCACCGACGTGCGCATCGGTCCGCCCGGGCGTCCGCCCAAGCTCTGGGTGCGCGGGCCGCAGGATGCGCGCTGGATCGTGGTGCCCGCGCAGCCGTTGCGCCCGATGCGCCCCATCGACAAGCTGGTGCCGTGGTTCGTCATCATCTTCTCGGCGGCGGTGATCGCGGCGCTGGTGGCCGCGTGGATGCTGCAGCAGCCGCTGCGCGCGCTCGCTCATGCCGTGGCGCGCTTCGGGCGCGGCCAGCCGGTGCCGCCCTTGCCCGAGCGCGGTCCGCGCGAGATGCGCCAGCTCACGCGCGGCTTCAATCAGATGGTGAAGGAAGTCGAGCGCACCGAGAAAGACCGCGCGGTCATGCTCGCGGGCGTCGCGCACGACCTGAAGACGCCGCTTGCGCGCCTGCGCCTGCGCGCCGAAATGATGGACGAGCAGAAAATGCGCGACGGCGTGGTGCGCGACGTGGACTCGATGGCGCATATCGTCGACCAGTTCCTGGTGTTCGCGCATGACGGCGCCGACCGCAGCGAGCCCGTCGAAGTGGACGACCAGTGCGAGCGCATCGCGCGCAACTACCGCACGGTGGGCGGCGAGACGCTCGTCATCGAGCGGCGCATGAAGGCCGGTGCGGACTTCCGTCTGCCCGCGGCGACGCTCGAGCGGCTCGTCTCGAACCTGCTCGACAACGCGCAGGCCTACGGCGCGCCGCCCGTGGTGATCGAGACCTCGCGCGGCGCGGACGCTTTCACGCTGACGGTGCGCGACCACGGCAAGGGCATCGCCGACCAGGACCTCACGCAGGCGAGCCGCCCGTTCGTGCGGCTCGATCCGGCGCGCGGCGGCAACGGCCACAGCGGTCTGGGCCTCGCGATCGTCGAGCGGCTCGTGCGGCGCGCGGGCGGCGAGATCGCCATCGGCAATGGCGAGAGCGGCGGCCTCGAAGTGCGCATGACGTTTCCGTTCGAAGTGGTCGAGCGCACGGTCGCCGAGGCGGCGCAGATCTGGTGAGCGCCGGCGCGCGGCGCATGCTGGCTTGGGGGTGTGTGCGGCGAACGTCCGGCGTAGCTGACTGCCGGCGTCGACCGCGAGGGTAGGGCTGGAACTACCGCGGCTGGAGCGGCCTGAATGGCGGATTGCCGTGGTGGCCGGCGGGCGATGCCGCCCCGGGGCCACGCCGGGTCGCGTCAGACCGTTCAGGCTGAGAACAGCGTATCGAGTGCGGCTGCGGCTTCGCTGTCGACGGTGTTGTAGACGACGCTATCGGCTTCGAAGATGTAGTGCGTCGTGTACTTGCCGAGGCGGGCAAGAATTTCTTCCTGGACCAGCTCGGGCGCGGCTTCGAGCTTCAGGTACCACGCGGTCGATGACAGGCGCGTCTGGAACGCCCCGTATTCGACCATCAACTGGTCGAACGCGAGTGCATCCTGATCGCGGCAGACGATGACCAGATTTCCCTTCATGCATGCCTCCTATGTGCTGAGCGACTTGCTACGGCGATGCGCGCCGCATGACGCCGCGCGCTCCGTTCGTTCGATGATACCGCGTCAGGGGCGAAAGTCCTGGGGCAGTCCGGCAATTAAGTAAGCGATGGCTTTGGCAGCCGTAGGGGAAAGAGCTGCGCGCGCCGCGCCCGACCGGTTACCAGGTCGTCGCGGTGGCGCGCGGCGGCGCGGCGCCGTCGGAGGCCATGGCTTCGCAGCGGTCTCGGCCTCCCGCCTTCGCCATGTAGAGCGCGAGATCGGCGCGGCTCATCAGGCGCTCGGGCTGGTCCTGGGTCGCCGCGAGCTCGGTGATGCCGATGCTCACGCTCAAATACGCTTCGCTCGGCAGCCCGGCGCACACGCTCGTCTTCACCTCGCGGCGCAGGCGCTCGACCACGTCCTGCCCCGTGGCGAGCGAGGTGGCCGGCAGCAGGATGCCGAATTCCTCGCCGCCGAGCCGCCCGACGGCATCGTCGGAGCGCAGCTCGGCGCGGCAGGTCTCGACGAAATGCTGGAGCGCGCGATCGCCGGCCGGGTGGCCGAAGCGGTCGTTGATCTGCTTGAAGTGGTCGAGGTCGGCGATCGCCATGCACAGCGGTCTGCCGCGCGCATAGGCGGCGTCGATCTCGCGGCGCAGCAGGTCGAGGAAGTAGCGGCGCGAGAGCGCGCCCGTCAGTGCGTCGTGGCGCGCCTCGGCGGCCAGCAGCGAGTTGGCGGCCTGCAACTGCTCCGCGAGGTCGCGGCTCGCGCGGTGCAGGCGCCGCTCGCGGACCCACGAGATCGAGATCACGGCCGCGAGCGCCACCGTCCCGGCCAGCGTGAGGAAGATCAGCCCCCGGTCGCGCCGCTGATTCGCGAGCAACTCGGGCCACGCGTTGAGCGGATCGACGAGATGGGCGGTGAGCCCCGAATTGAGCCCGCCGCGATGCTCGTAGAGCGCCGGCGCGCGCTGGCCGGGCAGCTCCACGAGCGCTTGCGCCGCGCTTTGCCGGATCCAGGGCGCTTCGCGCGTCGCGGCGTGGGCCGCGCTCTGCAGCGGGAGCTCGGCGAAGCGCTCGCGCAGATAGGTGTTCACGCGGTCGACGGCGTTCATCTCCTCGACATGCGAGCCGGGCAGCGCGAGCCCTTCGAGCTTGCTGTCGTGCGCCATGACGATCACGCCGTTGCTGTCGGAGACAAAGGTGCCCGGATGCGTCACCCAGTGGCGCAGCCGCGCGATGCTGACCTTGGCGAGCACGGCGCCCACGAGCAGGCCGTTGTTATAGACGGGCGCGGCGACGAAGATGCCGGGCTCGCCGCTCGATGTGCCCACGCCATAGGTCTCCGAGAACGCGCCGAGCAGCGTGTCGCTCAGATAGTTGCGCGAGCGCATGTCGATGCCGACGTAGGAGATTTTCTCCATGGCGTTGCTCGACGCGATGCAGATACCGTTGTTGTTCACGAGCCAGATGGCGTCGAAGCCGGAGAAGCCTTGCGCGTCGTGCAGGAAGCCGTCGACGGACACGAGCGCGGGCGCGCGCTGCAGGGCTTCGCGCCGCGCCAGTTCCGTGGACGGATGCGACGCGGCATAATGCGCGGCCTCGGCCAGCGCCTGCTGCACCACGCCGGTTTCGGCCATGGTCGCGGGGATGGCGCGCGACATCGAGAGATCGCTCGCGATGACCTCGGCCATGTTGTCGACGACCGAGCGCGTCATCTGGCGCTGCACGCCGAGCGCGGTGTCGAGCTCCTGGCGCACCATGCGGTTGGCGAGCCAGCCCGCGATCAGCCAGCAGACGAGCGCGACCGCCACGACGACCGCCACCGTAACCGCGGGGGACACGGCAGCGTGGCGCAAGAGTCTCCTGTTCATCGGCCTTCTGGTTCGTTCAGGCGCATGGCGCGTAGGGTGCATTGACGGGCGGGATACGCGGCATCCCGGCAAAACGAGGCAATGCGTGGCCGCGTGCGACAACACGTGTGACAACAGTTAGCAGTTGGCAGCCGCTGCCGTGGGGCGATTTTAACTCTCGAATGGTGCCGGAGAACCCGCCGACGCCCCCGCGCGGACCCTGCCGATCCAGCCTGCATGCCTCGCGCTGCACGACGACGACACCCGGGCGCAGGGTTCGCGGCGCGAGCGCAAGGTTCCCGAATGCCCTTCGAAAGGGCGCATAAAGGGCCCGTAAAGTGGTCTGTGAGGCTTGATTGGCGGGCGTGCGGCAGTATCGGTCCCGAGGTTGAATCTGTCACGAAGGTTGTGTAGTGTCGTGCCGTTTCCGAACAAGGCAAGCCCGCGAGGCTGGCCGCCGACCCGGTCCCGCAGGCCTGGACGGTGCGTGCACCGGTGTGTCGCCAGCGCGATAGCCGGGGCGTCGTCAACGCTAACGAATAGGGTCTTCATGCGTCTTGCCTTTCCCGATCGCGCTTTCCCCGAACGCCCCGCGTACTGCACGCGCCATCCCCATGGCCGCGCCCGCCGCGCTGCGGCTCGCCCCATGCATCCGCGGCAACGAGGGGAGGGCATCTAAATGGATTTCAGCTTCAACCTGAACCGGACGGCCAATGTC
>NZ_CAJMZF010000064.1:0-29385 GCF_905220245.1 Paraburkholderia sp. J63 | reverse complement strand
TATCGCGTCCGACGCCACGGGTGACTGGGCGTTTCTGCGCATGCTCGAAAAGGCCCAGGTCAAGCCGCTTGACGATTCGCGCTTTGAACTCGCCTGGAACGGCACAACGACAGACGCGGATACGAAGGCGGCTTCGGCGGCAGGCGGCGATCCAGCCTCGCCATTGCACTACCTGCTGCGCGTACAGGCGGGCGCGGGGCCGCTGGAGCTGCTCAAGCTGCGTGGCTTCCAGATGCCGGATCGCATTTTCGTGACGGGCCGAGCCGGAGTGATAGCCGGACTGCCCTCGCTGCCACCCTTGCCCCCGGAGTTACAACCTTGACCGCACCGTGGAAAGCCCAACAGCAGGAAGGCGCAAACCCGTTCCTGAGATATTTCGACGCCGAGATGCGCTATCTGCGCGAAGCGGGCCGCGAGTTCGCGCGCGACCAGCCCGAGGCCGCGCGGCGGCTGGGCATGCAGTACGGTCAGGAGAATGACCACGTCCGCGCGGTCAATGAAGCCTTCGCGTTCCTTGTGGCGCGGTTGCGCATGAAGCTCGACGATGCGATGCCGGAGATTACCGCGGGCGTGCTCGACAACCTCTATGAACACATGGCGCGGGCGATCCCGTCGCTGTCGATCATCGAGTGCCTGCCCCTGAACCGCAGGAGTGCGGCCACGACGCAGATTCCCGCCGGGGCCGTGGTGCGCTCGACGCCGGTTGGTCCTGCCGGCGTGCAATGCCCGTTTCGCACCACACAGGCGGTCGACCTGCTGCCGTTGTCGGTCGAGGACGCGGCGGTGGCGGTACGCGCCGACGGACGCACCGTCATCCGCCTCACCCTGGGCCTCTGGTTCGGGGACCAGCGCGAGTCCGTTGACCTGTCGCGCATCCGCCTGTACCTGCATGGCGACCGGTCTGCCGCCGCCGCGTTGTACGCGGCGCTCACACGCCAGGTCGCGTCGGTCGGCCTGCGTCTGCCCTCGGTGAGGGATGGTGCGCTGCAGTCGCTCGACGGGGTACGCTTCGAGCCGGCAGGGTTCGGCCCGTCCACGCGGGTGTGGCCGGTTGCGAACGAGGTGCGCAACCAGCAACTGGACCGCGAGCAGACGCTGCTGGAGTATTTCGTGTTCCCGGAGAAGTTTCACTTCGTCGACCTGTGTGGCTTCGACAGTGCGATCGTGCCGGTGGGGGAAACGCGGATGACCCTCGAGATCGAGCTGACCGGACGCATGCCGGGCGACCAGCCAGTGGGGCGGGAGAGCTTTCGCCTCTTCTGCACGCCCGTGATCAACCTGTTCGAGGTCGATGCGTTGCCGCTGGAGCCTGCCGGCTGGCACGACACCGAGCATCGTCTGCGCATGCAGGCCGCCGAAGAGGATCACATCGAACCCTGGGCCCTGCTTGCGGTGACGGCCGCCGATCCGGAGGGCAGCGCACAGCACGCCTACCGGGCGTTCACGAGTTTCAAGCATCGCGGCTGGATGCTGCGCTACGAGAAGCCGGAGCGGTACTTCCATACCGAGCTGCGCTATGGTGTGCTGGGGCGGGAACTCTGGGTGACGCTGGCCGGGCAGCTCTGGGCGGGAACGTATCGCTACGCAGAGAACGACGAGGACCGTCCGCAGCCGGATCGACATGTGACGGTGCGCGCGCTGGCGAACAACGGACGCCTGCCGCGCCTCGCGCTCACGGAGGCGACGATCACCGAGACGGTGTCGGGCTTCACGGGCATCGCGTCGGTACGCAACCTGACGGGACCGAGTCTGCCGCAGTATCCGCCGCGTTATTTCCCGGGTTACGAGACGCGCGCGCTGGGCCATTTCGCGGCGAATGGCGTGAACGAATTCAACGAGATGGTCCTGGCAGGCGCGCCGGTACTGCACGAGGTGCTCGAACTCTACGACTGGACCGTGGACGATGCGGTTCCCCAGCGCATTGACGCGATCACGTCGGTGCGTTTCTCCGAGGACCAGGTCATCCAGCGCGGCGGTGTGCTGCGGGTCGCCCGCATCCACGTTGACCTTGACGCGGGCGCCTTCGCCGGGCCGGGCGACGCCGTGCTGTTCGGTGACGTGCTGAATCACTTCCTGGGACGCTATGCGTGCTTTCACTATTCCGTCCAGCTGGCGCTGACCATCGACGGCCAGGAGACGGTCTATCCGCGTACCGATTTCACGGGAGCGCCACTCTGATGACCATGTGGATCAGACGATCCGCGCCCGGCGTGGTCCTCGCGCTGACGGTGAGCGGGTGCGGCATGTGGCAGTCGGTGAAGGACGGCACGGTGGCGGCGACGCACGCGGTATTTGTATCGAAGGTGAAACAGATGGACCTCGTCATGGCAGCGCGCGGCGCACTGAACCAGGACAAGCGGGGCGCGTCGCTGCCGGTCGTGCTGCGCATATACCAGTTGAAGGATGACAAGCCCTTCGCGACCGCGACCTACGCGCAACTGCTCGAGGGTAATGATGCGCTGAAGGCGGCGACACTCTGGAGCCAGGACGTCACGCTCGGGCCGGGACAGACGCTGAAGGTATCGGCGCCGATGGGCGACGACGCGAACTACGTGGGTGTGGCGGCATTCTTTCGTGACACGTCCGGTGCCGAGTGGTCGGTGCTGATCCCGAAGGCGCAGTGGAAGAAGACCGACCCGGTCAGGCTCGTTGCGGCGGACCGCAATATCGTACTCGACACGGGGCAAGAAAAATGAGGAATCCATACCTGCTGCGCAGGGTGGCCGTGACGCTCCCGGTCCTGCCCCGCACGGCGAGGCTGTGCCCAGCGATGCGCAGCTTGGGGACTATGCGCTCGACTTGCAGCAGATCTCGCTGATGCTCAATACGCTGGTCATGTGCAACCTGCGCCAGCCGGGCTGACCGGCGCGGCGTGCAAAACGGGAAAAGAAACCATGAAACGCTATGACATCCGCGACGGCGATACGACGACCGCTGGCGGCCGGGTTCAGGCAAGTGGGCGCGACGACCCGATCGACGACGTGGCTGCTGCCTACGAGAACGATCCGGTCTGGTGTGAGCAATGCCAGACGACCGGTTACATTGCCTGCGTCGGGCCGCGTGTTTCCTCAACGGGGTTGGCCGGGCGGCAGCAGGCGTTGAGTGACGACCTGTGCCGCTGCCGCTGCACGCCCGCGCCACGTCTGATCGCCTCGCAGACGCGCTCGTACTGCGAGGTGTGAGATGTGTCCCGCGATGAAGCCGGGCGCAACACGCACGCGCAAGCGGCACACCCTCGAAGAGATGCAGGCTCTGGCCGCAAAGCGCGGCGGACGCTGCCTGTCGACGGAATACGTGAACACCAGTACGCATCTGCTGTGGGAGTGCGCCAACGGGCACCAGTGGCGGGCGACACCCAGCAACGTGATCACCCGGTCCTCCTGGTGCAAGTATTGTTCGCAGCGTGAGCGCGCTGCACGCCGTGACATCGAGGACATGCAGACGCTGGCCAGCGCACACGGCGGACGTTGCCTGTCCCCGGAGTACCTGGGCGCGTTGGTTCCCCTGGAATGGGAGTGCGCCCGGGGGCACCGGTGGTGGACGAAACCGCTCAAGATCAGGATCGGTTCGTGGTGCATGACCTGTGCGCAGGATCGCTGGCGCAGCTCGATCGCTGAACTGCAGCAGGTTGCCGCGGAACGCGGGGGGCGGTGCCTGTCCACCGACTACGTGAACACGAAGACGCGTGTGGAATGGGAATGCGCGGCGGGGCACCGGTGGTTCGCCACGCCGGTCAGGGTTAAGGCGGGGGGCTGGTGCCGCGTGTGCGCAAAGGTCCGCCAGCGCAGCACGCTCGCCGAGGTCCGGCAGCTTGCCGCGGAGCGCGGTGGGCGCTGCCTGTCGACGGAGTACATGAACAGCAACACCCATCTGCTGTGGGAGTGCGCGAATGGGCATCAGTGGCAGGCCGTGCCGTCCAGTGTGAAAGGAGGCTCATGGTGCAGCCTCTGCGCGAAAGTGCGCCTGCGGGTGTCGCTGGAGGAAGTGCAGCGCGCGGCGGAAAAGCTCGGGGGCCGATGCCTGTCCAGCGAGTATGTGAACGGTACGACGCCGCTTGGGTTCGAATGTGCAGCGGGCCATCGTTTTGAGGCGTCGCCCCGTGCGGTCCGTTCTGGCCACTGGTGTCCGAAGTGTGCGCACGACCGGCGGCGGCTGACCATCGGGCAGATGCGTGAACTGGCCGCCAGCCGGGGCGGCGAATGCCTGTCGGAGCATTATGTTGACCAGCGCACCCATCTGAGGTGGCGCTGCGCGGCGGGCCACGAGTGGGACTCGTCACTGAATGCCGTGCGGGATCACTGGTGCCCGGCATGCAGTGGAAGGCCGCAGTACACAGTGGCCGACATGCAGACGCTGGCGCGCTCGCGCGGCGGCGAGTGTCTGTCCGATGCCTACGTTTCGGCTCTTTGCAGGCTTCAGTGGCAATGTCACCGGGGCCACACGTGGTGGTCGAAGCCCGCGAACGTGCTGAGGGGGACATGGTGCCCGGAGTGTGCGATCCTGGCGCGTTGCCGCAGCCGCAAGGCCCGACGCCGGTACGAAGCGGTCGCGCTGCCCGAATGGAACACGGCATCAACGAATCGGGATCCAGGGCCGTCGCCTGACGAGGGATGGCGGGCGTGAACACATCGACTCCTGACTCGCCCGGGCAGGCGCAACCCGATGCCGATGAGTCCGCATTGCTGCCGGAGCATCCATCGCTGGCAAAGTTGTACCGGCGTGCCGCCGAATTCGGCTGGAGATGCCTGACCAGTACCTGGCGCGGCTATCAGACCCGATATGAATTTGCCTGTGTGCAGGGGCATCGCTTTGAACGCCATGCGGCGACGGTTTTTTACCAGGCCGAGGCGCCAGCGTGCCGGGGTTGTGAGGCCGATACGATTCGCGATCGCTGGATGGCCATGCTTGTGCAGCATGGAGGCGAGCTTGTCGACGGACGCTTTACGGGGTTGCTGGATCGCTACCGGCTGCGTTGCGCGAAGGGTCATGAGTGGGAGGCGCAGGGACGCAAGATCAGCGAAGGAAGCTGGTGTCCGCGCTGCGCAGCGCAATCCACTGGCGCGCGTCTTCTCGATGGCGAGGGACTGGCGAAGCTGCAGGCTGCAGCGCAGGAAAAAGGTGGCCGGTGTCTGTCCACCGATTATCTGGGTTCGAAGGCTTGCTACGAATGGCAATATGCGCCGGGGCACCGCTGGCAGTCGAGTGGCTCACACATTCTGCAAGGGCACTGGTGTCCGCAGTGCGCTGCTGCGCAACGGGGCCTGGGCCGACGTCGTGCCGACGGGCTTGAGGCGCTGCATGCGGCGGCAAGGCAGCATGGGGGGGAGTGCCTTGAGACGGCGTTCGTTGGTACCCGCGCACTTTACCGGTTTCGCTGCGCAGCGGGCCATGAGTGGAAGACATCGGCCAATCTGGTGCTGAAGGGCCACTGGTGTTCCGAATGTGCCTGGCAGAAGCAGCGGCTGCCGATGGATGCCATGCAGCAACTGGCCGCGAGCCGGGGAGGGCGATGCCTTTCGGAGGCCAGCCTGGGTGCCCACAGGAAGCTCACGTGGGAATGCCATCGGGGCCACGTGTGGTCCGCGACGCCGGCGAGCGTGTACCACGGCGGATCTTGGTGTCCGAGCTGCGCGAATCTTGAGCGTTCGAAGAAGCGAAGGAAGCGCCTGAAATACGATTTCGAGGGGTGACACAGGAGGGCCGGGTATTGCAATCTGCACGCGGATCACCGAGGTATGGTCGAACACCCGCGAGCAGACGAAGCCGCTCTTGCTCCCGGGCGAGACGATCGTCATCGGCACGCGCGGGCCGAGGCCGTAGGGCAGGCCGTCGGCGGTGTACTTGCCGCAGCGCCCCGGATTCACCACGTGGTGGATCTCGCCTTCCACGCTCACGCGTCGACTTGCTCGTCGGCGGCGTGCCGTCGCCAGTTCCCTCGGCGAGCAATCAATTTGTATAACCTCAAGCGGCCTCAATCGAGCGTGGTGAATCAGTCGCCGGATGGGGCATACTTCGCCGCGCTGTTTGCGATTCAATCGGCGGCATGATTGTTCGGGACACCTACTAAAAGGTCTCCCAACGCTGTTAGAAGGAGCGACACACGCCTGCCTGCCCGACATCTGCACGCATGCATTGCCGATGAAATCACTGCTGTTTCGCGGCGCAGACGACTATTCATGGACTGCAAGTCCAATGTTGTGAAAGCGGCCGATGAGGCCAATTAAGGAGAAGAATAGTGACGCAAAAATTTACAAAATTGGCACTTTTAGCCGCGATGGCTAGCGCATTATGTGCTTCGTCCGGTGCTGCATTCGCGGCATCAAAGGCCGCCGCATCATCTACCGTGCATAAGCCCGATGCAGAGGCAATAAATGCATTGGTCAAGATGAACAGTTATTTGCAAACCATCAAACAATTTGATCTCGATGTCGATTCGACTACGGATCAGATCATGGTTAACGGTTCAACGACGCAACTGATTCAACTGTCGCACAACACGAAGATGACCGTGAGCCGCCCCGACTCGCTCAAGGCCGACATTGTCGGCGGCGCGCCAGGCAACAGGCGGCATGCTTTCTACGACGGCAAGAGCTTCACGCTCTATACGGAGCCGGGCAACTATTACGCGACGGTCCCCGCGCCTTCGACGATCAAGGAACTGATGGGCGATCTCGAGGAAAAGTATGGAGTCGAGTTGCCGCTGAACGATCTCTTCTCGCTCGGTGCGGATCCCGCTGCGTTTTCCCACGTGATTTCGGCGGTCTATGTCGGCGACGAGGTGGTCAGCGGAAATACCTGTTCGCACTATGCCTATCATGAGAAGCAACTGGATTGGCAAATCTGGATTCAGAAAGGCGATCAGCCGCTGCCATGCAAGCTGAATATCGTGACGTCGTCGGACAAAGAACGGCCTCAATACACGGCGGTGTATCACTGGAATCTCAAACCCGAGATCACGTCGGTGACATTTAAATTCACGCCCCCCGAAAATGCACATCAGATCAAGTTTGTGCAATCCAGCGGCGCTCAATAAATTTCAATCCAGAGATCACCATGTACTCGAAAAAATTCTTGATGACAGCGAGCGCTGCGTTGATAGCAGCGGGGGTTGCAACAGCCGCGGGCGCATTTCAGGTTCGGGGCGGCGCGCAGACGTCGGTGAATGCCGCCAACCGCCAGAGCGCGCATGAAACCAATGTCACGACCCGGCAGGCCAACCGCACCGCGCGCGCGGGCGATCGCCAGAACACCATGCAGCAAGCGAGTTCGAACCGGGCCAACGCGGCGACGAACATCAGCAGCAACCGGGCCAACGCGGCAACGAATATCAGTAACAACCGGGCTAATGTCGCGAACAACTACAACGACAACCACGGCGGCTGGTACAACGATCATCCGGTTGCAACGGCGGCTGCGGTGACCACCGCGGTAGTCGGGACGGCGGCTGTGGTGGGTTCCATTGTCCGCAGCCTGCCTCCGAGCTGCTCGGCCATGATGGTCGGCGGCGTGACTTACCAGCAATGCGGCTCGACGTGGTATCAGCCGCAATACGCGGGCACCACCGTGCAATACGTGGTGGTCAACCCTCCGCACTAAGGGACGCGGGGGACGCAGGCGTCTGTGTGTCGACCGCGTCGCTTCGGCAGGCCATCACGGGGCGACGCCGGCTGTGGGCACGCGGATGCCTTCGAGTATGTCGGTTGCGCGATGCGGTTGCGCGACCTGATCGATGAAGAACACGTCGCCGCTTGCGTGCCGCGTGCGCAGCGGCAGGATGGCCTGATAGGCCGGCGAGCGATACCACGTGCGGGCGCGCTCGCGGTCGTCGAACTCGATGACGATCAGGTTGCCCCTGAACTTGCCTTCGAGCTGCTCCACGCGGCCGCCGTGGATGATGAAGCGGCCGCCGAACGGCGCGAGCGTGCCGTCGATCTTTTCCAGATACTCGACGATTTCGGCGCACAGTTCGGTTTGATGCAAATGGGCGATGGCGTAGGTCGTCATGGCTATCCTCATGCGGCAGGGAAAGGGATGTGAGCTGCCAACCAGGATAGGGCGAGGCGGGAGACGAATCGATTACCTGGGAAGTCAAGCTCAAGCGCCGTTCTTGCCGCCGCCCTGATTCAAAGCGGTTAGCAAACGGCGGCAAAACGGCGTTATTCAATGGTAGGGAAAGGCCGGGAAAGCCCGAATTGCAACGAGTTAACCCGGCCCTCAAAAAAACGCTTGCAAAGGTATAGGGAAAACCCTAGAATCAACTCGTCTCCTCCATGTCTCTCCTGATATGGATTCAGCCCGCCCATTCAGGCGGGCTTTTTCTTTTCCAGCGCCCTGAAAACGCCACGCACGCGGCCTGCCTGGACCTGTCCCCATCTGCGTGCCGTCAGCCATCGAGAGTAAAATCGTTTGATCGGCGCCCCGCTCGGGACGCTCAAGCGCTCAACGTGATGCTCAACGCCCCCATGAAACCGTCTCCCACGGAAGACAAGAAGAAGCGCAAGCGGCCGCCCACCTGGCTGCTCAACACCTTGACCGCGCTCGTCGGCGTGCTCACGCTCGCGCTGGGCGTGGGCTGGCTGATCCGTAGCTGGGTCGTCGACCGGGAGATGCCTTACTTCGCGATCCCGCTCGTGCTGTGCGTGCCGGTGATCGCGGCCGTGGCCTTCCGCAATATGTGGGACTGACCGGGCGGTTGAAGCGTACGCCCCGCGGGCGCGTGCGAGCTCTCAGCGGCTGAACCGCTCCGCGCACGCCTGCCGTACGCGCTCGATCGGCGCGCTCCACGTTTCGTCGGCGCTCTGCCGGAAAAGGCGCACGGTTTGCGGATACCACGGCGAATCTTCGCGCGCGTGGAGCCAGCGCCAGTCCACGTCGCGGCCCGGCAGCATCACCCAGCACGGCGTGCCGAGCGAGGCGGCCAGATGGGCCGTCGACGTATCCACGCAGATCAGCAGGTCGAGCTGCGAGACGATGGCCGCCGTATCCACGAAATCGGCCAGCTCGGCGCCCAGGTGCAGGATCGGCTGTGCCGCGCCGGCGCGCTGCGCCGTCTGCGCTTCGTCTTCTCCCGCGCCTTTTTGCAGGCTCACGAATTTCAGCCCCGGCACGCTCCAGAGCGGCGCGAGCGCCGCGAGCGAGGGAATCGAGCGATGGGGGTCGTTGTGGTGCTTCGGATTGCCCTTCCACACGAGCCCGATGCGCGGGCCGTCGCCGAGCGTGTCGAGCCGCGCGGCCCACTTGCGCACGAGCGCGGGGTCCGCTTCGAAGCGGGCCGGCGGCGGCGTCGTGTCGAGGGTGGTGGCCAGATGCAGTGGCATGCTCAGCGGGCTCGCCCAGTAGTCGAACTGGGCGGCGCGCGCGGTGGCTTCGGCATGGGTATAGATGGCGTCGATGCCCTCGACGTCCGCGAGCACGCGGTGCAGGGCGTCGACGCAGCCGAACGCAACATGCGCCGCGCCTTGCGCTTTGATGAGGCGCGCGTAGCGGGCGAACTGCAGCATGTCGCCGAGCCCGTCTTCCTGCCAGAGCAGCAGCGACTTCCCGGCGAGCGGCTCGCCTTGCCAGTGCGCGCAGCCCAGCATCTCGCGCGAAGCGAAATGCACGAAACTCGTGTTCTCGTAGCGCCGTTCATAGAGGCGCCAGCCTTCTTCGTAGCGGCCCATCGTGATGAGCAGCGTGGCGAGGCGAAACACGGCGTCGCCGTAATCGGGCATCAGCGCGATTGCGCGGCGGTACGCGGCCTCGGCTTCGTCGAGCGCGCCCAGCTCCTTCAATACGCCGCCCAGGTTGAAATGGGCCTGTGCGATATCGGCATTGCATTCGAGCGCCCGTTGAAGGGTCGTGAGCGCTTCGGGCAGACGGCCGAGCATGCCCAGCATGCAGCCGAGGTTGTTGAGCGTTTCCGCGCGCGCGGGGTCGAGCCGCAGCGCCGTGCGGTAGGCCATTTCGGCTTCGGGATAGCGTTCGAGCTGCTGCAGCGTGACGCCGAGGTTGTAGTGCGCATCGACATGGTCGGGGCGCAGCGCGAGCGCTTGTCGATAGAGCAGCTCGGCCTCGGGCTGGCGCTTGAGCTCCGTGAGCACGCAGCCGAGGTTGTTGAGCGCCTCGACATAATCGGGCCGGATTTTGAGGGCGAGACGGCACGCCAGCTCCGCTTCCATGAGTCTGCCGAGCGACTTGAGCAGCGCGCCGTAATTGTTCAGCGCTTCGGGGTATTGCGGCTCGGCGAGCAGCGCCTGGCGCCAGGCTTCTTCGGCTTCTTCGAGGCGTCCGTACTCGCGCAGCAGCGTGCCGAGATTGTTGTGCGCGCGCGCATAGTGCGGATTGCTGGCGAGCGCGGCGCGCCAGGCCGCTTCGGCTTCGTCGCGGCGGCCCGCCTCGTGCAGGACGATGCCGAGGTTGTAATGGGCGTCCACGTGCCCGGGCTGGCGCGCGAGCGCCATGCGGTACGCGAGCTCGGCCTCCTGCGCGCGACCGAGGCGATGCAGCACGATGCCGAGGTTGCTATGCGCGTCCGCGTGCGCCGGGTCCACGGCGAGCAGGCGCCGCCAGAGCGTTTCGGCGGCGGCCCACTGGCCGAGCGCCGTGAGCATCGCGGCGAGGCCTTGCCAGGCGTCCACGAACGCGGGCTTCGCATCGATGCAGCGCTGCCACAGCGCGTGCGCCATGTCCGTCTGGCCCGTGCCCAGCGCGCAGAGCGCGGCCAGATGGAGCGTTTCGACGAGGGACGCGTCGTCCGCGCGCGCGTGCGTGCCGATGAGCGGCGCGAGCACGGCGAGCGCCTCGGCGAAGCGGCCTTGCGCGCTCAGTGCGCTTGCTTCCTGCTGGCGGTCGGGGTGGAGGGGCGCGTCGGCGGTCGTCGAGGTCACGGTGGGGCGGGCGGAATGAAGGACGCTACGAGCTTACGACAGCGCTCGCGCGAGCAACGGCGCGATTAGAGCGTGTGTGGGCCGCCTGTTCGACGAATTGCGACGAATCGCGCCCGCCGCGCCACTCGCGCGCCGCATTTCAAAATCGTAAGGCGCCGCGGCCGCGCCGGGCAGGTTCAGCGCGAGCGCGCTATGCTTCGCAGCATTGCGCGCTCGCCGTCACCGCGAGCGCGCCGCACCGCCAGAGAGAGGAGCATTCGATGCAATATCGCCGTTTTGGCCATACCGGCCTTAGTGTTTCGCGTCTGTGTCTCGGTACGATGACCTTCGGCTTGCAGACCGAAGAAGACGTGTCCCGTCTCATTCTCGACAAGGCCGCCGACGCCGGCATCAACTTCATCGACACGGCCGACGTCTACCCGCTCGGCGGCGGAGAAACGCATGCCGGGCGCACCGAGGAGATCGTCGGGCGCTGGCTCAAGGGCCGGCGCGAGCGCTTCATCCTGGCGACCAAGGCCGTGGGCAAGGTCGGGCCGTCGCCGTGGGACCAGGGCGCGTCGCGCAAGCACTTGCTCGATGCCATCGACGCCTCGCTGCGACGCCTGGGCACCGACTACGTGGACCTCTACCAGCTGCACTCCGACGACCGGGATACGCCGCTCGACGAAACGCTCGAAGCGCTCGACACGATCGTGCGCGCGGGCAAGGCGCGCTATATCGGCGTGTCGAATTTCCTCGCTTACCGGCTCGCACGCGCACTCGGCCGCGCCGATGTGTTGCGCCTCGCGCGCTTCGTCTCGGTGCAGCCCCGCTACAACCTGCTGTTCCGCCAGATCGAGCGCGAGCTGCTGCCGCTCGCGGGCGAGGAGGGGCTCGCCGTGATTCCGTACAACCCGCTCGCGGGCGGTCTGCTGACGGGCAAGTACCGCGCGGACAGTGCGCCCGCCGAAGGGCGCTTCACGCAAAGCGTGGGCGTGGCCGGGAAGATGTATCACGACCGCTACTGGCACGAGCGCGAGTTCGAGACCATCGAGACGCTGCGCGGCATCGTCGGGCAGACCGGCCAGTCGCTCACGACCGCGTCGATCGCGTGGGTGCTGGCCAATCCGCACGTGACGTCGGCGCTCATTGGCGCGAGCAAGCCTGAGCAGCTCGATGCGTCGATCGCCGCCGCCGATCTCGAACTCGATCCCGAGTTGAAGACGCAACTCGATGACGCGAGCGCAGCGTATCGCCTTGGCGATGCCGCGCGCTGATTGTGAGTCAATAAGGCATCCGAAATAATCTGCTGGAAACGGGAAGGGGCGCCGCCATGCGTGCGCCCCTTCTTCGTTATTCCGGCAATCAAGCGGCTTTCAGGCGGCAATCAGGGTATCAACACCTGCCGCCCCACCACCTTGCCTTGAGCGAGCGCTTCGAGCGCCGCATTGATTTCGCCGAGCGGCCGGCTCGACACCGGCGAGGGCTGCATCTTCCCCTCGCGCATCAACGCGACGAGCTCGCGCAATTCGGGCAGCGAGCCCACATAGCTGCCTTCGATCTTGAGCGGCCGCATCGGAATGATCGGCAGCGAAAGCGTGATGTCGCCGCCCATCAAGCCGACTATCACCACGTGAGCGCCGCGCGTGCATGCATCGAGCGCGAGCCTCACGGTGGGCGTCGCGCCCACGAGATCGAGCACGGCGCGAGCACCGCCGCCCGTGGCTTTGACGACCTGCTCGACGGCATCGGGCGCACGCGAGTCGATGGCGGCGAGCGCGCCTTCCTTGAGCGCGGCCTCGCGCTTGGCGGCGTCCACGTCCACCACGATGGCGCCTTTCGCGCCCAGCGCCTTGAGCACCTCGATGGCCATCATGCCGAGACCGCCCGCGCCGATGATCACGACCGGACCTTCGTGGATGCGCGCGCCGAACTTCTTGATCGCGGAAAAGGTCGTGACGCCCGCGCACGCGAGCGGCGCGGCCTTCACGGGATCGAGGTTGCCGAGATCGACCAGATAGCGTGGATGCGGCACGATCACGTAGTCGGCGAAGCCGCCGTCGCGCATCACGCCGAGCGATTGCGGCTTCGCGCAGAGGTTTTCCTCGCCGCGCAGGCACGCGGCGCATTCCCCGCAGCCGATCCACGGATGCACGACCGCCATCGCGCCCGTCTGCACCTCGCCGGCCTCAGGGCCCGCCGCGACCACTTCACCGCAGATTTCGTGCGAGAGCGTGAGCGGCAGCTTGATGCCGCGGTCGGCGAGCGAGAGTTTCTTGCCGCCGCCCAGGTCGTAGTAGCCCTCCCAGATATGCAGGTCGGAATGGCAGAGTCCCGCGGCCTTCACGCGCACGAGCACCTCGGTGCCGCGCGGTTGCGGCGTCTCGCGCTGGACGAGTTCGAGCGGCTGACCGTGGTGGGTCACGCAATAACAACGCATCTGCATCGATGTCTCCGTTGGAGTGGGATGAAGCGGTGAGGCGATGTCGATTCGCTCACATCATAACGGATGCGTGACGAATTCGTCCGCTCGTTCGTTTTTTGTGGGGGCAGGTCGTGAGGGCCGGGCAGGCACGGCATGAAAGTTCGCACAACCGATGATTCGATGCGCGAAGCCACGCAGGACCATCGCATCGGAAAAGTTCGAAAAAGCGCCTGAATCAGGGAGCTATCGTGTCGAGTTGGTTGCATAGCTAACGACAACGGTTTATCCTGTGGCCATGTTCGATCAGTGTCTCTACTTCAACACGTCGGCGCTCGCCCGCCGGCTCGAACGCGAATGGACCGAAGCGTTCGAGCCTTTCGGCCTCACGCCGCCGCAGGGTTTCATGCTGCGCGCGGTGCTCGAGCGTCCCGGTTCGCTTCAGCGCGAGCTGGCGGATCTGCTCTCCATCGCGCGCCCCACGGCCACGCGCGTGCTCGACGGGCTCGAGGCGCGCGGCTACGTGGCGCGTCAGCGCACCGCCGGCGACCAGCGCGAGGTGGCGATCATGCCCACGCCGCAGGCCGCGTCGATACGCGAGGCGCTCAATCACGCGAGTGCGCAGGTCACGGGCCGCATCAAGCGCTCGCTGGGCGGCGAGGCGTTCGTGGATACCGTGAGCCGGCTGCGCACGGCGCGCGCGACGCTCGGCTGACACGCGGAATGCCGCTTGCGCTTCTACAGGCGTCTACAGACGCGCGGGAGGCACGCGGGCAGACGCGCCGTTGCCGCGCACATCATGGGTTTTGGAGTTTCATCATGCGGCGCATGGCTGCTTTCTTTATTTCGACGTGGCTCGCTGCCGCGATTCTCTATCTGGGCCGGCATTCGGTGCCGATGATGGCGCTGAGCGGCGTGGTGGTGTTCGCGGGGCTCGATCTGTTCCGCCCCGACCGCGCGAGCGCCGAGGGCGCGCGGGCCCGCGACGGCGGCAAGCGGCGCGACCGGTCGTGAAGTTGCGCCGGTCATGCCCCCGCGCTGGCGCCCATTAACGCGGGTTCAAAACGCCAGTTCAAGCCTCTTCGGCCCACGACATGTTCTCGCGCGCGAGCAGCGCCGAAGACGCGGCCGGCCCGAAAGTGCCCGCCGTATAGATGCGCGGGCGGTCGTTGAGCTCCTTCCAGCCGTCGAGAATCGGCTCCACCCAGCTCCAGGCGGCTTCGAGTTCGTCGCGGCGCATGAAGTGCGTGAGGCGTCCGCGAATCACGTCGACGAGCAGACGCTCATAGGCTTCCGCGCGGCGCTCGGGAATGGCCTGCTGCAGATCGAGATTCAGGTTCACCGGCAGCATGTTCATGCCGCTGCCCGGCTCTTTCGCGAGCATCTGCAACTGGATCGACTCTTCGGGCTGGAGCTGGATCACGAGCCGGTTGCCGTAATTGCGCGGCCCGCTCGGGAAGATCGAGAACGGCAGGTCCGCGAATTCGATCACGATCTCCGACTGGCGCTTCTGCATGCGCTTGCCCGTGCGCAGGAAGAACGGCACGTTGGCCCAGCGCCAGTTGTTGATGTGCGCGCGCAGCGCCACGAAGGTTTCCGCCTTGCTGTTCGCGGGCACGTTGTCTTCTTCGAGGTAGCCCTTCACGGGCTGGCCGTCCACGGCGCCCGCCGCGTACTGGCCGCGCACGGTGTCGCGCGCGATGTCGGCCACCGACATCGGCCGCAGCGAGCGCAGCACCTTGAGCTTTTCGTCGCGCACGGCGTCGGGGTCGAGCGAGACGGGCGGCTCCATCGCCACGATGCACAGCAGTTGCAGCAGGTGGTTCTGCACCATGTCGCGCAGCGCGCCGGTGTGGTCGTAGAAGCCCGCGCGGCTGCCTACGCCCACCGTCTCCGCCACCGTGATCTGCACGCTGCGGATATATGGCGCCTGCCACAGCGGCCCGAAGATCGGATTGCCGAAGCGCAGCACCATGAGGTTCTGCACCGTCTCCTTGCCCAGATAGTGGTCGATCCGGTAGATCTGCGATTCCGCGAAGTGGCGGCCCACCGAGGCGTTGATCTCCTGAGCCGAGGCGAGATCGTGGCCGAGCGGCTTCTCGAGCACGACGCGCGAATGCGAATCGAGCAGATGCGCGGCCGAGAGGTTGTCGCAGATCGTCGTGAAGAGCTCGGGCGAGGTCGAGAGATAGAACACGCGCAGCGCATGCTTGCGCGAGGCCTGCGCGAGATGCTCGTAATCGCCGCGCGCATTCACGTCGATGATCACGTACTGGAACAGGTTCAGATAGCGGTCCCACGCTTGTTCGTCGAAAGCTTTGGCGTCGATGAACGGACGCGACTGCTCCTCCATGAACGCGCGATAGTCGTCGATGGTCCAGTTCTTGCGGCCCACGGCGATGATGCGCGTATCGGGCGGCAGATTGCCGTGCAGATGCGCCATGTAGAGCGCGGGAAGCAGTTTGCGTGCGGCAAGGTCGCCTCCGCCGCCGAAGATGATCATGTCGACGGGCAGTTCGGGCGCGGCTTGGGCAGGCTGGTTCGTCATGGCAGGTCGCTCGGTTGTGGCGCGTTGAAAAACGCTAATGTTGCATGGTTTCGTGCAAGTTTGCACGTCTGACGCAGGCATTCGCACCCCGACCGCGCAGTCGGTGAACGGTTCGCGCAGGCACGGTCCGCGAATTGCGCGAATCGATCGAATTGGGCCGCATGCGCTGCACGCTTCGTGCAGGGCCCGTGCCGCGTACATCGATCGCGGGTATGCATGAGGCGTCGAAAGCGGCGCTTCACGCGAGGCCGGGCACCCGCACGCCGAAGGTCTGCAACAGCAGCAGCGCATTGAGCGCGAGCACGGCCACGGCGCCCAGCACCGCGAGCCATGCGAGCGCCGGGCCGCTGCGGTAGTGCCCCATGATGTCGCGCCGGCTCGTGAACCAGACGAGCGCCGCCATCGGGAACGGCAGCGCGAGACTCAGCACGACCTGGCTCGCGACGAGCGCCTCGGTGGCGTTCACGCCGAGGCCTACCACCGCGAAGCTCGGCGCCATCGTCACGAGGCGGCGCAGCCAGAGCGGAATCTGGAAGCCCACGAAGCCCTGCATGATCATCTGGCCCGCGAGCGTGCCCACCACCGAGCTCGAAATGCCCGAGGCGATCAGCGAAACGAGGAAGATGCTGGCCGCGGCCATGCCGAAGAGCGGCGCGAGCGTGTGCCAGGCAGTGCCGATTTCGGCGACGTCGGCGTGACCCAGATGAAAGGCCGCCGACGCCATGATGACCATCGCCATGTTGATGAGCCCCGCGAACGACAGCGCGATCACCACCTCGACGTTCGAGAAGCGCAACAGGCGCTTGCGCTCGGTGTCGTCGCGCGGCCGCACGCGCGCCTGGGTGAGCCCCGAGTGCAGAAAGAGCGCGTGCGGCATGACCGTGGCGCCCACGATGCCCACGGCGATCGTCACGGCCTGCGCGTCGGGCAGGCGCGGCGTGGCGAGATGCGCGGCTACGCCCGGCCAGTCGACGGGCGTGATGAAAAGCTCCAGCAGATAGCACAGGCCGATCAGGCCCACCAGCGCGCCGATCACGAGTTCGAGCGGCCGGAAGCCCGCGCGCTCGAAGAACAGCAGCCCATAGGTGACGAGCGCGGTGACGCCCATGCCCGCGAGCAGCGGCAGGTGCAGCAGCAGCGCGAGCCCGATCGCGCCGCCGAGGAATTCGGCGAGGTCGGTGGCCATGGCGGCGATCTCGCTCACGATCCACATGAGCCAGACGAGCGGCGCGGGCAGGCTCGCGCGGCACAGCTGCGCGAGATTGCAGCCGGTGACGATGCCGAGCTTCGCCGAGAGCGCCTGGAACAGCATGGCGACGAGATTCGCGAGCAGCACGACCCAGAGCAGCGTATAGCCGTAGCGCGCGCCCGCCTGGATGTTGGTCGCGAAATTGCCGGGGTCCATGTAGGCCACCGAGACGATCACGGCCGGCCCGGCGAGCGGCAGCAGCAGCGCGGCGCCGCGCCGGCGTCCTTCGAGCGCCTCGCGCACCTTGTGCGCCGTGCGCTCGGAGAGTCCGCCGGGTGGGTCATGCAGGTTGTCTTCGCGGGTGCGATGTTGCATGAATGCCTCGTCGAGGTTGGGCGGCCGCCGTTCGTGGGCCAACAATTTGCGGGCCAAAACAAAGGGCCAAAGCAGCGCGGCCCATGCGCGGCCCATGAAAAGCGCCTAAAAAAGGCGGCCGCGGAGCGTTTGCGCGTCATCGGAAAGCGATCGTCGTGCGTTAAGGGAATGTCCCGCGCGCCGGATATCGCTGCCCGGTTTCACTGAGATTTCGTCTGGCTTTCGCCCTGTTTGCGGCGCACCAGTCTCTATCTCAGCACAAACCGGCTCCGCGCGTGCTTTCTCCGGATGCGGCCTCTTGGCTGCGCCGGCTTAACTCCTGACGAAATGCCCAATTTCCCGATGCTCACTCATACCCGGCACCGCGTTGCAGGGGCGGTGCTCCTCGGCTCGCTCGCGTTTAGCGCACTGGCTCACGCCGGCGGCAACGCCAACGCCAATGTCAATGCCAACGACAAGGTCATCGTGCTCGATTCCGGCGAAGCGCAGCTCTCGCTCATCGACGAGGCGAGCCGCAGCGTGGTCGGCACCGAGCCCACCGGCAAGGAGCCGCATCACCTGATGATCACGCCCGACGGGCAATCGCTCATCGTGGCCGATTCGGTCTCGAACGACCTGATGTTCCTCGACCCGCACACGGGCAAGGTGCAGCGCCGCGTGGAGGGCATCGAAGACCCGTACCAGCTCGGCTTCTCGCCCGACCACAAGTGGTTCGTCACGGCGGGCCTGCGGCTCGACCGCGTGGACATCTACAGCTACAACGGCCATGACGTCACGCTCGTGAAGCGCATTCCTCTCGCGAAGACGCCGAGCCACATCAACTTCTCGTCGGACAGCAAGACCGCGTTCGTGACGCTGCAGGACACCGGCGAAGTGGCCGCAATCGACCTGGCCACGCAGACCGTGCTCTGGAAGCTGCATGTGGGCAGCACGCCCGCGGGCCTCTGGATGACGCCCGGCGACAAGTACCTGCTCGTGGGCATGACCGGTGAGGACGACGTGGCCGTGGTGGACTGGCACAACCGCACGCTCGTGAAGAAGATCCAGACGGGCCGCGGCGCGCACAACTTCCGCAATCTCGACGACGGCAAGCACGTGGCCGTCTCGAACCGCGTGGAAAGCACCATCAGCATTCTCGACTACACCACGCTCACCAAGGTGGCCGACATTACGGGCCTGCGCCCCGGCCCCGACGACATGGAACTTTCCGCCGACAAACGCTATCTGTGGGTTACGTTCCGCTTCGCGAAGCACGTGGGCATCATCGACCTGACGACGCGCAAGCTGATCGACACGATCGCCGTGGGCCGCTCGCCGCACGGCATCTACTTCGCAAACAGCGCGCCGGTGTATGCGCCCAATCCTGACTGAAGGCCGGGAGACACGATGCTCGACATGTTGCTGACGCAAGCCGACAACCTCGTTTCGTGGCTGCAGACGCTCGTCTACGTGGACGTGGTGCAGCCGATCTTCTACAAAGTCGGCCTGATGGGCTACGACGAGGACACCTACGACGCGCTCTACTGGGTGATCGTGGGCGTGCTGCAGATTGGCGCGTCGTATCTGCTGCTGCGTCCGCTCGAGGCGCTGCGCCCGGCCGAGCAATGGCGCGACCGCAGGGCGCTGCGCGCCGACGTCTGGTACACGTGGATCGCGAAGCTAGGGATCCTGAACATCGCGTTCTTCTTCATGCTCACGCCGCTGTTCAATCACTGGCAGAGCCTGATGGCGATCCACAACGTGCCCAACATCGACGTGGACAGCCTCTGGCCCGGCGTGACCGACAAGCCGTTCGTCTCGTTCCTGATCTATCTGATCGCGCTCGATTTCGCGGGCTACTGGTATCACCGCTGGCAGCACCGCTTCGGCGTGTGGTGGGAGCTGCACGCGGTGCATCACAGCCAGCAGCAGATGTCGCTCTGGTGCGACGATCGCAATCATTTCATCGACGACATCGTGCAGGCCGCGTTCTTCGCGGGCATCTCGCTGTTCATCGGCGTGCCGCCTTCGCAGTTCGTCGTGCTCATCGCCGTGGGCAACTTCCTGCAGAGCGTGCAGCACGTCAATGCGCGGCTCGAATTCGGCTGGCTGCTCGAGCGCATCCTCGTGAGCCCGGCGTTCCATCGCCGCCATCACGCGATTGGCTATGGCCATGAGGGCACGCGCTACGGCTGCAACTTCGGCGTGCTGTTTCCGTGGTGGGACGTGATGTTCCGCACGGCCTCGTGGAGCAAGGCGCCCGAGCCCACCGGCATCCGCGAGCAATTGCCCGCGCCGCAAGGCCGCGACGTGAACTACGGCGAGGGGCTGATCGCCCAGCAATGGCTCGCGCTCGTGCGCATCGGCCGGCGTCTCGCCGGCAAGGGCTATCCGCTGGGCGGACAGGCGCGCTGACTGGCGGCCTTGCGGTTTTCATTGCTTTCGTTCTCTTCGCGAGGCGGCTTGATGCCGCCTCGTTTCACATCGGCGCTTGGGCGAGGTTCGCTTGAGGGCGCTTCGGGCCGCAGCGGCGCGCCGGATGCGATAATCGCGGATTGTCCCCACACACAACGCGCGCGAGCCGCTGCGCCTTTGGCAAAGCGGTGCGTCCCAGCTCGAAGCAGGAGAGCACCTTGAGCCGTATCGACAATCCGCAGCACGACCAGGAAGTCGGTTTCGCCGACGCCACCGAAGATTCCACCCGCATCGACGACGTGCGCATCGGCGCGGTGCGTCCGCTCATCTCGCCCGCGCTGCTGCTCGACGAGCTGCCTGTGCCGCAGGCCACGCAGACGCTCGTGGAAACGAGCCGCGCGCAAATCGGCGAGGTGCTCGCGCATCGCGACGACCGCGTCGTGGTGGTGGTCGGGCCGTGCTCGATCCACGACCACGACCAGGCGATCGAATACGCGAAGCGGCTCAAGCAGGACGCCGACCGGCTCAAGGACGACCTGCTCGTCGTGATGCGCGTGTACTTCGAGAAGCCGCGCACGACCGTGGGCTGGAAGGGCTATATCAACGACCCGCGTCTCGACGGGAGCTTCCGCATCAACGAGGGCTTGCGCGCCGCGCGCCAGCTGCTGCTCGACATCAACGCGCTCGGCCTGCCCACCGGCACCGAATTCCTCGACTTGCTGAGCCCGCAGTACATCGCCGACCTCGTGGCATGGGGCGCGATCGGCGCGCGCACGACCGAGAGCCAGAGCCATCGGCAACTGGCCTCGGGGCTCTCGTGCCCGATCGGCTTCAAGAACGGCACGGACGGCGGCGTGCAGATCGCCGCGGACGCCATCGTCGCGGCGCGCGCGAGCCACGCGTTCATGGGCATGACGAAAATGGGCATGGCCGCGATCTTCGAGACGCGCGGCAACAACGACTGTCACGTGATCCTGCGCGGCGGCAAGAGCGGGCCGAACTACGACGCGGCATCGGTGGCGGCGAGCGCCGCGGCGCTCGCGAAGGCGGGGCTGCGCGAACACGTCATGATCGATTGCTCGCATGCGAATTCGAGCAAGCAGCACCGGCGCCAGATCGACGTCGCGCAGGACATCGGCGCGCAGCTCGCGGGCGGCGAGGAGCGCATCGTGGGCGTGATGATCGAGAGCCATCTGGAAGAAGGGCGCCAGGATCTCACGCCGGGCTTGCCGCTCCAGCGCGGCGTGTCGATCACGGATGCCTGCATCAGCTGGGCGCAGACGCAGCCGGTGCTGGAGTCGCTGGCGGAGGCGGTGCGGGCGCGCAGGGAAAAGCGGGCGGCATCGAAAAGCAGATCAACGATACCCGGCAGCTCAAGGAGCAGCTAATGGGTGAGTTGGCATCGTGGATCGAGCAACACCACCTGAAACAGGCCGAGGCGGCGGAAATTCTAATGGTGTCCCGTCCACGCGTATCGGACGTGGTGAACTGGAAGACCGCCAGGTTCACCATCGACGCGCTGGTCGAAATGCTGAGCCGCATTGGCAAACCTGTTCGCCTTGCAATCGGCTGATAAGACTGGAACTCGAGTGGTGGCGCGACGGGCCCAGGTCGCGCAGGTGCGTATTCCCGCAAGGGTACCGGCAATTACTCAATCGTCGATCGTTTCATGCGTCGCCTGCGCGCCGCGCCGCCAGTACGCCGACGCGCGAATGCGCTTTTTGTCGACGCCGCGCTCGTTGCACAGATGCGCCCTCACGGCGCGGATCGACGAGGCTTCGCCGGCGGCCCACACGTAGCCTTCGCCGGGCGGCAACCAGACTTCCTGCACGGCGTCCGCGAGCGGTTGATCCGATTCGGATTCCTCACGATAGCACCAGATCGCATAGAGATCGGCTTCGGTGGGCAGCGCGATGCGTGCCGCGCGGTTCTCCACTTCCACGACCACCGCGACGCGCGTACCGACGGGCAGTTCGGCGAGGCGGCGCTGGATGGCGGGCAGCGCCGTTTCGTCGCCGATCAGCAGATGCCAGTCGTAGCCCGTGGGGATCACCATCGAGCCGCGCGGACCGCCCACGCCGAGGTACTGGCCCGGCTGCGCCTGCGCTGCCCATGCCGTGGCGGGGCCCGCTTCGTGCAGCGCGAATTCGAGGTCGAGTTCGTTGGCGGCGGCGTCGAAGCGGCGCGGCGTGTAATCGCGCGCGGCGGGGCGCTCGACGCCTTCGGGAAAGACGATGCCGTCGGGACCGAGGCTCGGCAGCACGGGCGTTTCTGCGCCCTCGGACGGGAAGAATACTTTCAGGTGATCGTCGAACGACGCCGACACGAAGTCGCTCAGATCGCCCGTGAGCGTCACGCGCACGAGCGCGGGCGACAGCGGCTCGACGCGCGTGACGCGCAGCAAACGAAATTTCAACGGATGTCGTACGCGGACGACTTCAAGGGGGTTCTGGTTGTGCATCTGTGGCTCCGATGGGGCGGATAGGGTGGCGTTCGGACGCTGGGTCGCGGATAACGTGCCTGCACTCAGGCGCCGCTGCTTTCCGCGCCGTTCTCGATTTCGCGGGTGGCGCGCGCGAGGATCGCCGCGATGCGGCGCTGCTCGTCGGGCGAGGCGTCCGTGCGGCGCAGCAGGGCGCGCTTGAGCGCGTGGCGCGCTTCGATCAGCTCGCGCACCCAGCCGGTGCCTTCGGCGGGATCTTCTCCGGCGAAGGCGCGGCGCATGACTTCCATCTTGCGGCCGAAATGCGTGAGCTTCGCGAGGATCAGGTCGGCGCGCTCGCGATTGGCCTCCAGATACGCGCGGCCTTCTTCCGATAGTTCGTAGCGCTTACGATTGCCTTCGAGCGTGACGCTGACGTAGCCAAGTTCTTCGAGGTAGGTGAGCGCCGGGTAGACCATGCCGGGGCTCGGGCTGTAGAAGCCGTTCGAGCGCGCATCGAGCGCCTTGATGAGCTCGTAGCCGTGGCTCGGGCGCTCGGCCAGCAGCACGAGCAGCATCAATTGCAGATCTTCGGACGTGAACTTGCGGGCGCGGCCGAAGCCGTCGCCATTGCCGCCGAAACCGCCAAAGCCGCGGCCGAAGCCTTCACCGAAGCGATCGCCGAAATCGCCGTGGCCTTCGCCACCGCGATGGCGGCTCATGGCGTGGCGCAGCGCGTGCATCGGGTGACGCATCGCAAAGCGGACGTCGGCGAAATCGTCGTCGGCATCGGATTGAAAAACGGGGTCGAAACAGGCGCGAGCGACGCGGGCGTGGCGCCAGAAATAACCGAAAGCATGATGGTGGCGCATGGGGCCTCCTTCTCTGAGTGTCTTAAAACATGTCTTAAGATATATATCTTAAGAGCGTTTGTCAAAGAAAATCTGAAGAGGGTATCGGCGCACAACAGAGTGTGCGGGAACGCAGAAATTCTCGATGCGGCGCACAATCCCAGTGACTTTATGCTATCGAAATACTTGATTCGATAACCTTGGTCGTGCTGTTCTTGCGCGATGGGAGGGCGTAAGTTGCCAAACGGAGGCGCTGGCGCTACCTCGCGCAGTAATATTTAGGGTCCGACGTCCCGTGCGTGGATGCTATGAAGTTTGGCAGCGGTAGTTTGCTAACAACCGGATTTAGAGTTTTTCGCCGACGCCTCGACCTTGCCCGTCTCGCGAGGAGCATGGTGTCGTCTGGTGGCGGCCAGCGGAGTAAGGGTTGAGCCCGTCCGGGCAAATCGTCGACGGCGAAAAACTCCAGGCACAATGCGTAGCTTCGACAGCTGAGAACTGATGGCCGCTTTCAGTACGCGTCATTGCCGCGACGCCCGCCGGGTGTGGGCAGGGCGGCAGGCCCGGCGTGCTGCGATGCGAATTGTGTTTCGCCTTCGTTTGCTAAGGGTGGGCGCTAAATTACAGCCACTACGGACTCGAGCCCGGAGGCGGGCGCCTCGAGGCATTGCGAGTCTTCCCCGGCCATAAGCGGACCCTCACCAGCCCCGTATCATTGCCATTCAAGAGGCTGCTTCTCAAGTGGAAGTGGTCATCCATCGCCCCGATCCCGCGCCGCTCCCGTGACACGACGGTTGTCTTGAACATTTTCCGTCGCGATATGAGAATGGCCGCGTTGTCTTATGTAGGCTCGGACGGTTCCTTGCTTCAGACTCTATCCTGATCAACTAGGTCGGTTGACATCGTCATGGCATCTCAATTCGAAATGAGCGCAACCCTGGTCGGTGCGCTTTCGCTGCGGGCGATCAAATCATTTCTCGCTGCTGCCAGATTCAGGAGTTTTACCGGGGCGGCCAATGCATTGAGCGTGACCCCCGCGGCCGTAAGCAAACAGGTGCGGGAACTTGAGGACTACCTTGGGACAACGTTGTTTGTCCGCTCAGGCAGAACCGTCGCATTGACGGCCGATGGGGAGATGTTCAAGGATGCCGCCCAACTCTCGCTGATCAATATCCATCAGGCCGCCGAACGCCTGCGCAAGAAAATTCCCGCCAGGCAGACGCTGACCGTGTGCTGTTCGCCTGCGTTCTCAGCGCTGTGGCTCCACAGGCGATTACCCGAATTCCTTCGAGAGGCCCCGGATATCGAACTCACCGTGCTGGCCACGCAGAATTTCGTTTCGATGGAAGGGGGCGTGCGCCCGGACGTATACATCGCCAAGCTGGCCAGCTTGCGCGACGGTTACGACAGCGAGCACCTGTTCGACGACGAGGTCTATCCGGTTTGCTCTCCGCAATATCTGGAGCGCCACGGCCCGATCGAGGCGCCTGAAGCACTGCTCGACATGTCGCTGCTCGATCTCAGTGCCTACGGTCGATCGCAAATCTCCGAGCATATCGACTGGAGAGTCTGGCTGTCGCTGCATGACGTGGACACGAGTTGGTGCGCCGACATCCCGCGGCAGTTGTTCACCAGCAACGACTATCCGGCGATCGTCCAGTTGGCCGTGGCACATCAGGGAGTGGTGTTGGGCTGGCATCATCTCATCGGGCACCTGGTCGATAGCGGCGAACTGGTGCGTCCGCTACCGCACAAGATTGTGATGAGGAATCGCGGCCACTACCTCTCAGTTCGGAAGGACAAGGCCGACACCCCTGTGTGCAAACGCTTCTGCCAGTGGATCAGACAGCATCTCGCCCAGCAATCTTCAACCAAAAGTTGAAGGAATGCCGGAGGAAATGTCGTTTTGGTTCCCGGTGAAACCAGCATAGATTTCTCTTTACGCCGCTCAGCGGCAGCGATACGAAAGAGGAAATCAGCTCATGGGTTTCAAGAGAAGCATCCATGCTGTGGAGACCCATTCGGGTATCCCCATGCGCGTCGTGACCGGCGGCATCCCGCATATTCCTGGCGACACCGTCCAGGCCAAGATGAAATGGCTGGAGGCCAATGACGACGGACTGCGCAAGCTGTTACTGCGCGAGCCGCGCGGCTACCCGGCCCACTGCTGCAACATCATCGTGCCTCCCTGTCACCCGGAAGCGGATGCGGGCTACATCATCCTGGAGCAGGTCGAGTACCCGATGATGTCGGGCGGCAACACCATCTCTGTGGTGACCGTACTACTGGAAATGGGCATGCTTCCGATGCATGAGCCGGTGACTGAATTGACGCTGGAAGCGCCGGCCGGACTGATCCGCATCACCGCGGAGTGCAGGAACGGTAAGGTCAAGAGCGTGAAGTTCACGAACGTACCGGCATTTGCCGCGCATCTCGATGCCGTGATCGACGTGCCGCATCTGGGCGCGGTGCGAGTGGATGTCGGCTGGGGCGGCATGTTCTACGCCATCGCCGACGTGCGACAGTTTCCGGGGCTCGAACTCAAGCCCGAACATGGCAAGGAGATCACGCGGGTCTCCGCCATGATCCGGCAGGCCGCCATCGAACAGCTACCGGTTGCGCATCCCGACTATCCGGGCGTCGGCATCACGATTTCCCAGCTCTCGGGACCTACGGACGACCCGCGGGCCGACTGGAAGAACGCGGTAACCATGCCCACCGGGCCGCTCTCATGGGACGATCCGGCCACCTGGACCGGCGCGATCGACCGTTGCCCCTGCGGCACTGGCACCTGCGCCAAGATGGCCGTGCTGCACGCCAGGGGCGAACTGCCGCTGCACCAGGACTTCCGGCATCAGGGCATCCTCGGCACCGTCTTCACCGGCCGCCTGGAGGAGACGACCCGGATCGGCGAGCAGGCAGCCGTGGTACCGACGCTGGCCGGCACCAGCTGGATCCAGGGCATCCACACTATCGTGCTGGATCACGACGATCCGTTTCCCGAGGGCTACACCCTTGGAGACATCTGGCCGAAACAGTAGGAACGGTACGCATGCAGATCATTTCCGCGCAGCAGATCCAGTCGGTACTGGACTGGGACGGTG
Organism: Paraburkholderia sp. J63; assembly: GCF_905220245.1. Lineage (NCBI taxonomy): Bacteria > Pseudomonadati > Pseudomonadota > Betaproteobacteria > Burkholderiales > Burkholderiaceae > Paraburkholderia > Paraburkholderia sp. J63. The sequence goes on along the minus strand of NZ_CAJMZF010000064.1, from coordinate 3,233 downwards.
TTCTCGACGCCTTGTACCGCGGGCACTCCGGCTCCCGGCCCACCGGCGACAGTTACTTCATCGGGGATTCGAGTTTCGGCCTGTTCAGCCGCGGCGTGATCCTGCCGGGCAAGGGTGCCGGGGTCAAAATCGCCTCGATCCATCCGGCCAACGGCGCTGCCGATCCTCCCTTACCGACGGAGCAGGCTGCGTTTCTGGTTCTGGACGAGCGTACCAAGGGGCTCGTCGCCCTGCTGGACGGCCCCGAAATCACGCGATGGAAGACCGCGGCCGATTCCGCCCTCGCGGCACAACGGCTGAGCAGCGAGTACAGCGAGGTCCTGCTGGTCCTGGGCGCGGGTCCGGTGGCACGGTCCTTGACGGACGCTTACCTGCACATCCGACCATCTATCCGCGAAGTGTTGTTGTGGAATCGCACGCCGTCGAAGCTGGAAACCGCGCGCGGGGCGCTCGAAGCAAGACACGTCCGGGTACGGATCGTCGAGGACCTCGATGCTGCGGTCGCCAGCGCCGACATCATTGTCGCCGCCACCAGCGCAACCACGCCCTTGATTCTGGGCAAGTACGTTCGTCCTGGTACCCATGTGGATCTGGTAGGCGGATACCGGCCCGACATGCAAGAGGCTGATTGCGATGTATTCCGGGGTGCCCGGATTTTCGTGGACGATCGCCAGAATGCTTCCGGGGCGGGCGACATCCAGATCCCGATGCGAGCGGGCGTGATTGGGGAGAGCGACATCGAGGGCGATCTGTTCGATCTGTGCAGGATGCAGGCATTCCATCGCTCGGCCGGGGACCGGACGGTTTACAAGAATGCCGGCGGTGCGCACCTGGATCTGATTGTCAGTCAGTATGTTGTCGAGCAATTAAAAGCAAGCTAGCGGCGTCCGATGTCGATCGCAACGAAGGTATCAGAGAACGACGGCGACGTGCTTTACAGGATAGACACCGGTCTCAATCGGTGCGGATTCAAACAGTAACGCGTGACATCCTATATTTATCGAATCGTAGTGAAATAATAATTAGTAGTGCATATATAAGACCATTAGGTGCGACTATGTCGCGAGGAAATTTGAGGAAGAACGGGGAGGAGTCTGGTTGATGGGCGGTATAATTTCTCCAGATATTTTGCATGTTTCGCTGTCAATGTACTAAGCAAGCGCTCTGCATTTCTGGATTGGATCGTTTAATTTTTCTCCGTCGAATTGCCATTCTGGTCTGAAATTCGGCAAATTGAACATTTATTGAATGGGTGCCTATCATGCGAAAAACCCTTTTATCCATCCTCGTCACCACTATCCTTTCCGGAATGGCAGGTGGGGCTCTCGCGCAACAAGTTGTGAAGATAGGCATCTCTGCGCCACTGACCGGCATCGGTGCAGCGAACGGCAAAGACATGGAGAACGGCGCACGCCTTGCAATTGAAGAGGCGAATGCGCAGCATCTTAATATTGGTGGCCAGGAGGTCAAGTTCGAACTTGATTCCGTTGACGACCAGGGCGACCCACGAATTGGTGTCCAGGTGGCACAAAAGCTGGTCGACGACGGAGTGGCTGCAACCATCGGCTACTACAATTCTGGCGTCGCCCTGCCGTCTGCGCCCATCTTTGCGAAAGCCGGTATTCCGCTGCTTGATCCTGCTGCGACCAATCCGCAAATCACGCGCCTTGGACTCTCGAACGTGTTCAGGATCATCGCCACTGACGTCCAAAACTCGGGCAATGCCGGTAAATATGCCGTCACCGTAACAAAGGCGAAGCGAATTACAACTATGGATGATCGCACTGCCTTTGGATCGGGCGCCGTCGAAGAGTTCAAGAAGGCTGTTCAGGCGGCAGGGGGATCGATCGTCACCTCTGAATACACAAACGACAAAGCCGTTGAATTTAATGCGCTATTGACGAATATAAAAGCGGCGAACGCAGACCTGCTATTTTTCTCTGGTAGTAATTCCCAGGCAGGCCTGATCGCGAAGCGTATGAAACAGCTTAGGATGCACACCCAGTTCGTCGGCAGTGGAGGCATCGCGGATACTGTCTTTATCCAGTCGGCCGGAGAGGCTGCGGATGGATCGATGGCATGGGAGTATGGACGCCCGATTGACTCTCTGCCAGCAGGCCGAGCATTCGTCCAGAAATACAAGAAGCGGTTCGGCACGGACCTGCTCACTTATTCACCGTTCTCCTATGACTGCGCGTGGATAGCCATCGACGCGATGAAAAAGGCAGGCTCGACAAACCCGGCCGTCTTTATGTCGGCGCTTCGCTCGACCCAATATGATGGGATCACAGGCCACATTTCATTTGACAAGATTGGCGATCTGACCAATCCCACCTCAACGCTGTATCAGGTCAAAAACGGAAAATGGGTCCCCGTAACAACAATCGGGTCAAGGTAAGCAAGCAGAAACCGATGGCCTCCTGTGCCAGGGTACGAGAAGCCTGAGTTGGGAAAATTTAGCGCTCACCACCGCTTCGTCCGAGGGATAAAGTGGACCCCACAGTCAAGACTGACCTTGCCCCTGTTTGACGAATCCCATAGCTGAATCTATCAGGCCGCCTGTCCTCGCTGAGCGGCGACCCAATTCTGCTGCAATACTGGCTGCCACGGTCGCTATGCACAATCACGCCAGCTTCGGGGCGGCGCCGGAACCAGGCCATGCGCAGCGCGTCCGTCACCAACCCGGCCTTCATATGTGGCTGCATCGACCAGCCCACCACCTGACGGCTGAACAGGTCGATTATGAAGGCCAGATACAGCCAACCTTCGGCCGTCGCCACATAGGTGATGTCGCTCGTCCAGACCTGATTTGGCGCTGCCGCCGTGAAGTTGCGCTCCAACAGGTTCGGCGCGACCGGCAAGTTGTGATTCGAGTTCGTCGTCGCGATGTACTTGCGTCTGTGCCGCGCGCGGATACCATGCTGCGCCATCAGCTTGCGAACTCGCTCCTTGCCCACGCGTACGCCGCGTGCAACCAGTTCTTTCCACATGCGCGGCCAACCGTATTCGCCCTTGACCTGCGCATGAATCGCCTTGATGTGCGCCAGCAGTGCGTCGTTGCTCAAGCGGCCTCGGTGCGGCTTGTTCTGCGCGGCACGTTGCCGCCGCTGATGAAAGCCGCTGGGGCTCACTGCGAGTACTTCGCATAACACCGAAATCGGCCAGTGACGGCGATTTCGTTCGATGAAGGCGTACTTCACGTCGACTCCTTCGCGAAGTACGCACAGGCCTAT
>NZ_CAJMZF010000063.1:0-29773 GCF_905220245.1 Paraburkholderia sp. J63 | reverse complement strand
ACAGCGGCCAAAACGAAGATTCTGGGCGGCAACGCGCTGCGCTTTTTCGGCCTCGCGCAGACGGCTTCGGCATGATCGTCGTGCTCGCCGCCGTGCTCGTTTTAACCGCCGCGTCCTCTGGCGCGGCGGCACGCAAGCCCGATGTGGATTAGCTCAGGTGCGCGGTGCTTTCGCCCGCTTCGGCCTTGAGCAGATTGTCGAGCACCCAGAGCATTCGCCCCGGCCCCGCGTCGAATGCCGCGCTGATCTGCGGGTAGTGAGGCTTTTCCTTGATGCGTGCGTGCTGCGCTTCCAGCACGAGTTTGTCTTCGATGAATGCGGCCTCGGCGGTGTCGCGCAGCATCTCGCTGAGACCCGGGAGGTTCTGCTCATGGCGTGGCCCCCAGCAGTAGTAGTAATCGATCGAATCCTCGTCGCGCGGCGTCACGTACTGGCACGTCCAGGTTTCGAACAGCAGCTCGCCGCCGCTGCAGTCGTCGGCCGCGGTGCCGGGCGCGAAGACGCGGTGGTGCAGGATCCAGTTGCAGGGCACCGTGTGCTGGATCTCGAAGTAGACATCGACATGCGCTCCCGGCGGAAACAGATGCGCCACCGCCGCCTGGACCGGCACCGAGCGCACCCAGAAGCGCGTGTTCAGCCCGCGCGGCGTGATCTCGAACTTCGGCGACACCTCGGCGTAGCGCGTGCTGCCGCCGAGCGTGCGCTCGTGCACCCAGGCGAGGTGGCTCAGATCGGCGAGATTGGCGATTTCGAGCCGGTAGTTGGCCTTCACGTGCATCTTTCCCGGCAGCATGTGCCACGGCGAATCGCGCAAGGGGACGGCGGAGCAGATCAGCGCGGGGTCGGCCTTTTCGCGCTCGCCCATCCAGACCCAGATGCAATTGTTGCGCTCGACCACAGGATAGACGTGCGCGCAGGCCTGTTCGGGAATCCGCGTTTGCCCCGGGATTTCAATGCATTTTCCGTCGGGCGCGAACTTCATGCCGTGATACATGCAGCGCAGCGCGTCGCCTTCCTTGCGCCCGAGCGAGAGCGCGGCCTGGCGATGCGGACAGCGGTCCTCCATCGCGACCACGGCGCCGTTGGGCTTGCGGTACAGGACGAGCGATTCGCCCGCGATGCGTCGAGTGACGAGCGCGTCGTGCGCGAGCGTCACTTCGAAATCCCAGCCTGCGTGATACCAGCAATTCTTCAGAAACATTGTGCGTGCCTCCTCTTTGGATGTGGCATGGCGCGCGAGGCGACGGGCGTTGCTCGCGGCATGGCGGTGTTGATGACGGAAAATTATTGCGGGCGCGCGAACGCGAGGCACCCGCCGAATAGGCGGGCGTGACTGGGTGCTAACCCTGAGCGCGGGATAGACCCGATAGCTTCGCGAGCCCCGGCGCAGCGACCATGAGCGGCCCCTGCGTGCTTCATCGTTGCAGGGGATATTTCGGCAAACCACGGTTACACCAGTCACGACATGGCGGCGCACAGCGTGAGCGAGAGCACCGAGAGCACTATCTGGACCAAGCTGGTTCCGCCGCCGGACGCAGCGGGGCAGTTGCTGGCGCGCGAGCATCTCGCGGGCAAGTTCGCCGGCATCGGCAGCAAGCGGCTGACGCTCGTGTGCGCGCCGGCGGGTTATGGCAAGACCAGCGTGCTCGTCGCGGCATTCGCCAAGCTCAAGGCCGCGGGCGCGGAGCCGGGCTGGATCAGCCTCGATCACGACGACAACGATCTCGCGCGGTTTCTCGCCCATTGGTGCTCGGCCGCGCGGCTCGAACCGCTGCGCGCATCGGGCGGTGCAGCGCAGGCGCCGCGCGCGCCGGTGCGCGCCCCGCAACGTCTGCTGGCCTCGGAGTTCGTGGGCCGCCTGCAGGCGCTCGAACGCGCGTCGTACCTGTTTCTGGACGACTATCATCTCGTCTCCGATTCCGCGATCGTCGCGTTCGTCAACGAGCTGCTGCACGCGCCCGTCGACCGGCTCCATCTCGTGATCGCGGCGCGCGATGCGAAGACGCTGAACCTCGCGCGGCTGCGCCTGAACGATCAACTGCAGACGATCGAAGCGGGCGAGCTGAGCCTGAGCGCCGCCGAGACGAAGGCGCTCGTCGCGCGCGTGGGCGGCATCGACGCCTCGCCCGCGCAGATCGGGCGCATCCGCGAAAAGACCGAAGGCTGGGCCGCCGGCGTGCAGCTCGCGGCCATCGCGATGCGCGGGCGCCAGGACGCCGCGCAGGTGCTCGAAACGTTCTCGGGCGAGCACGCGAGCGTGGCCGACTATCTCGCCGACGAGGTGTTTCGCCAGCAGCCCGCCGCGGTGCAGGACTTTTTGCTCGCGACGTCGATCCTCGCGCGCTTCGACATCTCGCTCGCCGCAGCCGTGAGCGGCCGCGCCGACGCGGGCGATCTGCTCGAGAAGCTCGAACGCGAGAACCTGTTCGTCTTCAGCCTCGACGACGAACGGCGCTGGCATCGCTACCATCACCTGTTCTCGGACTTTCTGAGGCGCAAGCTGCGCGAGGCGCAGCCCGATCTCGAAGCGACGCTGCACGAGCGTGCCTGCACGTGGTTCGATGCGCGCGGCCATGCCGTCGAGTCGATCGGCCATGCGTTCGCCGCCGGCCAGATGCTGCGCGCTGCGCAACTGCTCGATCACTACAGTCAGCGGCTGATTGCCGGCGCCCGCACGGCGGAGCTCATGTCGTTCACGTCGCGCCTGCCGGCCTGGCTGCTCGACCAGATGCCGGGCGCGCTGCTCGACCAGGCGTGGCATCTGATCGCCTGCTGGCGCTTTGGCGAGGCGCGCGTGATGCTCGAACGCGTCGCGCGGATCATTGCGGAGCGCTCGGCCTTCGCGGCAAGCGACGAGCAGCGCGAGGAAGTGACCTTCCTCGGCCACAAGCTCGCGCATCGCGAGCTGATACTGGCGGTCACGCGCGACGACCTGGCGCTCACACGCACGCTCGCGAGCGCGTGGCTCGCCGCCGATACGGTGCCCGACCCGGTCATGCGCGCGACGGCCAGCTCGATTGCGGCGCAAGCGGGCCGCGAATCGTATCAGTACGATGGCGTGGCCGCGGCGGCGGCGACGGCGCTGCGCGAGCGGTTTGCCTCAGGCGGCGGCTATTTCTCGCTGGTCTATCACGAGTGCGTGTGCGGCGCGGCGTTTTTCGCGCGCGGAGAATTCGCGGCGGCGGAGCAAGGCTATCGCCGCGCGCAGGAGATGGCCGTCGAGCTTCATGGTGAATACTCGGCGCTCAGCGCGTTTCCCGCCGCGCTGAGCGCCGAACTCCATTACGAGCGCAACGAGCCGGCCCAGGCGGCGCAATTGTTGCGCACGCATCCAATGACGGCCGAGTTCGGACTCGTCGACAAACTCGTGGCCGGCTTCGTGACGCGCTCACGCCTCGCGTCGCTGCAAGGAAGGCTCGACGAAGCGGGCAACGCGCTCGACGACGCGGCGTATTTCGCGGCGGAATATGGCTTCGAGCGGCTGCGCGCGCACGTGCTCAACGAGCGCGTGCGGCTGCTGATCGCGAGCGGCGAGGCGAAAGCGGCGAGCCGGCTATTGACGCAGCCGGGCGGCCCCGCGCACGACGCGCCGATTGCGCCTTGCGCGCCGCAGGATGGCGTGACCACGGTCCACGAACTCTATGCGATGGCGCACGCGCGCGCGTGGATCGCCAACGGCCGCGCGGGCGACGCCATTGCGCTGCTGCGGCCGTGGCTCGTGTTCTGCCGCGGCCGCCACAGTGTGCGATCGACGATCCGGCTGTCGATGCTGCTCGCGGCCGCTTACCTGCGCGACGGCAACCGGCTGGCCGCGCAACGCACGCTTGTCGAAGCGCTCAAGGCCGGCGAGCGCGGGCCCTTCATTCGCGCCTACCTCGATGAGAACGCCGAGGCCGCTCAGGCGCTCTCGGGACTGGGCGCCGTGGCGGCGGCCCAGTATCCGTTCGACCGTCTGCATCTGCAGGCCGTGCTCGCGGCGCGCGAGGGCAAGGCGCCCGCGGCCGCGCAGCCCGCGGTCGTCGCGGCATCGGGCGCGGATACCGTGCGCGAGCAGATGTCGGGGCGCGAGCTGCAGATCATCCGGCTCGCCGCGCAGGGGCTTCCCAATGGCGACATCGCAAGCTCGATGTGCCTCGCCGAAAGCACGGTCAAGTGGTACTGGCAACGCATCTTCGACAAGCTCGACGTGCGCCGCCGCGTGGACGCCGTCAAGCAGGCCCGCGAACGTCACTGGATCCGCTGAACGCCGTTGCCGTTGCATTTCGTTCCCCGCCTTTTCTTCTTTTCCCCTTTCCTTCGCTCATAGGTGCGGCCCGTTGCGGGCCATGCCGTTGCTTTCAATTGGCTGAACGAATTGTTGCGGAGACCTGACTGTCTTCGCTTTGCGCGCACTCGCGGATCGGGTTAGCACGGGTGGCCGCCAACCTATTTGATGGGTGACGCGCGTTGCGCCGCTCGCAACAATCCACGTACTCGATAGAGCACAACGAACCGATCACCCAGCGGCACGGATCCCGCCGTGCCCGGGTGCCTCGATCAAGGAGAGGGTTTATGAGCGCAAACAGGGTACTCGTCACGGGCGGCCACGTGATCACCATGGACGAAACGTCGGGCGACATGCCGAACGGCGCGGTCCTGCTGGAAGGCGACCGCATCGCGGCCGTGGGGCCGGCTGAGGAGTTCGCCGGCATCGATGCCGAGACGATCGACGCGAAGGGCAATATCGTGCTGCCGGGCATGATCGACAGCCATCGGCACACGTGGATGGCGCTGCTGCGCGCGATCTCGGCCGACATGTCGCTGCCCGAGTTCCTCGCGTCGACGTTCTATGGCATCGGCTCGGTCGTGCGCGCCGACGATCTCGGCACCGCGACGCTGGTGGGCGCGCTAGAGGCCATCGACTCGGGCGTGACGACCATCATGGACTGCTGCGATTGCGTGAACAGCCCCGACCATGCGTTCGCGGCCGTCGACTCGCTGAAGGAAGCGGGAATTCGCGGTGTCTACGCGTACGGCTTCCAGTCGTTCGATTTCCAGCCGCCCGCGTTCGGCGCACATCGCGAGCGGTTGGCCACAGCGCGCGAGCTGCACCGCCGCCACTTCGCGCACGGCGACGGCTTCCTGCGCCTCGGCTTCCTGCTCAGCGATTTCGGCACGATTGCCTTCGACGACACGGCCGCCGAAATCCGCCTCGCGAAGGAGCTGGGCGCGCTGGTCGCATCGCACACGGGCGCGGCCTCCAACTCGATCCTGCTCAAGGGCCTGCGCGAGCTCAACGACCACGGCCTGCTGCTGCCTGGGCATCTGCACATCCATTGCACGGCGCTGACCGGCCCCGAGTGGGAGCTGCTCGCGCAAACCGGCGCGCAGGTCACGATCTCGCCGGAGACCGAGATGCAGATGGGCATGGGCAGGCCGCCGTTCCGCGCGTGCCTCGAGCACGGCATCACGCCGGCCTTCAGCACCGATATCGTCTGCGTGGGCTCGGGCGACCTGTTCTCGCAGATGCGTCTTGGCCTGCAGTTCCAGCGCTGCATGGACAACGAATGCGTGCACCACACCGGCGTGATGCCGATGACGCTCGATCTGAGCGTGCGCGACGCGCTGAACTGGGCCACGCACGGCAGCGCCCGCGCGCTCGGCATGAGCGGGCAGGTCGGCTCGCTGACGCCGGGCAAGCAGGCCGACCTCATCATCCTCTCGCATCCGCGCGCGATGGTGCCGTCGAGCTATCCGGCGGGCTCGGCCGTGCTGCAGACCACGGCGTCCGACGTGGATACGGTGATCATCGGCGGCAAGCTCCGCAAGCGTCACGGGCAACTGCTCGACGTCGATCTCGCGGCGGTTCGCCAACGCGCGCACGCGGCGCTCGAACGCATCCAGCAGGCCGCGCGTGCGTTGCCGCCTTATGCGCCCGACGCGGTGGCGCAGTGGTTCGGCCGCGCCGAGCGCATGGCGAGCGTGAACTTCGCGGCGGCCTACGCGGAAGAACGATAACGGCGCGGCCCGCCTTCGTGCCGCCGAAGTGTGGCTAAAGCGTGGCACGAAGGCCGGGCGGACTACGTGCCGGGCAGGCGCACAAGTCCATAAAAATTGATTCGGATACCTATTCAAACGAGGTGGAGGAGAACATGAAGCTGCATTATTCGCCGCTGGTGGCGCTGTTGCTGGGCTGTCTTTCCGGCAGCGCGTGGTCCGCATCGCCGCAGGATCTCGCGCGGCTCGGCAAGGACCTGACGCCGGTGGGCGCGCAAAAGGGCGGCAACCAGGACGGCACGATCCCGGCGTTCGCGGGCAACCAGGCCGCGCCGGCGGGCTGGGCATGGGGCAAGCCGCGCGGCGACTTCTGGCCGTACCGCAGCGAGAAACCGCTGTTCGTGATCGACGCCTCGAACGTTGACAAGTACGCGGACAAGCTCACGCCAGGCCAGATCCAGATGCTCAAGCAGGTCAAGGGCTACACGATGCCGGTCTACCCGACGCATCGCGAATGCGGGCTGCCCGATTTCGTGCTCGAGAACACGAAGGAGGGCGCGGCGAGCTCGGCGATCGGCAAGGACGGCTGGTCGCTCGCGAAGGCCACGCTGCCGGGCGTGCCGTTTCCGGTGCCGTCGACGGGCATCGAGGTCATGTGGAACTGGCTCATGCGCTACCAGAGCGCGGGGATCGACGAGCCGGCCAGCTACGAGTACGTGTCGCCGCGTCCCGGCGGCGGCAACCCGATCATCGTGCGCGCGAAGCAGATCTATTACTTCCCCTGGGGCGGCAAGGGTCGCCACGCGCCGCAGGACAACGGCGGCCTGCAGATGGGCAATTACTACGGCTATACCGAGCCCGCCGCGCTCGCGGGCCAGGGCGTGATCCAGCGCTACTACTTCGACAAGGACGCTGATTCGTACTACTACTTTACGGGCCAGCGCCGCGTGCGTCGCCTGCCGAGCTACACCTACGATTCGCCGCTGATCGGCTATGAAAACGAGTATCCGGCCGATTCGGGCTGGGTGTTCATGGGCAATCCGGACCGCTTCGACTGGCGCCTCGTGGGCAAGAAGGAGATCTACGTTCCGTACAACAACTTCGCCATGCAGAACTTCAACGCGAAGCTCGCCGACGCGACGGGGCCCAACGCCGTGAACGCGTCGATGCGGCGCTACGAGCTGCATCGCGTCTGGGAGATCGAAGGCACGGTCAAGTCGGGCGTGCGTCATTCGACGCCGAAGAAAGTGCTCTACGTCGATGAAGACAGCTGGCTCGTGGCGCTCGGCGACGACTACGACGCGCAGGGCAAGATCTGGAAGGAGAAGGAGAACTTCGTGGCGCCGCAATGGGAGATCGGCGCCTGCGTGCCCGTGGCCGACGTGTTCAACGACCTCGTCAGCGGCCGCTACCTGCTCGACCAGACCGTGGTCGGCACCGGCATGGACATGAAGTTCTTCCCGCCGGGCAGCAACGACCCGCGCCTCACCGAAAGCTATTTCACGGGCGAGAACCTCGGCACGATCAGCGAACGCTGAGCGATGGCGGCATGACGCGGCGCCGCTGCGCCGCGCCTTCGCGCCGCCGTGGCGCGCGGTTCACGCATGCCCGCGCCATTCTCCACTGCCGCACGTCATCGCCGCTCCACGGCCGTTCCCCACGGCCGTTCATCACCGCTGTTTATACCGTTAGACCGCAGGGTGACCATGTACAAGAAAATCATTCCACTGTTCGGCGCCACGCTATGCGGCGCCATGGCCGCGCAGAGCGCGAACGCCTACGAGTTCACGACCGGATTCGGCGACCTGCAGGGCTCGTGGGTCTCGAACCTCACGGCCGGCGCGGGCATCCGCACCAAGTCGCCGAGCTGCTCGCTGACCGGCGACCCCAATGCCGGGGACTGCGGACCCGCGGCCAACGTCGCGCAATGGGGCGCCGCCGACGCGGGCGACCTGAACTACCGCAAGGGGCAGGCATTCAGCACCTATATCAGCGCGACGAGCGAACTGTTGCTCACGATGCCGTCCGAGGGCTACAAGTTCATGATTCGCGGCACCGGCATGTACGATTTTCTCGCGGGCGATACGGCGCGCACGCCGCTATCGAGCACCGCGAGCGCACAGGTCGTCTACAACGCGCAACTGCTCGACCTCTGGGCCGAAAAAGACTTTACGCTCGCGGGCAACTCGGCCCACGTGCGGCTCGGCAATCAGGTGATCAACTGGGGCGAGAGCTACTTTGCCTCGGGCGGCATCAACGCAACGAATTCGCTCGATATCCAGAAGCTGCTGATTCCGGGCTCGCAGCTCAAGCAGGCGCTGCTGCCCGCGCCGATGCTGAGCTTTTCGGCGGGACTGCCCGCGGGCTTCAGCACCGAGGGCTACTACCAGTTCCAGTGGAACGGCAACCGCTATCCGCCCGTGGGCACGTACTGGTCGCTCTCCAACGCCTTCGGGCGCGGCATGCTGCCCTATACGATCAGCACCAACAACTTCAACGTCAACGGCGTGGACGCGGGCACGATCGCCGGGTCCGCCTCGGGCAACGAGGGCGTGCTCTCGGCCGTGAATAGCGGGCTCGTCAACGGCGCTTACGCGGGGCCGCCGTACAACTCGCTCGGCATTCCCGTGTCGACCGAACTGCCCGCGAAATACCGTCCGCAATTCGGCATCAAGTTCGGCTACAAGCCGAAGAATCTCGACGTGAACTTCGCGTTCTACTACGAGAACTACACCGACAAATCACCCGTGCTCGCGACGCTCGCCAACGGCACGAACCAGTGGTCGTATCTGCAGAACCGCCAGCTCTTTGGCCTGAGTTCCGATTTCGCGCTCGGCGACTGGGCCATCGGCGCCGAGCTTTCCTACCGGCCGCACGATGCCGTCGCGCTCACGAGCTGCTTCGGCGCGGGCGGCCCGCCCGACCTCAACACCAATGGCGTGAGCGGCGTCGATTGCCAGCAATGGGTCGACAAGAAGAAGCTCCAGCTCGACATCAACGGCCAGTTGAACCTCACGCAGAGCGCGTATCCGTTCCTCAAGCTGATTCACGCGGACATGGCGGTCTTCACGGCCGAGCTCACGTGGATCTATTACCCCGGCGTGGGCGGGGCGGGCGTCACGCGCACGGTGGACGGCCAGAACGTCACGCAACTGCCGGCGGCCGGCTATTTCCCGTGGCTGAACAACAACTCGGGAACCGGCTATCCGATCCTCGCGGCGCAGGGCACGGCGAGCTCGGTGGGCGCCACCGTCGACTTCAACTGGACCTACGACGGCAGCCTGATTCCCGGCTGGCAAGTGACGCCGGGCGTGACGTTCTCGGACGCGCTCTATGGCTACACGCCGAGCTTCTCGGCCAATTACATGCAAGGGGCGAAGTCGGTGAACGTCTACGTGCTGTTCAACCAGAACCCCACGGTCTGGCAGGCCGGCATCAACTTCACGGCGTTCTTCGGCGGCCACGACACCGTGGGGCAACCCTACGCGGACCGCAACTTCGTAGGCGTCTTCGCGACGCGCAACTTCTGAACCGCGCGCGTTCAAAAAGGGGGCATTGTGTTACATCGGATGGTAGTGAAACTGGAGCGGTTCTTCTTCGGGCATCGCATGGCCGTGCTCGGCGTGATCGGCGCATTCACGGCGCTGATGGCCGTGTTCGCCGTGCAATTGCGCATGGACGCCGGCTTCCAGAAGCAGATGCCCATCGGGCACGAGTACATCAAGACGTTCCAGCAATATCAGGGCGACCTGCTCGGCGCGAACCGGCTGACGGTCGTGGTGCGGGCGCGGCACGGCTCGATCTGGACCGCCCAGGGACTCAAGCGTCTTTACGACGTGACCCAGGCCGTGACGTACCTGCCCAATGTCGACCGGCTCGGCGTCCAGTCGCTTTGGACACCGAACAGTTTTGTCAACGAGATCACGGAAGAAGGCTTTCGCGCCGAGCCCGTGATTCCGGGCACGCTCACGCCCGAACGGCTCACGCCCGCCGACATTGCCGCGATCCGCCGCTCGACCACGGACGGCGGCTATATCGGCTCGCTGGTCTCGCGCGATCAGGCGGCGGCGATGATCACCGCGGAGATCTCGGAAGTGGGCGCCGACGGCAGCAAGATCGATTACGTGAAATTCAATCACCTGATGGAGCGCCAGCTACGCAAGCCGTTCGAGGACGGCCAGTACGAAATCCAGATCATCGGCTTTGCGAAGCAGATCGGCGATATTGCCGACGGCGCGCGCGGCGTGCTCGTGTTCTGCGCGATCGCCTTGCTGCTCACTGCGCTCGCCGTCTACTGGTACTGCCATTCGCTGCGCTTCACGCTGCTGCCCATCGCGTGCTCGCTCACCTCGCTCATCTGGCAGTTCGGCACGCTCAAGCTGCTCGGCTTCGGACTCGATCCGCTCGGCGTGCTCGTGCCGTTTCTGGTGTTCGCCATCGGCGTTTCGCACGGGGTGCAGCAGATCAACTTCATCACGCGCGAGATCGCGCACGGCGCCGATGCGATGGACGCGGCGCGGCACAGCTTCGCGGGCCTGCTCGTGCCCGGCACGCTCGCGCTCGTGACGGCGTTCGTCTCGTTCGTGACCTTGCTGCTGATTCCGATTCCGATGATCCGCGAACTCGCGATCACGGCGTCGCTGGGCGTGGCGTACAAGATCGTCACGAATCTCGTGATGCTGCCCGTGGCGGCCTCGTATTTCACGTTCAGCCGCGACTATGCCGAGCGCGCGATGGCGCGGCACCTGCGCCGCTCGCGCTGGCTGCGCGTGCTCGCGCGCGTGTCCGAGCCGCGCAATGCGGCTATCGTGCTCGTTGTTGTCACGGGCGTGCTCGCGGCTTCGGTGTGGGAGAGCCGCGATCGCGTGGTGGGTACGCTGCAGCCCGGCGCGCCCGAGCTGCGGCCACAGGCGCGCTTCAATCGCGACGCCGTGTCGATCGCAAGCAGCTTCGACGTGGGGCTCGACTGGCTCACTGTCGTGATCGAAGCGCCACCCAACTCGTGCGGGAATCCGGCGGTGGGCACCTATGACGATAACCTTGAGTACGTGCTCGGTGGCGTGCCTGGCGTGGTCTCGGTGAGTTCGTATCCGGACATGCTGCGCACTTACAACGAGGGCTATAACGAAGGCAATCCGAAGATGAACGTGGTGCCGATCGATTCGTATAACTATGCAGGGCTTTCTACCGAGATCGGGCGTGTGCGCGGCTATATGAACAAGGATTGCAGCATGACGGCTGTGAATCTCTATCTGAGCGATCACAAGGCGAGCACCATCAATCGCGTGATCGACGCGGTCAAGCAGTATCGCGACGCGCATCCGGTGGCGGGTATCCGTGTGCGTCTTGCTGCTGGTAATGCGGGCGTGCTCGCTGCGATCAACGACGAAGTGGCGAAGAGCGAGTTGCCGATGATGCTGTATGTCTATGCGGCTATTGTCGTGCTGGTGTTTGCGGTTTATCGCGACCTGCGGGCGGTGGTTGCGTGCTGTCTGCCGCTTACGGTTGGGACGTTCATTGGCTACTGGTTTATGAAGGCGTTCGAGATCGGTTTGACTGTGGCTACGTTGCCCGTGATGGTGCTGGCGGTGGGTATTGGCGTCGATTACGCGTTTTATATCTATAACCGGCTGCAAGGGCATCTCGCGGCCGGAGAGCCTACCGCGAAGGCGCTCGAGCACGCGATTCTCGAAGTCGGTATGGCGACGATTTTTACCGCGATTACGCTGGCCGCCGGTGTGGCGACCTGGGGGCTCTCGGCGCTGAAGTTTCAGGCGGATATGGGGAAGCTGCTTGCGTTTATGTTTGTGGTGAATCTGGTGATGGCGATGACTGCGCTGCCGGCGTTGGCTGTGACGCTGGATCGGGTGTTTCCAAGGCGCAAGCCGGCGCGGGCGCCTGGGGTGCTTAGCCACTAAGGGCGCGGTTTCTTGTATTCGCGTTTCCTTGTATTCACGTCGGTATGCCAGGGTTGCCCCTGTGCGGGGCGGCACCTACTTTTCTTTGCAGCGGCAAAGAAAAGTAGGCAAAAGAAAGCCGCTCACACCGCCAGTGTGACGAAGTCCAAAAACTGCCGTTAAGGGGGAAAGGTATAGGAGCATCCGTCATTTCGCACCACCAAACAAAGTGACAAGGCACCCTCACATCCGGCGGCGCTGCGCGCGCCGTGGGGCATAACCGCCCCCCCCGGGGCGCATGCGTGGTCGTGTGTACAGATAGCCCCCTGGTTGCCCATGCAGACCCGACCGTTGCGCGCGTAGCGAGCAACGGGATGAATGAGTCCTTTGTCACTGAGTGGTATGGCGCGAGATGGCGGACGCGCCTATACCATTCCCCTTAAACGGCTGTTTATGGACTGCGTCACACTGGCGGTGTGAGCGGCTTTCTTTGCCTACTTTCTTTGCCGCCGCAAAGAAAGTAGGTGCCGCCCCGCACAGGGGCAACGCATGCATACCGACACGAACACAAGGAAACGCGAAAAGCCCATAAACCCGCACAAAAAAGCACCTCACGACCCCCACCCAAACCCACGGACCAAACAGAATGCCCAAGACCCTCCACACGAAACTAGCGCTGCTATCAGGCGCGGCGTTCCTCGCATGCACAGGCCACCCGGCGGCGACAGCAGCGGCCGCATCAACCCCCACCCTCACAATCGCCCCAGCACTCATCAACACAGCCGCGCTACACACACGCATGCTGGCCGCGGCACACGCCGGCGCGCGCATCGTGGCGGTTGGCGACCACGGCGTCGTGCTACTTTCCGACGACGGCGGCAAAACATTCCGCCAGTCCCAACAAGTACCCATAGCCTCCACACTAACCGCCGTATCGTTCGCCGACGCACACACGGGCTGGGCCGTAGGGCACTGGGGAGCGATCCTCAAGACGACCGACGGCGGCGAGCACTGGAGCCTGCAACGCCACGACACGAGCGTCGACCAGCCACTGTTCTCGGTCTACTTCCGCACGCCCGAAGAAGGCTGGGCGGTCGGCCTCTGGTCGCTGATGCTGCACACCACGGACGGCGGCGCCACGTGGTCGACGGTGCCGGTTTCGCCGCCGGGCGCGAAGCTCGCGCGCAATCTCTACGCCATCTTTGCGGGCGCTAATGGCGCGCTCTATGTCGCCTGCGAGCAGGGCCGCGTGCTGCGTTCGAGCGACGACGGCAAGACCTGGGACAGCATCGACACGGGCTATGCGGGCTCGTTCTGGACCGGGGCGGCGCTGGAAGACGGCACGCTCCTGGTGGCGGGCTTGCGCGGCACGGTTTACCGCAGCACCGATGGCGGCACGCACTGGCAGCCGGCAAAGACGCCGTTCAAGAGCTCGGTGACGGCGCTGGTCGCGGTGGCGGAGCGCAGCGTGGTCGCTGTGGGGCTGGACGGCATCTCGATGTCGAGCCGCGACGACGGCGCGAGCTTCACCGGCCGGCAGCGGCCCGACAGGACGGCGTTGACCGCGGCGGTGGTCGGCGCGGGCCGGAGTGTGGTGGTGTTCTCGGCGAACGGCCCTGAAGTGCTGGCGCGTTAGTCTCGTAGCGCGGCAGGCCGCGCCACCGCGCCCACTAGCCGGAAAAGATAGGTCCCACCGCACCAATCCCGAACGATACTCATTGCACACCACCCGGCCAGCAGCACAGGCCGGAGTGTCACGAGAACGAGAGATTGTCAGTACGGTGGAAACATGGACTCATTTTCGGTTTGCGTCACGCGGCGTCGGCAGGAGGCGGAGGGCATCGTCTCGCTGGAGCTGTCCGATCCGCATGGAGACAATCTGCCTTCTTTCGCGGCGGGTGCGCACATCGACGTGCAGATCGCGCCCGGCGTGACGCGTCAGTATTCGCTGTTCAATTCGCCCGCGGAGCGTCACCGCTATTGCATCGCCGTGCTCAAGCAGCCCGACGGGCGCGGTGGTTCGCGGCTCCTGCACGAGACGCTGCACGAAGGCGACGAGCTTACCGTGAGCGCGCCGCGCAATGCGTTCGAGCTCGACGAATCGGCGGCTCATTCGGTATTGCTGGCCGGTGGCATCGGCATTACGCCGCTCGTGGCGATGGCGCAGACGCTCCATGAAAGCGGCCGCTCGTTCGAGCTTCATTACTGCGCGCGCAGCCGTGCGCGTGCGGCCTTCGTTGCGGAGCTGGCGAGCGCGCCGTTCGCGGGTTCGGTCCGGTTTCATTTCGACGACGAGGCCGCGCCCGCGTCCGCGTCATTCGATGCCGCCCATCTGGCCGCGGCGGCGCGTGGCGACGATGCGCACCTCTATGTCTGCGGTCCCGGTGGCTTCATGGATCACGTGCTCGGTGCCGCGCGTAACACGTGGTCGCAAGAAGCGCTGCACTTCGAGCGGTTTTCGCCGCCGGCGGCAACGGGCTCGGGCGAGCGCGCCTTCCGCGTCGTGCTCGCGCGCAGCGGCCAGGCATTCGAGGTGCCCGCCCATCGTTCGCTCCTGCACACGCTCCACGCTCATGGCGTTGCCGTGCCGGCTTCGTGCGAGCAGGGCGTCTGCGGCACCTGCGTCGTCGGCTTGCTCGATGGCGAGGCCGATCACCGCGACACCTGGCTCACCGACGCCGAACGCCGCGAGGGCCGGCAACTGGTGCTCTGCTGCTCGCGCGCCCGCTCGGAAACGCTGACGCTCGACCTTTGAGCGCGGCCCGATAGCTTCCCCGATTTCATCATCCGTCTATTCAGGAGAACGATTTAATGACGACGATTCACAGCGACCTGATCAACGCACAGATCCGCCACGTTGAACACGGCCCGTACCGCACCCGGATCATCGAGGCGGGCGAGGGCCCCGCGCTGGTCATGATGCACGGCGGCGGCGGCCACGCCGAGGCGTTCTCGCGCAACGTCGAGCGGCTGTCGAAACACTTTCGCGTGATTTGCCCCGACTTCATCTGGCACGGTCAGTCTTCGTGTCCGGCGTTCGTCGATGGCAACTGGTGCCGGCAGTTCACCGACCAGATCCTCTCGCTGCTCACCGCGCTCGGCATCGAGCGGGCGAGCTTCGAAGGCGAATCGCTGGGCGGCTGGGTCGCCATGGACGTGGCGCTGCGCTTTGCCCAGCGCGTCGAGAAGATCATTCTCAATACTGCGTGGGGCATGGACATGGGCACCGAGCGCAACGGCGAGATGGCCAGCCTGCGCGAGGCGTCGATCAACGCGCTGCGCAATCCGTCGCGCGAAACGATCGAGCGGCGCATGCACTGGCTGATGCCGCTCGGCGGCACGACCGACGAGATCGTCGACGTGCGTCTCGCGCTCTGGTCGCGTCCGCAGACGCGCGATGCGTTGATCGCGTACTACGAGCATCTGTTCGCGCCCGAGTGCAAGAACTATCTGTTCCGCGCACCGGACCTCGCGAGGATCGAGGTGCCCACGCTGCTCTTGTGGACCGAGAAGAATCCTGTGGCCGGCCCCGACACGGCCGAGGCAATGGCGCGCGCGATCCCCGATTCGCGCGTGCACATCGTGGCCGACGCCGCGCATTGGCCCCAGTGGGAGCGGCCCGAGGAGCACGACCGCGTCGTCACCGAATTCCTTCTGGAATCCTGAATTTCACGCGTCTTCAGGAGGATTTTCGCATGAGTGCAGGGGTAAGCAGGCTCGGCTATCTCGGTTACGCGGTGCGTGACATGGGCGCGGTGGAGACCATTTTCGGCGACGTGCTGGGCCTGCAGCGCAGGCCATCGTCCACGGGAGACGTGGATGGCGCGGTCTCGTGGCGCATGGACGCGCGGCGCCAGCGCTTCACGTTCACGCCGGCGGCGCAGGATGCGCTCGCATATATCGGCTGGGAACTGGACTCGCTGGACGCGCTGCATGCGCTGGTCGCACGCGCCGAAGCCCAGGGCGTGGCGTTCTCACGCGCGGACGACGCGCTGTGCGAGCAGCGCGCCGTGTACGAGATGTACCGCTGTGCGGGTCCCGACGGCGTCGCGATCGAGCTCTTTTTCGGCGGCATCGAAGACCCCATGCCGTTCGCTTCGGCCACGGCGCTTTCGGGCTTCAGAACCGGCAGCGAAGGCCTGGGCCATCTCGTGCTCGCGAGCGCCGACCCCGAGGCCGCGGTGCATTTCTATCGCCAGGTACTGGGCTTCGAGCCCAGCGACTACGTGCATTGGGATATCGCGCGCGTGACGTTTCTCCATTGCAACAGCCGGCATCACAGTCTCGCGGTGATGAATCCCGTGTATGGCAGCGCGCCGGGGCAGATGAATCACGTGATGGTGCAGGCGAACGCAATGGACGACGTGGGCCGCGCCTACGACCGCGTGCGCGAGCTGGGCGTGCCGCTCGTGCTCACGCTCGGCAAGCACTCGAACGATCAGATGACGTCGTTCTACATGCACACGCCGGGCGGCTGGGCCGTCGAGTACGGCTACGGCGGCCGCGAGATCGATGCGGACTGGCAGGTGGTCTTCTACGACAGCCCGCGTCTGTGGGGACATCACCTTCAGCAGCCGGCCGCGCCGCTGCGCTGACCCGAACGGGACCAGGGACCAACATGAAGACACTCGACACCGAAAGCGCGGCGCGCCTGAGCGCCGCCGCGGCGGCGGCGCAGATCCGCGCCGGGCGCCTGAGCGCGACCGATCTGCTCGAAGCGTGCATCGAGCGCATCGAGGCGCGCGACGATGCGGTGCGCGCCTGGGAGCATCTCGATCTCGCCGGCGCGCGCGCGGCGGCCCGGCGCCTCGACGCGGGGCCGCAGCACGGCGTGCTCCATGGCGTGGTGGTCGGCATCAAGGACATGATCGACACCGCCGGCATGCCCACGCGCTACGGCTCGCCGATTTACGCGGCGCATCAGCCGCAGGAGGACGCCGCTTGCGTGCGGCGCCTGCGCGAGGCCGGCGCGATCGTGCTCGGCAAGACCGTGACCACGGAGTTCGCCGCCTATCACGCGGGCAAGACCCGCCACCCGCACGATCCGCGCCATACGCCAGGCGGCTCGTCGAGCGGGTCGGCCGCCGCCGTCGCCGACTTCCAGGCCGGCATCGCGCTCGGCACGCAGACCTCGGGGTCGACGATCCGGCCCGCGAGCTTCAACGGCGTGCTCGGCTACAAGCCGACTTTCGGCCGCTTCGACGTGGCGGGCATCAAGCCGCTCGCGCCGTCGCTCGACACGCTGGGCTTTCTCGCGCGCTCGTTTGCCGACTTCGACCTGATCGGGCAGGCCTTCGGGCTCGCCGCGGACGTGCCGCGGCCCGCGCGCGCGTTGCGCGTGGGCGTATGCCGCACGGACCGCTGGCTCAGCGCCGAAGTCCCCATGCGCGACGCGTTCGAGCGCACCGCGGCGAAGCTCGCCGCGCACGGTGCTCAGTTATCCGAAGTAGTGCTGCCGAGTCAGTTCGACCAGTTGCACGGCGCGCATCAGATCGTGATGTGCCGCGAGGCCGCGCGCGCCTACACCTACGAGCGGCACGCGCACGGCGCGCGCCTGAGCGCCGCGTTTCGCCAGTTGCTCGCCGATGGCCTCAGCTATGCCGAGCTCGACGAGCAGGAGGCGTGGCGCCAGGTCCACGCGTGCCGCGAGTACTTCCGCATGGTGATGCGCGATGTGGACGTGCTGCTGACGCCCGCCGCGCCGGGCGAGGCGCCCAGCGATCCGGTGTTCACGGGCAATCCCGTGTTCAACCGCGTCTGGACGCTGCTCGGCGTGCCATGCGTGACGTTCCCCGTCGATCGCGGCGCCGCGCAGTTGCCGCTCGGCGTGCAGGTCGTCGGGCCGGTGGGCGGCGACGAAGCGCTGCTGGCCTGCGCCGCGTGGATGGCCGGGCATACCGCGGTTTCAATCGGTTGATCCCGGCAACAACCCAAAGAATCACTCATCCGGAAGCACGACATTCGATGGCGAACACCACGACAACGCCTGAGTTCGACACAGCGAGGCAGGCGCTCTTCGAGCGTGCATGTGCACAGGTGAAGCCGGCGCGCCTGCGCGAGCTGCTGGCCGATCTCGTCGGCATTCACAGCCCAACGGGCGCGGAGCGGCCGATCTGCGACTTCATCGCCGCGCGGCTCGATGCGATGGGACTGGCCGCAGCGGTGCAGCCGGTCACGGCGGATTCGGCGAACGTCCATGGGCGCCTCGCTGGCCGCGGCGACGGCCCGAGCGTGATGCTCTACGCCCCCATCGACACGCATCTCGAAGCCGATGAACGCGAGGACCTCCCCTGGGCCGGACGCGCGCTCAGCGCCGATATGAAGCCGCAGGCCAGCGTGCGAGGCGACACCGTGGTCGGGCTCGGCGCGTCGAACCCGAAGGGCATGGCCGCTGCGTTGATCGAGGCGGTTCACGCGCTTGCCGAAGCCGCGCCCGAATTGCGCGGCGATCTCGTGCTCGCGTTCGCGGGCGGCGGCATGCCGGTGCGCGTCGCGCCGCGCGCGCACGCGGGCTTGAGCAGCGGCGTCATGCACCTGCTCACGCATGGTGTGAGCGCCGATTTCGGGGTGGTCCTCAAGCCGTGGGACGAGATCTATTACGAGCACCCGGGCCTGTGCTGGTTCAAGGTGAGCGTGGAAGGGACCATGGGCTACGCGGGGGTGCCGCGCGGCACGCCGGGCTTTCGCAGCTCGATCGTGCCGGCCGCATGCGTGATCGAGCAACTCGAAGCGTGGCTGCCGCAGTACACGCGCGTGCATGCGGCGGGTCAGGTCGAGCCGCAGGGCTGGATCTCGGCCGTGCGCGGCGGCTGGCCCGATCGCGTGGCCTTCCCGAGCGCGATCACGGAGATCTATCTGGACTTGCGCACCACGCCGGCGCAAACACCTGCGGACGTGCTCGCCGAATTCTCGGCGCAGATGCGCGAGATCGCGCGCGGCGTGTCCGAGGCGCGGATCGCGTGGGAGATGGTGGCCTCGGTGCCGGCTTCACGCGTCGACCCGGACAACTGGATCGTGCGCTCGGCCACGCGCGCATGGGAGCACACGCATGGCGGCGTGCGCTACCCCGGCGCGCCGCGCATGAGCGGACAAACCGATGCCGCCGTGATGGCCAAGCTCGGCTTGCCGCTCGTGCGGGTCGGCTATCCGTGGCCCGGCAATGCGCCCGCGCAGCCGGACTGCAGCGAAGGACTCGGCGGAATGGGCGTGATGCACGTGCCCGATCTGCTCAACGCGATCAAGACCGTGCTGTACGTGGTGATCGATACCTGCACGCGCACGCGTGCGCAGACCGGGCTCGCGTGAGGCGAGCCGGGCGCGGACCGAACAATTTTTCAAGGAGGAGCAGGGCATGCTGATGAAGGACAAGACAGGGCTGGTCACGGGCGCGGGCTCGGGCATGGGGCGCGCGAGCGCGCTCGCACTCGCGCGCGAAGGCGCGACCGTGGTGCTCGCGGGACGCGGCGCCGACAAACTGCTGGCCGTGCGCGAAGAGATCGTCAGCGCGGGCGGCCGCGCCGAGATCAAGACCATGGACGCCTCGCGCCGCGAAGACAACGAAGCGCTCGTCGCCTTCGTGGTCGAGCGCTTCGGCAAGCTCGATTTCGCGTTCAACAACGCGGGCGGCCACGCGGACTTCAAGCCCATCGAGGCGACCTCTGTGGAGGAGTCCGAATGGGTGATCGACCTGAACTTCAAGGGCGTCTATTACGGCGTCAAGTATCAGGTCGAGGCGATGCTGCGCAACGGCGGCGGCGCGATCGTCAATAACGCGTCGATTTTCGGGCTGCGCGGGATGAACGGCATCGCTCACTACGTTGCGGCCAAGCACGCGGTGGTCGGCCTCACGCGCGCGGTGGCGAAGGAATGCGCGACGCGCAACATCCGCGTCAACGCCGTGTGCCCCGGCGCGACCGAAACGCCGAACTATCTGCGCTCGGCGGGCGGCGACGTGCATCTGCTCGACGCCGTCATTCCGATGGGACGCATCGGGCAACCGCACGAGGTGGCCGATGCGGTGCTCTGGCTGCTTTCGCCGCAAGCGGCCTACGTGACCGGCACGACCTTGTCGGTCGACGGCGGCATGGCCGTATGAATTCCGTATGACCCCACACGCGACGCCTGCGAGGAAAACATCCATGGGCAATCCCATTACTGCAACGCTGATCGAACAAACCTGCCGCTATATCCCCGACGTGCAGCCCGCCGATGCGGGCACGCGTCCGGCCGGCGAACGGCCATGGCAAAAGTGGCTCGATGCCACGCTCGGCCTGCGCGACTACTGGTATCCGGTCGAGCTCACGCGCAACCTCGGCGAAGGCGCCTCGCGCGTCGTCACGCCGCTGGGCGAGGAGATCCTGCTCATGCGGCGCAACGGCCGCGTGCACGCTATCGAGAACCGCTGCTGCCATCGCGGCGCGCGCCTCTCCGAAAAGCCGCTCTGCCTCTCCGACGACACCGTGACCTGCTGGGTGCACACGTTCACCTATAGCCTCGAAGACGGCTCGATCCGCACGATTCTCAACATGCCCGATTCGAAGCTGGTCGGCCGCCCCGGAATCAAGGTCTACCCCGTGGAGGAAGTGAAGGGGCTGATCTTCGTATTCATCGGCGACATCGCGCCACCGCCGCTCGCGCAGGACGTGCCGCCCGGCTTCCTCGACGAAGACAACGCCGTGTACGTGGCCGAGATCGATATCGTGCATAGCAACTGGCGCATCGGCTGCGAAGGCTCGTTCGATCCCGCGCATCACTTCATTCACAACTGGTCGACCTTCGCCGTGGACAACCGCTTGCCGATGTCGCTCGGCTGGGTGCCGGACCTTGACCGGCTCGCGGACGTGATTCAGTACGCGGCGCCGCAGGACGGCCCGAAGGGCTTCACGCGCTGCGCGTCCGATACCGCGATGCGCTTCGACACCACGATTCCGGGGCGCGGCGAGACCCCCGACACCCATTACACCGTGCCGATGGCGCGCGGGCTTTCGGAGGAGCGCCTGCGCGAACTCCAGGAGCACGACTTCGAGATCGACGTGGCACTGTGGCTGCCGTGCGGCACGCGCATTTCGCCGTGGCCGAGCCCCGGCGTGAGCACGGGCGAGTTCTTCGTGCCGCGCGATGCTAATTCGCACTACTACGTGCAGTACGGCTGCCGCAAGGTCGGTTCGGAGGCGGAGCGCAAGGCATGGGAGTCGGGCGAGCTTGGCGTGCCGCTCTGGAAGGTGCCCAACGTCGATGGCTTCACGAAGGAGGACATCGAGGCGCGCGAGGCGATCGCGAAGTTCTACGACGCGGAGTCGGGCTGGGACCGCGAGGTGTTGATGGGCTGCGACCTGGAGCTGCTGATGTGGCGGCGCTTCGCGAGCGAGCACGCGCGCGGCCCGGTCCAGCAGGAGAAGCACGTACAAGGCCGGTTCCGCAAGCAGGCTCCCTGCGCGGCGGCGTCCAACCTCAATCAAGCGTAAGGAGACGGCGATGACGGAAATGCAATCCGGCCTCGCCGGCGAGGCGACCGACCTTTCCACGGTCGCCGTGCCGGCGAATGCCCGTATGCCGCGGTTCGCACTGACGATGGCATGGTGGTCGATGTGCAGCATGATGTTCCTGCTGATCGTGGGCGCCACGCTGGCGTTGAACTACGGCACGCGCAACGCGCTGATCGGCATGCTGCTCTCGATCGTGGCCTACTCGCTCGTGAACCGCGTGATCGCGCGCTACGCCATCCGCACGGGCTTCTCGATGGCGCTCACGTCGCAAGCCGTGTTCGGACGCACGGGCGCGGTGGTGGCCACGCTGATCTTCGCGGCGACGAACATCTACTACGCCGTGTTCGAGAGCTCGGTGGTGGCCGTCGCGATCTCGCATCTATGGCCCGCCGTACCTTACGCGCTCGCGGCGTTGATCGTGGTGGGCTACAGCGTGCCGCTCGTGTTCGGCAGTGTGCAGAACTGGCTCGACAAGCTCAACGGCGTGCTGCTGCCGTTCTACGTGGCGGGCCTCATCGGCGCGATTGCGATGGCGACCTGGCGCTACGGGTATCACGCGAACTGGCTCGACTTCGGGCCGGCCACGGGGGCGCCCGCGAACGGCTGGTGGCACTGCTTCGTGTACTACATGGGCTGCTGGGCGATGATGATGGCCGCGTTCGACTTCGCGCGCTTCGGCCGCGAGCAGGACGTCGCGTATCACAGCCTGATCAACTTCGGCGCGCCGTTCTGGACCATGACGTTTCTCGTGAACGGCACGGCCGGCATCTATCTCGTCGCGACGATTCCCTCGGGCGGGCCGCTCTCGGAAATTTCGGTCGTATTCGCGCTGCTCACGCTGATGGGCGTCTGGGGATTCGCGTTCCTCTGGGTCACGCAAACGCGCATCAACACGGCGAGCTATCTGCTGGCGACGCTGAACACCCATGCGTTTTTCTCGCAGGCGTTCCGGCTCAATCTGCCGCGTCTCGTCTGGGTGATCCTGATTGGCGTGGTGGTCTATGCGCTGATGCTCTCGAATCTGTTCGCGCATCTGCTGCTGGCGCTCGCTTACCAGGGCGTGTTTATCGTGGCGTGGGTGGGCGTGGTGCTGAGCCATATCCTGCTGGGCGACGTGCAGGCCGAACCGGCATCCGGCGTGGTGGCGCTGAACCGGCCAGCGGCGGCGGGCGGAATCGCGGGCTCGGTGGTCGGGCTCGTGCTCATGAATAGCGAGTATGCGAGCGTCTCGGCGCCGGCCACCTTCGTCACGGCAGTCGTGGTGCATCGGCTCGCGCTCGCCTGGCGGCAACGGCGCGCGGCGGGAACGGGTGCTGAAATCTAGACGGGACCACTGAGCGGGACAAAGACATAAAAGGCACACGAACGCCTTCGACATAACAATATTGATCAGGAGTCAAGATTAAATGGAGAGGAGACTTTTGGCGCTCGCGGCCACCGCGTGCTTCGCGGCGACCCAGGCGCACGCGCAAAGCACGGTGACGCTATACGGCAACGTGGACAGCGCGGTCGCGTATTTCAGCAACGTCAACGGCAGGCCGCTTTACCTGAACCAGGATGGCAATCTCGTGCCGGACCTGTTCGGCCTGACTGGCGCGGAGGATCTCGGCGGCGGCCTGCGCGCCGTGTTCCGGCTCGAAGCGGGCTACTCGCTCAATAGCGGCAAGCTCGTCGTGCCCGGCCAGATCTTCCAGCGCGAATCGTCGGTAGGCCTGAAGTCCGATGCGCTCGGCAACCTCACGTTCGGCCACCAGCCCAGCTTTATGTACGACACCTTGAGTCCGTACAGCACCGCGTATCTGGGCGGCGGCTTCTCGGCGTTTCATCAAGGCAACCTGGACGAGCTCGCCAATACGTTCGAGTTCGACAACTCGGTCAAGTATCTGAGCGCGTCGTATCGCGGGCTGTCGGTCGGCGCCCAGTTCGGCTTCGGCAATCATCCCGGCGCGTTCGCGGCGGGCCGCAACTACGGGTTCACGCTCAAGTACCAGATCGGATCGTTCAGCTTCGGCGCGGCCTATGCGAACGAGAACGACCGCTACCTCGAAATGGCCAGCTTCATCGGCTTGAAGTCCTTGTTCGGTGCGCCGCTGCCGGGTGCGCAGATCGTCGCGAGAAACGTCGAGAACTGGGGCGTGGGTGGCAGCTATGCGCTGGGCAGCGCGCTGCTTCATGTGCTGTTCACGCAGACGCGCATCGCGGCGCCGATCGGCGCAGGGGAAGGAAGCAGCGTCGCCAACACCGTCGACACCGGCGTGACCTACGCGTTCCAGACCGACACGCTCGGTGCGGGCGCGACGGTGGAGAACTTTGCCGGCGGCCATTGGGTGACGGTGGCGCTTTCCAATGCGTGGCAGCTCTCGAAGCGCACGAGCCTCTACCAGCAATTGATGTACCAAAAGGCGACGGGTGCGAACGCCGTGGCGTCGATGGTCGGAGCGGGCCCCGCCTCGGGCGGGTCGCAATTCGGCGCGGCCGTCGGCATCCAGCATTTCTTCTGAAGTTCCGAACAGGACAGGAGGCGCGATGGAAACACCGATGTGGTCAATCAACGTCAACGGCCGCGATTTCCGGGTGAGCGCGGCACCCGAGATGCCCTTGCTCTGGGTGCTGCGCGAACTGCTCCGGCTGCGCGGCGCGAAGTTCGGCTGCGGCAAGGCGCAATGCGGCGCGTGCACGGTCCATCTGGAGGGCGCCGCCGTGCGCTCGTGCGTGTTGCCGATCGCGGCGGTGGTCGGCAAGCGCGTGCAGACGATCGAAGGACTCGAGTCCGAGCAATTGCGCGCGTTGCAGCAGGCGTGGGTCGAGCACCAGGCGCCGCAATGCGGCTATTGCCAGCCGGGGCAATTGATGTCGGCGGCGGCGCTGCTCGCGGGAAATGCGCATCCGAGCGACGCCGATATCGACGCGGCCATGAGCGGCAATCTTTGCCGTTGCGGCACCTACACTCGTATCCGCGCGGCGATCCACGAGGCCGCGGCGGGACTCGCCCACAACGCCAAGGGAGCCGCGCGATGAGCACGTCCGCTTCTCCCAAACTCTCGCTCAAACGGCGCGCGCTGCTCAAGGCGGGCGTGCTCGGCGGCGCCGCGCTGTGCATCGGCTTCCGGCTGCCGGCGCGGGGCGCCGTGCGCGAGGCCGCCTTGCGCGGCACGGTGTTCCAGCCGAACGCGTTTCTGCGCATCGCGGAGGACGGCCGGGTGACGGCCATCGTCGGCGCCGCGGAGATGGGGCAGGGGATCTTCACGGCGCTCGCGGCGGTGCTGGCCGACGAGCTCGACGCGCCGTGGGAC
The DNA here is from genome assembly GCF_905220245.1 of Paraburkholderia sp. J63. NCBI lineage: Bacteria > Pseudomonadati > Pseudomonadota > Betaproteobacteria > Burkholderiales > Burkholderiaceae > Paraburkholderia > Paraburkholderia sp. J63. The sequence continues at coordinate 5,122 of NZ_CAJMZF010000063.1, read as the reverse complement.
AGCATTCGCGTGGAGGCCGCACCCGTCGATCCAGTATTTGGCAATCCTTTCTTTCATGGGATTCAGGCGATGGCGGCGAGCACGAGCGTCGCGGTCTTCTACGACACGACACGGCAAGCGGCCGCCGCCGCGCGCTCGATGCTCGTGCAGGCCGCCGCTAACCAATGGAAGGTCTCGCCGCGGCAATGCACGACAGGCGAGGGCAGCGTGCGCGGGCCGTCCGGTCTGGAGGCGCGCTACGGCACACTGGTGGCCGCGGCGGCCGCGTTGCGCCCGCCCGCGAAGAAGGCCGTGCAGCTCAAGGACCCGAAGCAGTTCAAGCTGATCGGGCGTCCCTTGCCGCGCCTCGAAAGCCGCGAGATCGTCACGGGGCAGCTTGTTTATGGGCTCGATTTCGACTTGCCGGGCCTGCTCACCGCGATGGTTGCGCGCGCACCGGTCACCGGCGCGAAGCTGCGCGCGTATCGCACGCAGGAGGCCGCCGCCGTGCCCGGTGTGCGCGCGATCGTCGAGTTGCCGCAAGGCGTGGCCGTGGTCGCCGATCACTATTGGGCGGCGCACAGCGCGCGGGCGTTGCTGGCCGTCGAATGGGATCTGGGGCCGAACGCGGCTTTCACGAGCGCGGAGCTGGAGCGGCATTTCACGGCGCTTGCGCAGCACGATGGGAAGATTGCCGCGAAGGTGGGCGATCCGGCGTCGGCGCGGCGGCACGCGCGGGCCACGGTTAGCGCCGCCTACTCGGTGCCGTTTCTCGCGCATGCGCCCATGGAGCCGCTCAACTGCACGATCCGCGCGACGCCGCAAGGATGCGACGTCTGGGTGGGGACGCAATACCCGAGCCTCGACCGCGCCGTGGTCGCGCGCACGCTGGGCCTCGCGCCCGAGTCCGTGCGAGTGACGACGCTGCACATGGGCGGCGGGTTCGGCAGGCGCGGCAGCCCGAACGAGGACGTCGTGCTCGAAACGGCGCAGATCGTCGGCGCGTTGCGCGCGAAGATGCCTGGCCTCGCCGGGCGGCCGATCAAGAACGTCTGGGCGCGCGAAGACGACATACGCGGCGGCTTCTATCGCCCGGGGGCCATGAACCTGCTGGAGGCCACGCTGGACGATGCCGGAGCGGTGACGGGCTGGACCCATCGCATCGTCGCCGAGTCGCCGATGCGCGCCACGGAGTTCGCATTCCTGATCGAGCATGGCATCGACACGACCTCGGTGGCCGGCGCGAAAGACCTGCCCTATGCGGTGCCGAATCTGCTCGTGACGCTGCAGTCACCCGAGGCCGGCCCGACCGTTCAATGGATGCGCTCGGTCGGCAACTCGAATACCTGCTTCGCGGTGGAGTCGTTCGTCGACGAGCTCGCGCATCATGCGCACGCAGATCCGCTCGCGTTCAGGCGCACGCTGCTCTTGCGCAAGCACGGCAGCGAAGCGCTCGCGCGCGTGCTCGATCTGGCCGCGCATCATGCGGGCTGGGGGCAGCCCTTGCCCGCGGGATCGGGGCGCGGCATCGCCGTGCACGACTTCTGGGGCACCAAGGTGGCGCAGATCGCCGAGGTCACCGTGGAGGGCGATCACGTGCGCGTCGACCGCGTCGTGTGCGTGATGGATTGCGGCATGATCGTGAATCCCGATGGCGTGCGCAACCAGATCGAAGGGGCGATCGTGTTCGGCCTTTCCGCGGCGCTCTATGGCGAGATCACGTTCGATCGCGGCCAAAGCGTGCAGTCGAATTTCGACGACTATCCGCTGCTGCGCATGGGGGCGTCGCCGCGCATCGAGGTGTACCTGGTGACGGATAGTACGGACCCGCCCGGCGGCGTCGGCGAAGCGGCGGTGCCGCATATCGCGCCCGCGCTCTGCAACGCGATCTTCGCGGCCAGTGGCCGGCGCATCCGTCACCTGCCGCTCGCCAAAAGCGGCATGAGCGCGTGAGGCCGAATCAGGCTTCGAAGATCCCGAGCGCTCGCGCACGCGCAATCGCCTCGCGGCGGTTGCGCACGCCGAGCTTCTGGAAGACGTGCTGGAGATGCCACTTCACCGTTCCTTCGCTGATGCCGAGCCGCGAGCCAACGAAACTGCTCTTGATGCCCTGGCTGATGAGCGCGAGGATTTCGAGCTCGCGGCCGCTGAGCGGCGTATGCGCCGCGCCGCCGGTTGAGGCGCTGGCTACGGGTTCGCCTGGCGGCGCATCGTGGCTGCCGAAAGCGCGCAGCAGGGTGCGCACGTAGACCTTTTCCGTGGCGTCGAGGGCGGCTTTGCTCTCGTAGAGCTTGATGAGCAGGCCGCGTATCACCGTGCCTTCGTCGACGAAGGTGCGCACGATGCCGAGCTCCGCGCCCTTTTTCACCGCGTGGGCCAGCACGCGAAGCGCGGCGGCCGTGTCGCCTTCCAGCACTCTCGCGCGGGCGAGCAGCAGCGCGAAGACGATCGCCTGGCGGTGCACGTTGCGCGCGGCGCAGTAGTCCATCCAGCGTTTGAGCAGCGACGGCGTCTGGCGGTGCTGGCCGTTCGCGAGCATCATGCGCGCCCAGGTTACGACATCGGCCGTATCCCAGACCGTGACGCCGGGCGCGGGTTCGGCAGGGCCATCGCCGGTCGTGCCTGCTGCGCTCGTCATGCCTGCAGCAATCCCTACGACGCCCGCGCGCGCGGCATGCTCGCGCGCGTCGGCGAGACGGCCGAGCGCGAGCTCCTGGCGCACGCGCTCGCCTTCGAAAAGCTGGGCGATGCGCGGCAACCGGTGGGCCCTCGCGAGATCGATGCCGTCCTGGAGCGCGCGCAATGCGTCGTCGGCTTGCCCGGCCGCCGCGTGCAGCTTCGAGCGCGTCAGCACATAGGCCACCACGTAGTCGATCAGTCCGCCCGGATTGGCCGACGCGGGGTGGGCATCGATCAGCCACTGCGCGCGGTCGAGCTCGTTTTGCTCGTAGTAGATCTGCGCCGTGAAGATGGCGGGCATCGCGAGCACGCCGGGCGGCGCGCCGACGAGGCCCTTCGAGAGCGCGAGCGCATCGGTATAGGCCTGCAGCGCGGGACCGAGCGCGCCGCAGGCCTCGTGCGTCAAGCCGATGATGCAGTTGTGCCAGACCATGCCGTTGCGCCGCTGTGCGTGGCGATAAAGGCTCTCGGCCTGGCGCGCCGCAATGGCGACGCCGGCGGTATCGAGCAGATACGAGCGCGACATCAGCAACACGACATACGCCGAGCCCACCACGTAGTGCTCGCCGCGCGGATAGCGGGCGAGCCACTGCTCCGACAAGCGCGCCGCCTTCATGAACTCGCCGCTATGGAACGCGAGCATCAGGCGCCGGTGCAGCAAGGTTTCCTCGAACGCGCCCGCGCCGCCGTGGGGATTGCCGTGCAAGCTTTCCTCGACTTGTTCGAGCAGATGGCGGGCCGCGAGGAAGTTCCAGTTCATCAGCTCGATCCACACCTGGTCGAGCGCGAGGCGCGGGTAGCGCACGAGCACGGCTTCCTCGATTGCGTCGATGGCGTTGCGAAACGCGCTGTGATTGCCGGTGTAGGCGAGCGTGCCGCAGATCGCGTCGAGCGTCGCCGCGAGAAACGCGGTGTCGCCGGTCGCGCGCGCGAGCTCCAGGGCTTCTTCGGCAAGCTGGTGATCGCGGAACCAGAGGCTCGCGCGGCTGCGCAGCGCGGCGATTTCGTCGGCGCGTGTTAGCTGGAGTTGCTGCTGCAGGAATTCCTGGAACAGATGGTGATACCGATACCACGTGCCTTGCGCGTCGAGCCCCTGCACGAACAGGTTGGCCTGTTCGAGACGCGTGAGCATGGCCTGGCCGTGCGTGGCGCCCGTGAGCGCGTTGCAGTTTTCGGCGCACAGGCGCCCGAGGATCGAGGTCTTCAGCAGGAACTCGCAGACGTCGGGCGGCTGCGCCGCGAGCACGTTGTGCAGGAGGTAGCCGCTCACGTCGCGTTGACGGCCGGACAGCGCCCCCGCGATGGCCTGTTGCGCACCGGGCTTCGCCATCGCGAGGCGCGCGAGCTGCAGGCCCATGCCCCAGCCCTCGGTGGCATGCGTGAGGGCATCGATGGTGGCCGGCTCCAAGGCCTGGCCGCTGTGCTTCGACAGGTATTCGTGAGCCTCGCCCTCGCTGAACGCGAGCGCGGAGGCGTCGATGACCTGGAGACGCCGCTCCGCGCGCAACTGCCAGAAGCTCAGATAGCGGCTGTCGCGCGCGCAGAGCACGTAGCGCACCGACATCGAGCTGTAGCGGATCAGCGCCTCCAGCAGATCGGGCAGCGCCGGCGAGGCGGCCTGATCGAGATCGTCGAGAAAGATCCACACCTGCTCGTTGAGTGTCGCAATCTCCTTGAGCGCGACGTCGAGAAAGAAGTTGACGTCGCTCTCGCCGCCCTGCGCCAGCAGCGAAAAGAACGGCGCGCCGAAGCCGGGACACGCGCGGCGCACGGCGGCCATCACGTAGAGCAGGAAGTGAAACGGCGTCGCGTCGTGCCGGTCGAAGCTCGCCCATGCGGTTTTCTCGTGGCGGTCGGTCAATTGCGCGTAGGCCTGGCTCATCAAAACCGTCTTGCCGTAACCGGCCGGTGCGCATAGCAGCGTCGCGCGCGGCGTGTCGTCGGCGACGAGCAGATCGATCAGGCGCGCGCGCTCGAGCCACGGCGTGCTCGGCGACGGCGGCGCGAGCTTCGTCTCGATGACGACCGGAATGCCGGCGAAGCGGGAAAAAGGGGCGTGGGCCATACCGATACGGCGCCGGCGACGTGGCCGCTGGCGCTCCTGTGAATGGAGTACGGGCAAGTTAAGTGAGCGGGATCGCGCTGTAAAGGCCGCACGCACGGGGATAACCCCTGGGTGGGCGCCGAGCCTGACGAAAACGCCAGGGGGCATGAGGCGCCGCCCGGTAACTGGCCGCGCCGACTAGTCGCTAACGGCAGGGTGCGAGAGATGGCTTCGCGGGTATCGTCTGCTGATTCAGCCACCTGTTTACACACCTGAGAGGCAAATATGACGCAAGCCCATATTGAGGCGCTGGCGGCGCGATTGCGCGCGGCGGAGGTTGCGCCGCTCGATCCGCTGCGCGCGGCGATCGAGCAGATTGCGCGAGAAAGCGGGGCCGATTGCGCGGACATCGCTTATGCC
>NZ_CAJMZF010000062.1:0-34963 GCF_905220245.1 Paraburkholderia sp. J63 | reverse complement strand
TCTTATGCAGTAAGTCCAGAACCCCGGTGGCTCAGAATGAGCACCGGGGTTCTGGCGTTTACGCATGCGGAAAAGCGTGCGCAACTGCACGCCACCAAAACGATCTGCCCCACCATATGGCCCAACTGGCGGCGCCATATCGCGCCGCGCACTATCATGAGCGCTTGAACGTCTACCCGAACGCCGAATCTCAACGTCGAAGTCAGGTGCGCCATGGCCGAATTGCTGCTTGGAAACGTCGAAGAAAGTGTTTCTGACGACGAGATCAACGCTTTTTTGCAGAAGTATGGTTTCCCGCCGTATGACAACATTCAACGCGTAGCGGGTGCGGGCTCTCGTCCAGCTGCGCTGCTGCACTACGCCAACGTTACCGACGAAGTTTTGCGCATGCTGCAACCGCGCGTGCACAACATGTTCTGGAATAACCGCACGATCAGCGTGCAGGTACTGCCTGTGCACGAAGCCGATTGACCGTACGGCTTCAGCGAGATCCCAGCATGCCGGCGCAGACCTGTGCGAGACGCGTGCATATGCATACCTGCGATGAAGCGCCCTGTGCAAACCAGGCACTGTCCGCGCGTTACCTGACGAGCGGCTTCGTCGTGCCCACGCGACCAGATCCTGGATGTGCCGCAAAAACGGGCCAAATCTCGCGCCCATCGGCTCAATTCGATGTCGCAATCCGCGCAATCAATAATGCGCTACGCAATATGCATAATGATAAAATGTCAAAAATTGCGAATATGTCTAGCGTCCAGAATCATTCACGCCGTTTAAATGGATTTTAAGGTAGCATCGCTGCCAACTGGAAATAGCCGTTCGTGTAGAAAGCGTCGGCGCGCGCGGTAAACAAACGGCCGTGTGCTCCAATGGGCGCGGCGGCACGAAAGAAGACCCATATTCCAATTCAGGGCGATTGATTCGATGAAGTTAACGCGCAAAAAGGCCGCGCTAATTGCTGCGGTTTTAATCGCTGCGCTGGTTGCCATTCAGGCGATTTGGCGCCCATTGGGAGGGAGGTCGGCGTTTCGATCTCACGAAGTCGCTTTCGATATTCGTTATCCCGACGCCATTATCGAGAGCGCAGCCCTTTCGCGTTTGCCACGCGACATGATTCGTGTGCCTTTGCTGCGTACGCTGCTCACGCGCGATTTCGTCGATTATTACGAATCCAGTTCCACGCGACTTTCCGCGGAGGGCGCCGTACGGCGGCTCGCATTCGAGCATGATCTCGACTGGCGCGACGAACTCATCAAGCGCGTATTCGACGAACCCTCGCGCGTGCTGCTGTGGCGCTCTCCCGATGGCCGCCTCGGCTATTGGGTGATGACGATGCACCGCAACGGCCTCGCGAAACTGATGCAGGCCGCGGCGAACGTCGCGGCCGGCGATAGCCAGCTGAGTCAGGCGGCTACGCTTTCCGGCGACGTACCGGTCTACGCGCTCAAGCTCGCAGTCGGCCATACGCTGCTGTTCGCGGCGAAGGGTGAGCGGCTCATCATCATGTCGGAGCCCGGCATTCTGCTCGACGCCGACGGCAAGACGATCGGCGAGCGCGCCAAGGCGCTTGCGAAGATGCTCGACGACGGCGGCGACGACGCCCTGCGCACGTATCGCCTCGAAAATGCGCCCGCCGACGTGAATGGCCATCGGCTGATCGTCTCGGTCAATTATCTTTCGTTCGGTTATCAGGCCTTTTTCTCGGGCGTCAATGCGCTGCGTTTCGATTTCGCCGCGTCGGGCAAGAACGATGCGCAGGCGAGCGGCGCATGGAGCACGGCCGCGCTGATCGATCCCGCCCATCTGCCGCAACACTGGGACAGCGCCGACCTCTGGCGCGCGTTGCCTGCGAATGCGGCGGCTTGCGCGAGCCTGCCGGTCGACTGGAACGATGCCACCGATCTGCTCGACAAGCTGGGCGAGGGCGAGCAAGCCGCGTCGAAGGTCTTGCGCGAGCGCCTCGCCGGGCCCGCGGGTGTGTGCTGGTATGCGAAGTCGACGCTGGTGGCACCCGTGTTCGTCGCGCGCCTCAAGCCCGAGGTGGCGCAGGATCCGGCGCAACTGGCTGCGGTCAAAGGTGCGCTGGCGAGCGTCTTTGGCGATGCCATCGGCGCGTATGAGGCGAAGGCCGGTAACGAGGCTGGCTATCGCCGCCTGCCCGTGCAGACACGCGAGCCGTCCGCCGGCGTCACGCTCTGGACGCGCGCGGTGAGCGCGCGCTCGGGCACGGCGCAGAGTGCGGGCTCGCCCTACGCGGCGCAGCTTTCCGCGCCGCGCTACTTTCCGGTGACGCTCGCGCTCGCGCACGGCTATGTGGTGTTCTCGCCCGACGCGCGTCTCGTGGACGACACGCTCGCCGTGCTCGACAAGCGTTATCCGGCCATCGCCGACACGCTCCCGCCGCAGCGCCTGTCGACCACGGTGCTGTCGGTCACGCCGTCCACTGCTGCGGCGCTCGTGGAGCGCGAGGCGGGCCGTGCGCTGCCGGCCGATCAGGAAGCGATCTTCCGCAATGCCGCGCGCACGCATCTGCTGCCGAAGCTGCACGCGGTGGCGAACTATCCGCCGCTGGCGCTGAGCTTGCCGGACTCGCTGCCTTCGTCGGCGGGCTGGGTGCCGGTGGAGTGGCAGGTCGAGCCGCGAGCGAGCGAGGGGCCGCGCGGCGACGCGGCAGCGGGACATCCGCTGGGCGCAGGCCCGAAAGACGCGGACAACGATGCCGGCGACGCGAGCGCAGACGCCGCGCAGAGCACCGACGATCGGCCGGCCCAGCCCGGCACGAGCGGCGACTGATCATGCGCCGCCGGTTTCTCCATCGTTGCGCGGCGGCCGGCGCGGCCGCGCTCGGCGTAGCGCTTGCGGGCCCGGCGCGCGCGCTCATGCCGATGCAGCCCGTACCCGATCCCGACGCGCTCACACCCGAGCAATCGACGATATTTCGCGCGTGGTTCGTGCGCATCGTCGATCAGCAGATGCGCCGTGGTCCCACGCCGCGCTGGACCCAGCGCGACTGCGCGGGCCTCGTGCGCTTTGCGGCCATGGAGGCGCTGCGCGAGCATGACGCGCGCTGGCTCAAGGCCAACGGCATGAACGAGGCCAGCGACGCAAGCCGACTGCCGCCCGAGCTGCAACTGAGCCCGCCGCAGCGCACGCTTGCGAACCGTTGGACGCGCATCGACGGCAGCGTCGGTGCCTACGCTTCGGCCATCGCGCTCATTCAACGCAACAGCCGCTTCGTTTCGCGCGACGTCAATCAGGCGTTGCCGGGCGACCTGCTGTTCTTCGATCAAGGCGACGACCAGCATCTGATGATCTGGCTGGACCGCTACATCGCTTATCACACGGGCACCGTCACGCCGACCGATAGCGGTCTGCGCGCAGTCGCCGTTTCCGATCTGATGCAATGGAAAGATTCCCGCTGGCAGCCGTTCGACGGCAATCCGAACTTCGTCGGTGTGTTTCGTTTCGCGTTCCTGACGCCATGAGTGCCGCCATGCAACGTCTGCTTGTTTCGCCGCGTTCCGCTGCGCCGTTTTTCTCGCGCATTTCCAATACGAAATTTTCCGCAACGGCCCGGATTTCCGATGCGAAATGCAGCGCAGGTTCGCGCGCCTCGGCGCTGCTTGCCACGCTGATCGCACTGTTCATGCTGTGCGTCTGCCTAAGCGCCACGCCCGCCTGGGCCGACGACGGCGACAACGCCTCGAACGGTGAGAGCGCCGCGCAGCAGAGCATCGACGCGAATCCCACGCTGGGCGCGCCAACGCCGAGCGGTTACGACAGCCAGGTCGTGCAGGGCCAGCCGTTCTTCCTGCTTTCCGATGCGAGCTTCGGCAGCAACCAGCTCGCGCAAGTGCGTCTGGAAGCGCCGGGCCGCGAATTCCAGTCGGAGCTCGAAGGCTATGGCGGCGCGGATATCGTCGTCTACAAGGTGCCCAATGCGCTCGCATTTCTCAAGGCGCAGAAGAACCTGCATCGCCTGAACATCAAGCCGAACTATCAGGGCGAGGGTCTCGCGAACACGCTCGCGTACCTGTGGGACCGCTGGCTCAGCGACGCGCGCCGCGCCTGGCAGCGCGTGCTTTCGTTCGCGACGCGTAGCAAGGTCACCGAGGCGAAGCCCGAATTCAAGCTCGGCGAGCAGACGGGCGCGCCCACGCATTTCGAGCCTCAATCGCGCTTTGCGCCGCTGCGCGGCTATGAACTGGTCACGCGTTTTCGCTACCCCATCTGGAACGCGAAGACCATTCAGCCGCCCAAGGACGTGAATCTCGCGGGCAGCAGCAGCAATTTCCTGGAGGCGCCGCCGGGCAACGTGATGATTCCGGTCGGCAAGCTGCCGCCGGGGCTCTATCTCGTCGAGGCCATGATCGGAAACTACCGCGCGCATACGCTGCTGTTCGTTTCCGATACGGTCGCCGTCGTGAAGGCCGCGTCGAGTGGCCTGCTGGTATGGACCGCGCGGCGCGACAACGGCAAGCCGGTGCCCAACACCGAGGTGAGCTGGACCGATGGCGTGGGCGTGCTGCAAAGCGGTTCTACAGGTGCGGATGGCGCGCTGCTGCTTCAGCACGTCTCGCTCGAGCGCAGCTATGTGATCGGCAGCGATCCGCAGGGCGGCGTTTTCGTATCGGAAAACTTCTACTATGACAGCGAGATCTATAACACCAAAATCTACGCGGTGACGGATCGGCCGCTATATCGTCCCGGTGACGCGGTCCACGTGAAGTTCATCGGCCGCACGTTCCAGAGTGCGAATCAGTCGACGCCCGCCGCGCCCGCGCAGCTCAAGCTCGACGTGCTCGATCCGAACGGTGCGCCGATCGCGACGCGCAACGTGAATTTCGCATCGGAAAGCGGTGGCGAAACGACCTTCACGCTGCCCACGACCGCGCAGGGTGGCGGCTATACGCTGCGCTTCAGCTACAACGGCGACAGCTATGGCGGGGCGTTCCGCGTGGCGGAGTATGTGAAGCCGCATTTCGACGTGAACCTCACGATGGACAAGTCCGATTACGCGACCGGCGACACGCCCAAGGGCAAGATCGCGCTGCGCTATCCGGACGGCAAGCCCGTCAAGAACGGCAAGGTGTCGGTCACGCTGCGCGCGCAAAAAGTGGCGATGGTGGACGGCGAGCTGCGCTATTCGGGTCTCTTTCCCGTGAAGCTCGAACAGCAGGAATTGCAGGCCGATAGCGATGGCAACGCCACGCTCACGCTGCCCGCCGCGAAGGAGCCGAGCCGCTACGCACTCACGTTGTTTGCGCAGGACGGCGCCGCGTACCGCGTGCGCGTGACGCGCGAAGTGCTGATCGCGCGCGGCGCCACACCGTATGGTCTGAGCACGGTCAGGTCGTTCTCGCAACCGCGCGAACGCGTGACGTTCACGCTGGCCGCGCAGACGCAAGCCGATGCGGGCATCGGGGCGAACGCTGCGCCCGCGCACAAGCCGGCGAAGTGGGAATGGGTGCGTCTCGAATCGCAGACCAAGGCCGACGGCACGCTGCCCGCCGCGGGCGCGGATGGACGCGTGAGTTTTCCGCTGCAATTCGACGAACCGGGTTCGTACATGCTCTCGGTGAAAGACGACGCGGGCAACCTGCTCGCGGCGACGAGCCACTGGGTGGCCGGAGACGGCCTCAAGGCGATTCCCGGCAGCGTCGAGATCGTGTTCGATCGTGATCGTTACCGTATCGGCGATACGGCCGAAGCGCTCATCACGTTCCCGTATGCCGTGGACGATGCGCTGCTCACGCTCGAACGCGACAGCGTGGAAGCGCGCGCACTGCTTTCGACGGGCGCGGACTGGCTGAGCCTCACGCGCGTTGCCCCCACGCAATGGAAAGCGCGCATCAAGGTCGGTCCCGAGTTTGCCCCCAACATGACGTTCTCGGTGCTTTACGTGCACGACGGCGAATACGTGTTCCAGAACGCGGGCATCGTGGTCGCGAAGCCCTCGATCGATCTCGCCGTGAAGAGCGACAAGCCCGTCTACGCGCCGGGCGAAACCGTCACGCTCGATCTCGGCAGCACGCTCGGCGGCAAGGCGCTGCCCGCTCATCTCACCGTGAGCGTGGTCGACGAAATGGTCTACGTGCTGCAGCCCGAGATTGCGCCCGATATCGTGGACTTCTTCTATCATCCGCGCCGCAACAACGTCCGCACGACGTCGAGCCTTTCGTTCATCACCTACGATCTCGCGCTCTCCGCGATGCGCGGTGCGCCGGGCGGTCCGCAGCGTGGTCAGTACAACGAACGTGGTGTGAAGGTGCTGGAGCGTCCGCGTCGCGACGACATCGACACGGCCGCATGGCAGGCCGATCTGCAGACCGATGCGAGCGGCCACGCGCGCATGACCTTCCGCATGCCCGACGCGCTCGCGCGCTGGCGCATCACCGTGCGTGCGATTTCAGCGGACGGCACTGTGGGGCAGCGCACTGCCTATGTGCGCTCGGACAAACCGCTCTATCTGAAATGGAGTGGCCCCGCGAGCTTCCGCAGTGGCGACCAGCCGGCGATCGACATGCTTGCGTTCAACCAGGGCACGTCCAATGTGGATGCGCAGTGGACGGTCAATGGCGCAGGCCTCGCGCTCGATCGCAAGGTGACGCTCAAGCCCGGCGCAAACTATCTGGCACTGCCGCGCACCGCACTCACGCCGGGTCTCGTCGATGCAAGCCTGCGCGTGAATGGCAAGGAGATGGATCGTCTGCAGACTTCGGTGAGCCTCGGTGCGCCGGGCTGGCTCGATCTGCGCGAAATCCCCGTGACGCTCGATGCAAACCCGAAACCGCTCGCGCTTGCACCCGATGCGCAGGACGTGCGCGTGCGTCTCGTCTCGAGCGGCGCGAGCCAGTTCGCGCGCGTGGCCGACGATCTCATTGCGTACCCATATGGTTGTGCCGAGCAGACATCGAGCCGACTGATTCCGCTCGCGCTCGCGCACGACGCGCTGGGCCGCGATGCCGATGGCACGGCGACGCAGGATCTCGAAGCGCGTCTGCGCAATCAGCGCCAACGGCTCGCGCTGCTTGCCGGCATCAATGGCGCATTCGGCTGGTGGGGCGACACCACGGGCGGCAGCGCGTTCATTACGGCCTATGCGTACTACGCGGACTGGCTCGCGAGCCGCAGCCTCGGCATCACGTTGCCGGACAGCAACTGGCAGCACGCGCTCGATATCTATCGCGACAACGGCGCGAAGGAGCCGCTGCTGCATCGCGCGCTGGCGCTCTGGCTGCTGCAGCAAATGGGCTTGCCGGTGGCGACGCCCGTGTCGGGTGTGGCCGGCCAGCTCGCGCAACAGGCATCGTCGATGTTCGATCAGGATGCCAAAGCATCGCGCGATGCATATGGCGCCGAAGACAGCCTCGTGTTCGCCGCGCCCGACTCGACGCGCGGCCTGCAAGCGGCCGTGGTGCTGACCGCATGGACAGCGCGCGCAACGAACGCGAGTCTGCCCGAAGGCTTCGATGCGCTGGCCGCGCGCGCACGCGCGTCGCTCATGACGAACCCGACGCCGCTGATTCAGAGCCTGCTGGCGATGGCCGGTGATGCCGGCACGCCCGTCGATGCAAATGCAGTGCTCACCCAGAGCAGTGCGACGTATCCGACTGTCGATCGCGCGCTCACGCTGCTGTGGCTGCGCAAGGCCATGGCCGGCTCGCGCGCGGGCGATGCCGCGCAGCCGTTGCCCACGCTGCAGGGCAATGGCTGGGCACGCACGACGACGCCCACGGGCGCGACGCTCTGGAAGTGGACGGGCGCGGCGCTGCCTACCGCGCTCGACGTGGGCGGCGCGCGCCCCGATGTCTCGGCGCTGGTTTCGTACCGCAGCCGTGAGGCCCAGGCGAGCCGCTTGCCCGTGAAGATCGAGCGCACGCTCTACCGTCTCGACCCGATTGCGCCCACGAGCGATGCCGAAAAGCAGGCGGGCCGCTTCACGTTCGAGGCGCATCGCATGAAAGCGGGCGACGCCATCGACAGCAACGCGCTCTATGTCGACGAAGTGACGCTCACACCGCAGGACAAATCGGCGCTCCATTACGGTCTGCTCGACGTGCCGCTGCCGCCGGGCGGTTCCGTGGAGGCGACGAGCTGGGGCGTGAGCATTGCCGGGCTGCCCGGCGCGGGCGAGGGCGGCAGCGGTCCGCAGCCATTCGCGCGCGCGGCCAGCTATGAGATGGGCGAGCTCAGCTATCACGAGCCCGTGCCCTTGCTCGATCGTCCTGTGGCGCTGCGCCAGCTCGTGCGCTTCGCACTGCCTGGCACATTCACGATGCCGCCCGCGCGTTACTTCCGGATGTACCAGCCGGAACAGAAGGCGTATGAAGGCGGCCGCAGCGACCGTATGGTCACGCTGCGCATCGATTGAGGCGGGCGTGAAGCTGCGTATCGCCGTATGGGGCGCCGGGCTCGTTCTCGCGATCGCGCTTGCGGGCGGCTCGCCGCGGGCTGTGCATGCCGCGGCGAGCGAGCAGGCGGCGAGAATGACACCGGCTGCTGCCGCGCCGAATGTGTCGTCGTCGAGCAAATCATCGGCATCGCCGGTGCTGCGCTTTGCCTGGCTGCGTGACGGCGGCGCGCGGCTGTGGACGTTCGATGCCGTCGCCGAGGCCAGCGCGCCGGGCGCCGGCACGCCGTTGCCGCCGGCGCTCGACACGCAGCTCGGCAGCGTCTGGAAACTGTTCGTCTACGCCTATCTCGTCGACCGGCGGATTCCCGCGCCCGACTATCAATGCGACGGCGGCGACCGCGAGGAGGTGTACTGCTGCATGACCGGCGGACACATCGACCGCGATCGTGCGCTGGTGCAGTCGTGCGGCCTTTTTTTTGAGCCGCACAGATTGCAACTCGATCCTGCGGGATGGCGCCTATACTGGCGCGCGCTGAACGCGCCGGCGTGGCTGCAGGATCTCTACGCGTTGCGCCCGGAGCGCCGCGTGCGCGTGGACGATCTGCTCAAGGCTTTGCAGGCCGTGCCCTCGCTCGCCCGCGACGAGACGGCGAGCACGCTGGTGTCGGTGGTCACGAGCGGCCGCGGCGAGGGCACGGTATCGCTCTACGGCAGCCTGCTGCGGGCCAAGACCTGGACCATGCCCGACCCCGCGAACCCGGGCGGCTACGAAGGCGGCGCGGCGGGCTGGCTTGCCGATGGCACGCCGGTCTGGCTCGGCGGGCGCGGCGGCAGCGTGCGCGTACTGGCCGCCGCGGCGCCGCGTATTGCGCCGCTGGTCGCGCAGAGCGCCGTCCCCGACGACCGCGCCTGCGTGGTCGTCGATTTCTTTTCTCGTTATCCGATAAGAAACGTCATCGAAACACGCGCGGGCGGACGGCCCGCGCAACCCGGCCTGCTCGACGGCGCGTTCAGCGTGGGATTCGAAAATGGCAACTGGCTGCCCATCGAAAGCCACGGCGAGCTGCTGCTCGATCGTGACGAGACCGGCAAGCCGCGCATCGTCGGGCGCTTCGGCATGAATGACTACGTCGCGCGCGTGGTCGAGCGCGAAGGCGACACGGCGCAGCCGCAGGCGGCGCGCGCGCTCGCGGTGGCGGCGCGCAGCTATCTCGTGCAGAACTCGGGCCGTGAGCGCGGCTGCTACCGTATCGACGACAGCAGCCGCACACAGCGCGTCTTGCCGCGTGCGCCGCGAGCCGCTTCGCGCAACGCCGCCGATTTCACCGACGGCTTCGTGCTCGCGGGCGTGCCCGTGCAGTTTCATCACGACAAGGCTGCACCCGGCCAGATGAGCTGGCTCGACGCGAAGGCTGCGGCGCAGCGGGGCCTCACGTTCGATGCGATTCTCGCGCGCACCTGGCCTCAGGCCACGCTCACGTCGTTCACGAGCCCGCTCGCCGGCGACTGCGAGCCGGTGGTGGGCGCGCGCGACTGGCTGAGCCGCGAGGCGCCGGTGTGGGCGCGGCGCCTCGCGGGAGAGGCGGGCTACGAGGAGCCCGAGCTGCCGGCCGTCTGCGAGGTGACGACGGGCCGCCCCTATGCCGATGCCGGGCGCAATCGCGTCTACATCCGCCGCCTGCGCTCCGACGACGACCGCATTGCACTCGCGCACGAGTATCTGCATCTTGCGTTTGCCCACCATCCGCGCGGGCAGGACGAGGCGTTCATCGAGCAGACCGCGCGCAAGCTGATCCTCACGGGAAGTTGAACGATCATGAAAGCGCTCGCGCCACACGGCAGCGTCGTGAAGCGCGATCGGCAACGAATTTGAATATCGACAGGATAACCAGGCGAACCAGCATGAATCCGATCCGGCTCTATCGTTGTTTTTCGCGCCACGGGCTCGCGGGCGTCGCGTTCTCGCTAGCGCTCGGCGTATTCGCGCATGCGGCGCATGCCGATACCATCGACTTCACCGCGCCGCTGAACGGCTGGCGCAATTCGGCCGGCGACGAGGCGCGCTATACGCAGGACGTCCACTATCCCGCGGTGGCCGTGAGCACGCCGGAAGGCCAGTCGGTCAACGCGCTGATTGCCGGGCACATCAAGGCGTCGCCCAAGGCGAAACCGGGCACCGCGGTGGGGACGCTCGTGGTGAACGGCACGCCCATGCCGCAACGCATCGAGGAAGACGGCACGTTCTCGCGGCCGTTCGCGTTCGGTGCCGGCAGCAACAGCGTGGAATTGCGCACGGCGGACGGCACGCGCAAACGCGTGCAGTTCTATGACGCCTACACGGGCAAGACGCAGGCGCGTTTGCGCATCGTGCTCGCGTGGGACACCGACGGCACCGACCTCGACCTGCACGTGGTGTCGCCCGATGGCGTGCACACGTTCTACGCCGACCGCGTGGCACCGAACGGCGGCGCGCTCGACGTGGACGTGACGACAGGCTATGGCCCCGAGATCTATTCGAGCGCGACGCCGCTGCACGGCACCTATCTCGTCTACGTGAACTACTACGGCAGCGGCAATAGCGGCAGCGACATGACCGTGGCGCAAGTCACCATCATCACCGACGAAGGCACGCCGAACGAAAAGAGCGAGACGATACGCGCGCCCATGCGCAAACCGGGCGAATTGACGCTCGTGAAGCGCTTTGTCGTGCCTTAACGAGCACCGTCGATCTCTGCCGCACGCAACGTTATCGAAAAGAATCAGGAAGGATCTCTGAATAAATCGTTGAGCTGGTTGCCGGGCGCCGCATTGACGAAGCCGTCGAAGCGTCCTTGCACGAGCGTTTCCGCGGCGCGCATGAAACCACCCCACGCGGAGCGCGCCAGCGCACCGCCCACACTCACGCGCCGCACGCCCATTGCCGCGAGATCTGGCAGCGTGAATTCCGAGGCCGAGCCGATCAGCACGTTCACGGGCTTGGGCGCAACGGCGCTAACCACGGCGACAATCTGCTCGCGCGTGTGGATGCCCGGCATGTAGAGGCAGTCCGCGCCCGCCGCCGCATAGGCCTTGATGCGCGCCAGCGCGTCGTCGAAATCGGGCTCGCCGGTGAAGAAGTTTTCCGCGCGCGCCACCAGCAGCGTATCGCCGCCGCGTTCATCGATGGCGCGCCGCGCGGCCTTCACGCGCTCGACGGCCACTTCCAGCGGGAACAGCGGCGCGGCCGGGTCGCCGGTCGAATCTTCGACGGAGAGGCCCGCCACGCCCGTGTCGACTGCGAGGCCCACGCTTTGTGCGACCCCTGCCGCATCGGTGCCGAAGCCGTTTTCGAAGTCCGCGTTGATGGGCAGATCGGTGGCGGCGACCATCTCGCGCAGATGGGCGAGGACGGCCTCGCGGGGCAGTGAATTGTCCGCGTGGGCGCGCGACCATGCAAAGCCCGAGCTGGTCGTGGCGAGCGCCTTGAAGCCGACGTTCTCGAGATAGCGGGCGCTGCCCGGGTCCCAGGGGTTGGGCAGGAGGAAGCAACCGGAAGCATGCAAGGCGCGGAACGCGGCGCGTTTTTCTGCGACGCTGCGAGGCGAAGAGGGCATGGCGAGTCTCCAGAGGTGGTCCAGGACAGGGCGAGGACCGTGTGGTGCGGACGCGCCGCGTCGGGCGCGGGCATCGGATCGGTCAGCGTGCATTGTGCGCCTGTGCGCGCCGACGCGCTTTCGTGGCGCCAGGCCAGACGCGCGCGCGGCGCCCGCTATCATATGCGCTGTTTCCAATCCGAAAAATTTGCTCCGATGGCCAAGCCTTCCTCTTCGAAATGGGTGCCGCCGCGCATGTCCGACGTAGCCAGCCTCGCGGGCGTGTCGAAGATGACGGTCTCGCGCGTGCTGGCGGGGCAGAGCGCTTCGGAGGCCACGCGCGAGCGCGTACAGCGCGCGATCGACGAACTGGGCTACGTTGCCGACGCGGCGGCGGGCGCGCTTTCTTCGGGCCGCTCGTCGTTCGCCGCGGTGCTGGTGCCTTCGCTATCGAGTTCGAACTTCTCGGACACCGTGAATGGGCTCACCGCCGTGCTGGAGCCGCAAGGGCTCGAATTGCTGATCGGCGACACGGACTATCTGCCCGAGCGCGAGGAGCGCATCGTGCGCCAGATGCTGCGCCATCAGCCGCGGTGCATTGCGCTCACCGGCTCGCAGCACACCGCGGCCACGCGCGCGTTGCTCGAGCGCTCCGGCGTCCCGGTCGTCGAAATGTGGGAGTTGCCGGCCGCGCCCATCGACATGACGGTCGGGTTTTCCAACGTGAGCGCCGCGCGCGAAATGGTGCGCTATCTGGCGGGCAAGGGGTACCGGCGCATCGCTTTTCTCGGCGGAGCGAGCGAACTGGACCGGCGCGGCATCGACCGGCTGAAGGGCTATCAACAGGAAGTGAAGGCGCTCGGGCTCGGCGAGCCGCGCGTGGTGCGTCTGGGCGACTCGCCAGGCACAATGAGCCACGGCGGCCCCGCCATGGCGACGCTGTTCGAGCGCTGGCCCGACACTCAGGCGGTGATGTGCGTGAGCGACATGTCGGCGTTCGGCGCGATCATGGAGTGCCAGCGGCGCGGGCTCGCGGTGCCCGACGACATCGCCGTGGCGGGCTTCGGCAACTTCGAGATCGCGGCCTGCTGCCATCCGACCATCACGACGGTCTCGGTGGACGCCTACGGGATCGGCCGCCGCGCGGGCGAAGCGCTGCTCAGCGCGCTTGTTGCCAGTGAAGGCGGGCATGGCGCGCACGCGCGCCGCGCCGCAAGAACGCGCATTCACTACGCCGTGGTGCCGCGCGAAAGCGCGTGAGGTGACTTGAAGCCTTGGAGTCCCGTGCTAACATCTTTGTGTTACCGGTAACACAATTATGCCGGAGGCTGGCCGTCAGCATGCGCGGTTGGCATCGAGCAGGCCGGGCAGGCCTCAAACAGGAGACATCGCATCATGACCCAATCTTTCCCGCGCCGTCTGCGCAGTCAGGAATGGTTCGACGATCCCTCGCACGCGGACATGACCGCGCTCTACGTCGAGCGCTTCATGAATTACGGCCTCACGCGCGAAGAACTGCAGTCGGGCCGCCCGATTATCGGCATCGCGCAGACGGGCAGCGATCTCGCGCCCTGCAACCGCCATCACATTGCGCTCGCTGAGCGCGTCAAGGCCGGCATTCGTGACGCGGGCGGCATTCCCATGGAGTTTCCGGTGCACCCGCTCGCGGAGCAGAGCCGCCGCCCTACGGCCGCGCTCGACCGCAATCTCGCGTACCTGGGCCTCGTCGAAATCCTGCACGGCTTCCCTCTCGACGGTGTCGTGCTCACGACGGGCTGCGACAAGACCACGCCTGCATGCCTGATGGCCGCGGCCACGGTCGATCTGCCGTCCATCGTGTTCTCGGGCGGCCCGATGCTCGACGGCTGGTACGAGGGCAAACGCGTGGGTTCGGGCACGGTGATCTGGCACGCGCGCAATCTGCTTGCGACGGGCGAGATCGACTACGAAGGCTTCATGGCGCTCACCACGGCTTCCTCGCCATCCATCGGACACTGCAACACGATGGGCACGGCGCTCTCGATGAATTGCCTCGCCGAGGCGCTCGGCATGTCGCTGCCCGGTTGCGCGAGCATTCCGGCCGCTTACCGCGAGCGCGGACAGATGGCGTACGCCACCGGCAAGCGCGCGGTCGAACTCGTGCGCGACGATGTGCGCCCCTCGCGCATCATGACGCGCGAGGCGTTCGAGAACGCGATCGTGGTGGCGTCGGCGCTCGGCGCGTCGACCAACTGCCCGCCGCATCTGATCGCGATTGCGCGGCACATGGGCGTCGATCTCACGCTCGAAGACTGGCAGCGTCATGGCGAGCAGGTGCCGTTGCTCGCGAACACCATGCCGGCGGGCGAGTACCTGGGCGAGAGTTTCCACCGCGCGGGTGGCGTGCCTGCCGTGCTGCGCGAGCTCGATCGCGCGGGGCTCGTGCGGCGCGCTTGCCCGACCGTCTCGGGCCACACGATCGGCGAGATTGCGGATGCCGCGCCCGTGGCGGATCGCGATGTGATCCGCACTTGCGACGACCCGCTCAAGCACGGCGCGGGCTTCATCGTGCTGTCGGGCAACTTCTTCGACAGCGCCATCATGAAGATGTCGGTGGTGGGCGAGGCGTTTCGCAGGACCTATCTGAGCGAGCCCGGCGCACAGAACGTGTTTGAAGCGCGAGCCATCGTATTCGACGGCCCCGAGGACTATCGCGCGCGTATCAACGATCCGTCGCTGAAGATCGACGAGCGCTGCATGCTCGTGATTCGCGGCTGCGGCACGGTGGGCTATCCGGGCAGCGCCGAAGTCGTGAACATGGCGCCGCCGGCCGAACTGATCAAGCGCGGCGTGACTTCGTTGCCGTGCATGGGCGATGGGCGCCAGAGTGGCACGTCTGCGAGCCCGTCGATTCTCAACATGTCGCCGGAAGCGGCCGTGGGCGGCGGGCTTGCGCTGCTGCGCACGGACGATCGCATCAAGGTCGATCTCAATGCGCGTCGTGTAGAAGTGCTTATCGATGTGGACGAGCTCGAGCGCCGTCGCGCGCAGGCCGAATTCAAGGCGCCTGCGTCCCAGACGCCGTGGCAGGAGCTTTATCGCAAGACGGTCGGCCAGCTTTCGACGGGCGGGTGCCTCGAACCGGCTACGCTCTATCTGCGTGTGATTGCGGAGCGCGGTGAGCCGCGCCATTCGCACTGAGCGAATCAGGCGCACCCGATTACGTGGGCGAGCCGGCGTTCAGAGCGTTTTGCCGATGCGATGCGCCATCTCCACGACGGCGATCGCCATGCGTTTTTCGCGGCGCGCGTCGAGTCGCTCGAGCGGCAGGCTCGTGCTGACCGCGACGCGCTTGCCGAGCGCCGTCACGCCGACGAACGCCGCGAAGCAGGCGAGGCCGGCGGTGACTTCCTCGCGCTCCTGAGCGAGCCCAGAGCGTCGGATCGAGGCGAGCGCCTGCAACAGATCCTGGCGGCGCGTGAGGGTATGGCCCGTGACGGCGGCAAGCTGCTTCGGCAGCAATCCAATAACTTCGTCATCCGAAAGACTGGCGAGCAGTGCCTTGCCCAGCGCGCAGCAATGCGCGGGCAAGCGCGAGCCGAGATCGGAGACGAGCCGCACGGGCCGCGCGGCATCCTCGCGCGCGATGTAGACCACTTCGGCGCCGTCGAGCACGGCGAGCTGCACCACCTCGTTGTGGATGGCGACGAACGTCGCCGCTTCATGGCGGAACGCTTCCTGCAACTGGTCATGGCGCACGTAGGCACTGCCGAGCTCGAACAACGTCACGCCGACGATATAGCCGTCCGCGCGCTTTTCGATCCAGCGCCGGCGTTCCAGTGAGTCGAGCATCAGATAGAGCGTGCTGCGCGAAAGGCCGGTTTGCTCCGCGATGGCGGCGGCGCGTACCGGTGCCTGGGCGTGCGCCAGCACGTCGAGAATATCGTGGATGCGCTTGAGCGCGGGGACTTCGTAGGCGGCGGGCATGGTTCCGTGAATCGATTCGACTTCCAACAGGTTGGAAATACTAACATCGGGTTGGACAGTACGCCTGGGCGCTCTTACGATCGATATGCTTTATCCCGGGCGACGTCATCAACCCATGCAACGAAGCGGGTCCATCACCATGGCCAATTTGTCAGTTTCCGGATTCCTGCCTGCCGATCTCGAGGAGGCGTTGCTGGTCGGCCGCGTCTGGCGGCGCGACGGCGCGCACGAGGGGCCGTGCGTGGTTGCGGTGCGCGGCGGCCAGGCGTTCGACATCACGCGCATCGTGGCAACCACGGCCGACCTGTTCGATCGTGACGACGCGCTCGAAATCGTGCGCAACGCGCCGGGCGAGGCGCTGGGTGCGTCAGCCGATCTGCTCGCGGCAAGCTTGCCCGGGGCACGCGACACGGCAGTCACGCAAGCGCACCTGCTCGCGCCTTGCGACGTTCAGGCGATCAAGGCGTGCGGCGTGACCTTCGCGGTGAGCCTGATCGAGCGTGTGATCGAGGAGCAGGCCGGCGGTGATCGCGCGAAGGCAGCGGACGTGCGCGCGACCATCACCGCGCTGATCGGCGCCGATCTTTCGCGGATCGAACCGGGTTCCGAAGCCGCGATGCGGCTAAAGGAAGAATTTCAGCGTCGCGGTGCGTGGTCACAATATCTGGAAGTGGGAATTGGTCCGGATGCCGAAGTATTTTCGAAGTCTCAGCCCATGTCGGCGGTGGGCTTCGGTGCGGATGTCGGCTTGCTGCGTGCATCGGCATGGAACAACCCGGAGCCGGAGATCGTGCTGGCGGTGAATGCGCGCGGCGTGGCCGTTGGCGCGACGCTCGGCAACGATGTGAACTTGCGCGATATCGAAGGCCGCTCGGCCTTGCTGCTCGGCAAGTGCAAGGACAACAATGCGTCGTGTGCGATTGGCCCGTTCGTGCGCCTGTTCGATGAGCGCTTCACGCTCGACTCGGTGCGCGAGGCGAGCGTCTCGCTGCGCGTGACGGGCGCCGACGACGGCTTCGTGCTCGACGGCGTGAGCCATATGCGGGAAATCAGCCGCGACCCGCAGCAACTCGTCGAACAGACCTGCGGCGCGCATCATCAATACCCGGACGGCTTCATGCTGTTCCTTGGCACGATGTTCTCGCCCATCCAGGACCGCGACGCGCCGGGTTCGGGCTTTACACATCACGTTGGCGACGTCGTGACGATCTCTGCGCCGCAACTGGGCGCGCTCGTCAACACGGTGCAGTGCTGCGATGAGATTGCGCCGTGGACATTCGGCGTGCGTGCGCTCTACGCGAATCTCGCTGCGCGCGGGATCGCGCCCTGTGCCTGATTTTTCCGAACGGAAACACGCGCAGGCGTGGGGGTTTCCGTTCGGAAATACCGGCACGCTATTCCATGATGATGCAGCCTTTGTCCGGCAGTTGTCCGGAGCGGGGCGCTAGCTCGCTTCGAAGTAAAGGCGCGTCGGCTCGAACAGATTGGGCGGCAGCCTGTCGCGCGTGAACCAGGCCCAGCGCGCGCACTTTTCCGGCTCCATCACGGCGGGCGCTCCGTGCGCCTCGCCTTCGACGAACAGCGTCGCGTGACGCACGCTGCCCGGTTCGAGCCAGCCCGTGGTCCAGCCCGCAGTGCGCGGCGTGAGCAATTCGAGCCCGGTTTCTTCGCGCAATTCGCGTGTGGCGGCCGCCAGCGGATCTTCGCCAGACTCGACCTTGCCGCCCGGAAAACCCCATGTATCGAAGCCCCAGCGAGTCATCCTGAGGCCGAGCAGCCACGCGCCACTGCGCTGGATGACGACGCCCGCGCCGAGGACGGTGACGGGGGACGCAAGTCCCTCAGCGATTGCCATCGAACAGGTCGTTGAGCATTTCGTCGAAGGCCGCCTGGGCGTCTTCGAGCTCCTGCAGCGCGGCATCGAACGTCTGCAGCGCGAATTGCGACGGCCGGCCTTCGCCCTGCGGCGGAAACTGCGTCTGCAAGGCGGCGAACGCCGTCTTGACGCGTTGCGTTGCGTTCAGCACGCGGTCCATCGCGGCGGTTTCTTCGGCTCGCGCTTGTTCTGGGGTCATCGAAAGCTCCGGTTTGGGTAGAGAGTATGGCGGGGCGCGTGGCTCACGGCAGCGGCAGCCGGCCCTCGGATTTTATGGCGCGCAGCGAGAGCGCCGATTCGACCGACGTGACCCCCGGCAGGCTGCGCAATTCGTCGCGCATGAAGCTGCCGTAGTCGTCGAGGTCGCGCGCCACGATCATCAGAATATAGTCCGCCGTACCGGCCACGTTGTGGCACGAGAGAATCCGCTCGATTGCGCAGACTTCGCGCTCGAAGCGGTCCGCTAGCGCCCGGTCGTGCACGGCGAAGCGCACGGAGACATAGGCGAGCACGTCATAGCCGAGCGTGCGTCGCGAGAGCATCGCCCGATAGCGTTCGATATAGCCGTCCTGCTCGAGCCGCTTGAGGCGGCGCGCGCAAGGCGTTTCGCTCAAACCGACGGTTTCGGCGAGCCGTGCGATCGGCATTCTGCCGTCGGCCTGCAGTGCGCCGAGGATCGCGCGGTCGAGTTTGTCCAGGTCGCTCATGGGGTGGAGGGTTTTTCCGATGCTCGTGATCAGATTTTAGGGCATTCCGCTCCGAATTGATGGGTTATCCACAAAAAACGTCAGAATTCGCTCCGACATTGGCGGCAACATAGAGCCTCTTTCAAACGAGGTCACCATGATTTCCGCTCACCTGCTGTTGATGTTCATCGCCGCTTTGATCGTGGTCTGCGCTTTGCCGGGCGCGGACATGGCGCTGGTGATGCAGACCAGCATGAGCCGCGGCGCGCGGCGCGGTTTCGCGGCGGCCTGCGGCCTCGGGCTCGCGCGCGCCACGCACGTCACGCTTTCGGCGTGCGGCCTCGCGGCGCTGCTGCATAACGCGCCCTGGCTCTATGAGGTCGTGCGCTATGCGGGCGCCCTGTATCTGACGTGGATCGCCGTGCAGATCTTCCGCGCCCCCGTTTTTGCGTTGCCGGATCAGGCGGCCGTGGCGGCCGAGCGCCCGCTGCGTGCGGACTTCTTCAAGGGCTTGCTCACCAACCTGCTCAATCCGAAGGCACTATTGTTCTGCTCGGTGCTGCTGCCGCAGTTCATTCGCCCCGAGATGGGATCGGTCTGGCTGCAGGTGACCGAGTTGGGCATCCTGCTCGTGATCGTGTGCGCACTCTTCGACGTGATCTATGTGCTGGGCGCGGCGCGCATCGCCGTGTGGCTGCGCCGTCATCCGCTCGCGCAGACCGTGCAGAAGTGGGCGTTTTCCTCGGCACTGATCGGCTTTGCGGTGCGGCTCTCGCTCGATTGAAGCGCTGCATTCGTCGCAATCGCGGGCAATTTCTTGCGGCCCGCCGTGCCTGTCGTGCCTATACGGCGGGCCGCGGTGCGCCACAGGTTGTGCGCGCACTATCCTCAGCTCGGGCGCGCGAAGGCCGCGCGCCCGAGCGTCTTACGCGTTCGGCTTACCGCCCAGATAGTCCAGCTTGCCCAGTTCGACGCCGTTGTGGCGCAGGATGCCGTACGCCGTCGTCACATGGAAGTAGAAGTTGGGCAGCACGAAAGCCAGCAAATAGTTCTGGCCCGTGAACTCGATCGGGCCCGAGCGCATCTTTAGCGTGATGCTCTTGCCTTCGGTGCCGTCGATCTGCTCGGGCTTGAACGTGTTCAGATAGTCGATCGTCTTCTGAATGCGCGTATGCAGATCGTCGAAGGTCACTTCCACATCTTCGAATTTCGGCGCGTCCACGCCCGCGAGGCGCGCGGCGCAGCCCTTCGCGGTATCCGTGGCAATGTGAATCTGGCGCGCGAGCGGCAGCATGTCGGGGAACAGCCGCGCTCCGGTCAGCACCGAGGGATCGATCTGCTTCTCGGCCGCGTGTGCCTGCGCCTTGCCGATGATGGTCTGCAGGCTGGCGAGGCCGCGCACGAGTACGGGCACCGAGGCTTGATACATGGTGATGGACATGGGAATTCCTCGTTTCTTTGAATGGGCACGCCGGACTCCGGAGCGGAGATTGGCGGCGGCCCATTATGCGCCAACGGTCTTGCTGCTGCCATTGGCCGAATGGCCGATCTTGCGGTGGCGCGTCGGTCTCTGATTTCATTGGGGGATGTTCCCCCGAAAGGGCGCTAGTGGATGTCAGGCCGTGCAGGGCACGGTTGCCTTGCACGGAGCGCTCTTCGCCCTGACCGAGGAGAATCAAATTGAGACCTGTTCGATACGGCATAGGCCCATATGACGTGGGTTATCATGGCTGAAACGAAGATCCATGACGCGCGCCACGTCATTGCGAAACGCCGTGGCAATGGCGAACTGCGGCGCGAAGTGTGGGTGAACGAGAGAGGTCGGGTGACCCGCTACAACCTGGCCTATATCAATCACAAGATCTATCAACGCGATAACGGCCGGGTCATTGGCTATGACAACGCACACGGCTACCACCATCGGCATTACTTCGGCAATGTAGAGGCGGTGGGCTTCGTGAGCTTTGAAGACATCGAGGACCAGTTCACGCGTGACTGGACCGCATTGAGGTACACACTATGAGCAAGCTGCATTTTGGGCCCGGGACGGAAGCGGATTTTTTTGCAAGCGGCAAGCGCCTGGCGCGTAGTGCCGATCGCGGCGAGGTCTTGGTCGAAACCCGCACGATTACGTTCGAGGATTCCGCTGACGCAGGACATCTGTTGACCGAAGCGCGCATTGGCGTGTTTCACGCGATTGAGGTCAATTCCCTTCGATCGTGTTAATCGTTGTCCGACCGCATTGCGCCTGCAATGCGGTCGAGCATGACGCGAATGCGGGGCCTGCGGCGGAGCGGCGTTTCCTGGTCGAGAACGCACCGAATACCGATCGTGGGCTGCGCAGGAGTGGCCGGGCGTTCTCCAGTGCCGCGACCGACTAAACGCCTGCTCGAAAGCCCACTCGCGGACCTGTTTCCCCACACATACGTAATTCGGTGACGCCCGAGTTAGCGTATTAATCTGCATAACGAAATAAAATAACCGTTGTTAATCGTGGGGTTAGGCGTGGGCGTCGGGTGGTCGCGCGTTGACCGAAAGAAAGGCCCTCCGGAAGTGGACGTCAGCCGCGAGGATGCCAGGAAATCGTAGATCGGGCCCATCGTGGCGAATTGGCACCATCATCCGTGCATCGGGTGGTGCGGCATATTCACCACGTAAAATTTGAATGTGTTTTAATTACCCGGCATTGACCATCCATTTCGCGTCGTACGGCAGCGTACGGTGCGCCGACCCATGAACGCAGAATTGGCAGAAGGACGTCGCGCCGGGCGTCGCATGGCTGAAGGCAGGGCATGGCGGGAGGGCCTGCGCGGCCCGCGTTTGCTCGGCTACACGCTGCGTGGCGTGCTTCTGGCGCTCGCTGTCGGCGGTGCGGCGCGCAGCGCGCCCGCCATGGCGCAGGACGCGCAACTGCTCGACGCGCGCGTCACCCAGGAGTCGGTGGCCGAGACGATTTGCCGGCCGGGCTACGCCGATACCGTGGCGCCGCCGTTTAGCCAGGCGATGGCGCAAAAGGACCGTCTGCTCGCGGCGCGCGGCATCGACTCCGATGATGGCGTCGCTTACGCGCTCGACCGGCGTGTGCCGATCCTGCTCGGTGGCTCGCCGGACGCGGCCGCGAATTTCGACTTGCTCCCATGGGGCGGTCATGCCGGTGAACGGCGCAAATCGCTCCTCACCGTGCGACTCAAGCGTTGCGTGTGCGCGGGGCGGATATCGCTCGCCCAGGCGCAGGCGGCCATCGCCGGCAACTGGGTCCACCAGTACGATCAACTCACGCGGATGCAATGCGGCACCGATTTGGGCGATACCACCTCGGCGAGCAGCGACGAAGGGCCTTGACGCACGCCCCTGACACAACCCGCGCCGTCCTCCAGGCGGGCCCGCAGTTCCATTCCCGGTACTTCGATGCGTCCCTTGCCAGGTACGGTCGTTGCGTCTTCAGAATTGACTTCTTCGACGGCCTGCCGTCCGACAATATGACGCAGCACGCAGGCTGGAGATTGAGACTATCCTGCCTATGATCAATAAAAGAGGAGTGAGCGAAATGCTATCGTCGAGTCTTATTCTGCTTGCAGCCGCAGCCCTGCTGGGACAGGCGGTTTGGGCTCGTGCAAAGGCGCGCGCGAGTCTTCAACCCGTGCGGGTGCGAGCCGACCGACCGCGCCGCTATCGGTAGTTCAACATGCACCTGACTGTCTGGAACGTTCCCGAAACCTGTAGCGAAGAAGAAGTGCGCGACTTCGTCAAACGTGAGCTCGGGCATTATGCCAAGGGCGTCACGGTGTACGACGTCGGCACGCCCAACGCGCACGCAGACATCGAACTCGATTCGGACGTGCCCTACGTGGGCGAATCGGTCGCACGCGAGTTGCAGAGCCGGCGCCTTGCCGGTGTCGCGCTGCGCGTGAGCGCCGCGCCGTTTGATGCCGAGGCCCAGCAGGATGCGCGCCCGCCCGTGACCGTGCGCTGATTTCTCATGATGTTGTGCTGATCGCGCCCTGCTTGCCACGGCGCGATTGCTTTCGTTTTGTCTGCCTTCTGGCCGCGCTCTCGCCGCCAGATTCAGCTTCCTGTCCCGCGCTCCAGTGAGCCCGCCATGTCCGGCATCGGATCGTGTGGCGTGTACGGCAGCGCGCGCTTGTGCCGCGTCGCGTCGTAAAAGCGCAGGATCGTCGCATAGGCGGTGTCGCTGACCGGCTTGCCTTCCAGAAAGTCGTCGATTTCCTCGTAGCCGACGCCATAGGCTTCTTCGTCGGACCGCAGTGGGCGCAACGTTTCAAGGTCGGCGGTCGGGATCTTGTCCACGAGCCGGTCCGGTGCGCCTAGCAGGCGCGCAAGCGCGCGCACGCGCCGTTTGGTCAAGCCGGCCAGCGGCAGCACGTCTGCGCCGCCGTCGCCGAATTTGGTGAAAAAGCCCATCAACGATTCTGCCGCATGGTCGGTGCCGATCACGAGGCCCGCGCGCGCCCCCGCCACCGCATACTGCGCGATCATCCGCTGGCGGGCCTTGATATTGCCGAGCACGAAGTCCTGCTGGGCCGCATCCGAGAACGCCAGGCCGCCGGTCGTGAGCGATGCGAGCATGGCGTCGGCGGGCGGGGCGACGTCGGCGCTCAAGGTCTCGTCGGGGCGGATGAAGGCGAGCGCCGCGGCGGCATCGGCTTCGTCCCGCTGGGTGCCGTAGGGCAGGCGCATCGCGATGAAGCGCGCCTCGCGACCTTCGGCGCGCAAGGCAACGACCGCCAACTGCGCGAGCCGGCCCGCCGTTGCCGAATCGATGCCGCCGCTGATCCCGAGCACCAGCGTGCGCAACCCGCTCGCGCGCAGACAGCCAGCGAGAAAGGCAATGCGGCGCTCGCACTCCTCGGAGGCGGAAAAATCTGCGGCGACGTTCAGCTCGGCGGCAATCTCGCGCTGGCGGCGCTGCCAGGCTTCGCGCGTGGGGGCGGCGTTCATGCAGGGCTCCTTGGGCGGTCTATCGCTTCGTATGCTTCGTATCGCTTGGTAACGCGTGCTCTGTACTGCGACGGGTGCGCGTTGTCTGGTTTAATGGCGGATGGTTCTGCCGGGGCGCTGGCCGGGTCCGAGCGTCGTGGGGCGCACGTTCCTGGTTCGGCGCTGCGGCAATCAATTCCAGATAAAACCTGCCGGATTCACAATGAACGAAGACTTTTCGCGCGGCGCTCTTGCGCGCGTGAATGGGGGTGTCCGGGGGGGCACCGCGAATGCCCATTATCGGGGAGCGCGCCGCGCGCCGTTGCGGATTTGCCGCGTGCTGTGCGCGGCAGTCTGCGCGTGGTGGGGCGCTGGTGCATGGGCTGGCGATGCCGGAGCTGCGTCGGGCGCGCATGGGGTGGCGGGCGCTGTGCAGGCGGTCCAGAAGGCATTTTCTGGGCCCGCTGCGGCGTCTCATCCTGCTGCGTCGGCTACCGTGGCGGCATCGGCGGTGGCTTCCGGCGCTGCTCCCGGCGCAGTGTCGGGCGCGTCGGCGCCTGTGCGCGCTTCGTCCGCGCCGGGCGGTACTCCGACGTCGTCAGCCGCCCCGGTTTCTTCGACCGCTCCGGCATCGTCGACGACTTCACCAGCGTCGGCGGCTTCGAGCGCGGCACCGGCATCGGCCTCTTCGGCTGCATCGTCCGCTGCCGCGCCGGCGACGCCCGCTTCCGCTCCCGGGCCCGCCCCGCTCACGTTGCCCGAGCATCCGCAGCTCACGCCCGCGCAGGCCGCCGAGGAAACGCACCGCGCGCTGGCCATGCGTCAGACTTTCGCGAGCGACGTGAAGCGGCGTCTGCGCGTGCCGCTCGCCGATCAGCGCGCATACGGCCAGCGCCTGCAGGCCGCGCTCGACGAAAAGAACCTCGGCGCGCTGGCCGGCGAGTTCGTCATCCTCGTGGACCGCGCCGCGACGGTTCAGGCGCTCTTCATTTACTTCCGCGCCATGCCGGGCGAGCCGTGGCAGATGATCGGCGCTTCGCCCGTCGCGACGGGGCGGCCGGGCGAGTTCGACCACTTCTTCACGCCGCTCGGCGTGTTCGAGCACACGCCGTCGAACATGGACTTCCGCGCGGAAGGCACGATGAACGAGAACGGCATTCGCGGCTACGGCGCGCGCGATATGCGCATCTACGATTTCGGCTGGGTCGACGGCGAGCGCGGTTGGGGCAAGGGCGGTCGCTCGCCGATGCGCTTCCAGATGCACGCCACCGACCCCGACCGGCTCGAGCCGCTGCTCGGCATTCGCCATTCGAAGGGCTGCGTGCGCATTCCCGCGTCGCTCAACGCATTCATCGATCACTACGGGATCATCGACGCCGAGTATCAGGCGCTCGTCGATTCGGGCAAATCGCTGTGGGTCTTGCACTCGAACCGCGAGGTCACGCCGTGGGCGGGGCGCTTCATTGTCGTGATCGATTCGGAGCGCAAGACGCGGCCCGCCTGGGCGCCAGCGCCGGGCAGCAAGGCACGCGCGAAGGTGCCCAAGGGCGGCGATACGGCCGATTGACGCCCGGCCTCGGCGGAAGAGACGCGCGGCGGGACCGTGAGCCTGCCTGCCGTGCCCACCGTGCTGCCGCGCTGCGATGTCCAGCCGGCTAGCCGCGCCGTGCGATCAGCACGCCCGCGAGCGCGACGCCGAAGCCCGCCATCTGGACCGGCGCGAGCGTCTCGCCGA
Organism: Paraburkholderia sp. J63; assembly: GCF_905220245.1. Taxonomy (NCBI): domain Bacteria; kingdom Pseudomonadati; phylum Pseudomonadota; class Betaproteobacteria; order Burkholderiales; family Burkholderiaceae; genus Paraburkholderia; species Paraburkholderia sp. J63. The sequence goes on along the minus strand of NZ_CAJMZF010000062.1, from coordinate 9,834 downwards.
ACAGCAGCCAGCTTTCGAGCGCGGCGAGCGGCGGCGCGAGAAAGAGCAGCGCCGTGGCGCGGGCCGCATCGCCGTGGCGCACCATCCAGACGAGCAACGTCACGCCCACGCCCGAGAGCATCGCGATGCCCCATGCGAGCGAGATCCAGAGCGTCGTCGACGCCATCCAGCGATGCTCGCCCAGCGCGAGCGCCAGCAACGCCGCGACCACCGCCGCGCCCGCGTTCTGCACCGCGCTTGCGCTGCGGATATCGGCTTTGGCGAGCGAGGTCTTCTGGTAGAGCGTGCCCGCGGTGATTGCGCCGACCGCGAGCACCGCGACGAGCACCACCACGAGCGGATTCGCATGCGTGCCCGACGCGTCCGCGGCGGCGGTGGCGGAGACGCCCGCAGCGGCGGCGCGCAGCTTCGGCATCAGCACGAGCACGACGCCCGCGAGACCGAGCGACAGACCCTGCCAGCGCCGCTTCGTGAGCCGCTCGCCGAACATCGATGCAGCGAGCACGGACGTCAGGGGCGGCTGCAGCGCGCCGAGCAGCGCCATGACGCCCGCACTCAGGCCCTGCGCGATGGCCCAGTAGCTCGCCCCCAGATACACGCCCTGGAGCAGCGCGCCGGCGAAGAGATGCTTGCCGAGCTCGCGTCCGCGCGGCCATGGCGCGCGTTGGGCGAGCGCGATGCACGCGAACAGCGCCGCGGTCCCGCCGAAGCGCGCGAGCAGGAACAGGTTGGGATCCGCGTAAGGCGCGATGGCGCGGGCGACGACGAAGCCCGTCGACCACAGGATGACGAAAAGGGCGGGGGTGAGCGAGGCGAGCATGAGTTGGAGCGGGAGCGGCGCACGGAGTTGGGGTGGCGTCGCGCGGCGGGCGCCGCGTGAATACGCCGATACGCGAGTCCTTCGCGAACGAGCCGCAAGTGACGAACGAGCGACAAACAAGCGACGAACAGACAACAAACGAGTGGATTCGCGAAAGACCCGGAGTATCGCCCGGGCGGCCCGGGCCGGTCTTGTTCAGGACTGCACTGGTCCCGCGGGTTGGGCGTGCGCGGAGTGCGGCGCGCTCTCGCGGCTCGCCTGGTCGGAGAGCGGCGCGGCGAAAAGTGTCGCGGCCACGCCGATCAGCGCGCCGCTCAATGCGCATGCGATCAGCAGTGCGCGGGTGCGGCGGTGCTCGCGGCGCAGCGCCTCGAGCGTCGCGGCCTGGGCTTGCGCGGCGCCGGGGCCGTGCGCCGTCTGGCCGTGATGCTGCATGAAGTGATAGATGAGCTGCGGCACGCGCGGCGCGATCTGTGCGAGATGCGGCAACTCCTGGGACAGCCGCTTGATCCAGCCTTGCGGGCCCAGGTCGCGCCTTGCGATGTCGGCGAGCGTCGCGCTCGCGATGCCCCACGCATCGACGCCCGGATGGATCGTGCGCGCGAGCGCCTCGGCGTTGCCGAACGCGCGCTGCGCGGCGACGAGCCGCGGCGATACCTCGCCGCCGAACGGCTGGACCGAGTGCAGCAGGTGATGGAACAGCGCGCCGGCGCTGCGCGTGCTGGCGTCGCTGGCGAAATGCGCTTCGCTGCGCGTGCGCAGCTCGGCTTCGATCTGCTCGGTGCGCGCATGCGCGGGCACGTGACCGGCCACGTGGTGCAGTGCAGCGAGCCGCGCGTAATCCTGTTCGAAGAGCGCCGTCGCGCCGTGCACGAAGAATTCGCGCTCCGGCGACGAAAGGCTCGTCATCAGCGCCGCGCTGGCGAATATGAGGCGGCCACGCGTCTGCGGCTCGATGCTCACGGCCACGCGCCGCGGGTCGAACGCCGCGTGGAAAAAGCCATGCTCGAAGGCCTGCTGCGTGACCACCTCGATCAGATGCGCGGCCACGCGCGTCACGTTGATGTGGTGCTCCGCAAGCCCGGCGATGTCGGTCACGCGCACGGTGTCGATCTGCTCGACCGTGAGCGTCTGCGCGGTGCAAAGGTCCCAGATCACGTCGGGCACCAGGACGCGCGTGTCGTTCGCGAGATGGTGTCCCGTCTGGCTCAGATTGGCGGCCTGTGCGCGCAGATCGAAACGGCGTTGCAGATCCTCGCGCAGCGTCTGCGCGAGCGTGCGCAGCTCCAGCTTGCGCGCGGCGCCCGAGAAGCGTTCGAGCCAGCGCGCGACGGTGCAGAGCAGGGCGGCGTCGTCGTCGACTTCCTGGGCCTGCTTCGCGCGCAACACGCGCACGGTCACCATCTGGTGACCGTTGACCGGCAGCGCGAGGCGCGCGACGTGGGTCTGCTCGCACCAGCCGTTGTGGCAGGGCACGGTGTCGATCCACGAGAAAAGCGTCTGCGGCGGCTTGCCGAACGCCGTGTGCAGGACCGTGTCGAGCTGTTGCGGCGTGAGCGGGTCTTCGAAGTGCTCGATCGCGTCGATGGCGTCGTGCAACGTGGCGGTGGCGAGCTCGGGTCTCGTGGCGAGCGTCTGCGCGAAGGCGCCCGCGAGCGGCGCGAGGCGTGGCAGCGCGCTCGACAGATGCGTGGCGAGGCGCTCGTCCTCGCGCATGCGCGCGGCGAGCGAGACGATCCAGTGCAGCTTGTGATGCTCGGGCGCTGCGCGCCAGATCAGCCGCGCGCCGTAGAGCAGCGCGCAGAAGAGGAGACGCAGTTGGCGAAGTCGTGAACGCATGTGGGCGGCAGTCGACGGAACGACGAATCGACAAAATGGAGGGCCGTCCGGTTCCCGGACGGCCAACACGAGATTAGCAGGGATAGCCGCGCGATGGCAGGGTTCGTTCGAGGCGGCGTAGTTCGCGCAGCCGCTGCGCCATGCGTTGAGCGGGCCGCGCGCCGTGCTTCGGAGCAGGCAATACGCGAGGTGCATCCCCAGAGGGCGCGCCGCCAAAGGGCGCGCCGCCAAAGGGCGCGCCGCCGGACCACGCGTAATACAATACGGCGGCCTTTCCGATTTCACGCGCAAGCGCGCGCCCACCGAGATGCTCGCAGAACAACGTCACCAGTACATCCTTTCTGAAGTGAACCGGACCGGCGCGCTCTCGGTGGCGGATCTCGTGCGCGAGCTGCGGGTCTCGCGCGAGACGATACGGCGCGACCTCAATACGCTCGCCGGGCGCGGGCTGCTCGTGACGACGCACGGCGGCGCGCTTTCCAGTGACCGCAGCGAGCCGGACCTCGACGTGCGCGAGGCCGCCAACGCGAGCGCCAAGCGCGCGATCGGCGAGCGCGCGGCGGAGTTCGTGCCCGACGGCGCGTCGATCATCATCGACTCGGGCAGCACCACGCACGCGCTCGCGCGCGCGCTCATCGACCGCCATCGCCTCACGGTCTACACCAACGACTGGCGCATCGCGCTCCTGCTCGGCCGCCGCAACGAGAACCGCGTGACGCTGCTGGGCGGCGAGCTGTCCGATCAGGAAGAGGCCACCTTCGGCCTCGATACCGTGCAACAGCTCGCGCAATATCACGTCGATTACGCGTTCGTCGGCGCGGGCGGCATCACCGCGGACGGCTGGCTGACCGACTACACGCGCATGGTCGCCGAGGTGCGCAGCCGCATGCTCATGGCCGCCGCCTGCGCGATCGTGGTGGCGGACCACTCGAAGTTCGGCCGCGTCACGCCGGTGCGTATCACCGGCTTCGAGCGCACGCGTTACGTGATCACGGAGCTCGCGCCCGAAAAGAGCATTGCCCGCGCCATTGCCGCACGCGGGCCCGAACTCGTCGTCGCCTGATTTTTCCCGCCTGAATTTCTCCCGCCGTGGCGCGTGAACGCGCCGCGCGCCTCGTCCTGCCCGCCTTCCCAAACGATTTGCCGCCCGCCGCTCGCGTGCCGCCACCAGGGTTTCGGCACGCGGTAGCATATGCTTATTTTTGGCGAATTGTGGAATTTTCTGACATTCTCCACAATCGTCATGGTCCTGTCACGAAAACCTGTGATTCTTGCCGGGCCCGTTCAGACGGGGCCGGCGCGCGAGACGGGGCGGCTCCTGGCGCGTGATGCAGCCCGGCGGTTTTGGGAGGCAGCGACGGATTGCAGACAATCTGCAATCCGCTCAACGGACGGGCACAACAGGCGGCGCAGTCCGCCGACGTTCGACATTCGACTAAACACGCATCGGGGATACCCGAGCACATGGTTTTGCCTTCGGAGAGCGACATGAACCACAGGAATTCCCATCGCACGGGGTTTGCACGCAAGCTGCTGCCTATGGTGGCCGCTGCCACGCTGCTGCAATGCGCGGCGATGAGCGCCCACGCTGCCGGCGCCGTCGTGCTGTACACGGCTGATGGCCTCGAAAATCTCTACCGCGACGTCCTGCCGGCCTTCGAGAAGAAGGAAGGCGTGAAGGTCAATATCGTGACGGCTGGAAGTGGCGAAGTCGTGAACCGCGCCAACGTCGAAAAAGATTCGCCCAAGGGCGACGTGCTCATCACGCTGCCGCCGTTTATCCAGCAAGCCCAGCAAAGCGGCCTGCTGCAGCCGTACCAGAGCGTGAACTACAAGAACGTGCCGGCGATCGCCAAGGCGGCAGATGGTTCGTGGGCCACGTTCGTGAACAACTACTTCTCGTTCGCGATCAACCCGGAAGTGGTGAAGAATCAGCCGAAGACGTTTGCCGACCTGTTGCACCCGGACTATTCGGGCAAGGTCGCCTACTCGAACCCGGCCACGGCCGGCGACGGCATGGCCGTGATCATCCTCACGACCTCGCTGATGGGCGAAGACAAGGCGTTCGATTACCTGAAGAAGCTCGAGCAAAGCGCCAAGTTCCACACCAAGGGCACGGGTTACCTCGACGTGCTGCTCTCGCGCAACGAAATCTCGGTGGCCAACGGCGACTTGCAGATGGATCTCGACGACGCGGCCAACGGCGGCCTCTCGCTCAAGCCGATCTTCCTCGCGGCCGACGCTGGCGGCCATCCGACCACGTTCCAGCTGCCGTACGCGATCGGCCTGATCAAGGGCGGCCCGAACCAGGCGGAAGGCAAGAAGCTGATCGACTACCTGATGTCGACGGACGTGCAGTCGAAGGTGCCGGACATCTTCGGCATTCCGGGCCGCACGGACGTGGCGCTCACGGGCAAGAACGGCGCGGCGGTCAAGCAGGCGATCGAAGGCGTCAAGCTGGTGCCGGTGGACTGGAACCAGGTGATGGCGAAGAAGGCCGACTGGACGACGCGCTGGAAGAACGAAGTGATCGGCACGTCGGGCAAGCAGATCGAAGTCGTGAAGCCGCAATAAGCGGTTGCCGCGTGCAACTGAGCAATACCTGAGTAACTGTGTATGGGACCGGGGTAAGCGCTCCGCATGGCCGGAGCCGGTGCTAAAGCATCGGCTCCGGCCGGCAGTTGAAGCGCTCGCTCTGGTCGACAGGAGATGAACCCGGTGAATACCGCAAGCCTTGCGCCGGCCCAGATGGGCCGCGCGCTGCCGGACGCGTCCGGCCTGACCGATGCCGCCGATGCATCCCACTTCGGCGCCGCCGCCGGCGTGCAGATCGACCACCTGAGCGTGCGCTTCGGCACGCGCACGGTGCTCGACGATCTGTCGCTCACCATCCGCCGCGGCGAATTGCTGACCGTGCTGGGCCGCAGCGGTTGCGGCAAGACCACCTTGCTGCGCTTCATTGCCGGGTTTATCGAAGCCGATGGGCTCGCGGGCTCGCTCACCGTCGCGGGCCGCGACCTGACCCATGTGCCGTCGCATCAGCGCAACCTGGGTCTGCTGTTTCAGAGCTACGCGCTCTTTCCGCATCTCTCGGTGTTCGAGAACGTCGCGTTCGGGCTGAAGGCGCGCCGCGTGCCGTCGCGCGACATCGCGCGGCGCGTGGCCGATGCGCTCAAGCTCGTGCAACTCGGCGACGCGGGCCACATCATGCCGCCGCAGCTCTCGGGCGGCATGCAGCAGCGCGTGGCGCTCGCGCGCGCGCTCGTGATCGAGCCCGACGTGCTGCTGCTCGACGAGCCGCTTTCGGCGCTCGACGCCAATCTGCGCGCCTCGGTGCGCTCCGAGCTCAAGGCGCTGCACGAGCGTCTGCCCGACCTCACGATCGTCTGCGTGACGCACGATCAGGACGATGCGCTGGTGCTCTCCGACCGCACGCTGCTGATGCGCGATGGCCACATCGCGCAGCTCGGCACGCCGCAGGAGCTCTACGACACGCCCAACGACGCCTACGTCGCGCGCTATCTGGGCGCGGCGAATCTGTTGCCGCCGAACGTCGCGTTCCCGGTCGGCGATGCGCGTCACGATGTGCGCGACAAGCTCGCGTGCCTGCGCCCCGAAAGCCTGCGCATTGCGCCGCTCGGCGAAGGCAGTCTGCACGGCACGATCGAATCCGTCGAATGGTATGGCTCGGTGCTCTCGGTGCCGGTGCTGCTCGACGCGATGCCGAACGAACCGGTGCTCGTCACCATGCAGCGCGGCCACGGCATGACGCCGGAAAAAGGCATGCGCGTTTCTCTGCGTTACGAGGCTGACGATGTCGTCCTTATCAACCCCTGATTCCGCTTTCCCGGGTGCGCCGCTGCCAGGCGCCGAAGCGCACGCGGCCGCCGTGCGTCGCCGCGAGCGACGCGCGCAATGGCATATCGCCTTCCTGCTCGTGTTCGTGCTGGGGCCGCTCGTGGTCTATCCGCTCGTGCGGCTCGTGCTGCTCAGCCTGAGCGGCGCGCATGGCCTGAGCCTGCAGGCCTACGGGACGTTCTTCAGCAATCCCGATTCGCGCGGCGTGATCGGCACGACGCTGTGGATCCTCTGCCTGAGCGCGGGCCTCGCTTCGGTGCTCGGTGTGGCGATCGCCGCGATCCTGTTCTTCAAGCCGTTTCCAGGCGCGCGCATCGTCACGCGCTTTCTCGAGCTGTTCGTGGCGTTTCCGTCGTTTCTCGTCGCCTTCACGCTGATCTTTCTCTACGGCTCGCAAGGCTCGGTGAGTATCGGCCTGCAGCGGCTCTTCCATCTGCAGGCGCCGCCGCTCGACTTCCTGTTCGGCATCGGTGGGGTGGTGCTCGCGGAAGTGGTGTTCTATGCGCCCTTCGTGGTGCGCCCGACGCTCGCCGCGTTCTCGCTGCTCGACATGCGCTTGATCGAAGCCGCGCGCAGCCTCGGCGCGAACAACCGCATGGTCGCCGCACGCGTGATCCTGCCGCTCGCGTGGCCCGGCATCGCCGCGGGCACGATCCTGTGCTTTCTGCTCACGTTCAACGAGTTCGGCATCTTGCTCGTGCTCGGCAGCGCGCATCTGGTCACGCTGCCGGTGGCGATCTATAGCTCGGCGACCGTCGATCTCGATCTGCCGACCGCAGCCGCGGGCGCGGTCGTCATGCTCGCGATGTCGCTTTCCCTGTATGCGCTGTATCGGCGCGTGAATCGCCGCAGTCATGGAGGCGCGCGCAATGTCAAGTAATCCGGCAAGCAATCCCGTCGCGGCCGCCGCGGACCACATCACGCTGCCGCCGAAGCATCTGCGGGCGCGGCCCGTCGAGCGCAGCGCGCTCGCGCGCATCGGCAGCGGCGTGCTGCTCGCGGTCGCGGCGCTGCTGTGCTTTTGGCTCTTCGTGCTGCCGGTGATCGTCGTCGCGCTTTCGAGCGTGGCCTCGCACTGGTCGGGCACGATACTCCCGGACGGCTATAGCATGCGCTGGTTCGAGCGCCTCGGTTCGAGCGACTTCGACGCGCTCGTCACGAGCCTCGAAGTCGGCTTCGGCGTGGCGGTGCTCGGCACCGCGCTCGGGCTGTGGCTTGCGCTGGCGCTCGAAGGACGCGACCGGCGCGGCCTGGGCGCCATCGCCGACGCGCTCGCGATGGTCCCCAACGGCGTGCCGAGCGTGGTGCTCGGGCTCGCGGTGCTGATCGCCTATCACAAGGCGCCCGTGGACCTGTCGAGCTCGGCGGCGATCGTCGTGTTCGTGCAGCTCGCGCTGGTGCTGCCGTTTTGCTATCGCTGCGCGGCGGCGGGGCTGCGTCCCGAGCTGACCGTGCTGCGCGAAGCGGCTGCGAGCCTCGGCGCGCCGCCCTCGATGGTGCTGCGCCGCGTGGTGCTTCCGCAGCTGGTGCCGGCGATACGCGCGAGTCTCGCACTGGGCTTTGCGATCTCGCTCGGCGAGCTTGGCGCGACGCTCACGGTTTATCCGCCGGGATTCGCGACGGTGCCTATCGTGGTGGTCGGCGCGGTCGAGCGCGGGTATTACCTGCCGGCGTCGGCGCTCTCGCTGATCCTGCTGATCGTGTCGCTGGCGGCGCTGTCGCTGATTGCGGCGCGCGTGCCGCGCCGGCGTGCGGACTGAAACCATGGACGCCATGCGCGCCGACGCGCTGCGCCGCCCCGCAGGATCGGCCGCGGACGAAGCGGACGGTGTGGACGAAGCCGGTGAGCCGCATGCGGGCCGCAGCCTGAACGGCGTGCGCGTGCCGACGATGACGCGCGACGCCGATTTGCGCAGCGCCTCGCACGCGGAAGCGGCGAGGTCGCTTGCATTGGTGCGCAAGCATTCGCTGACCGATCTCGTGCGCGACGAAATCGCGCGCTGCATCGCGGACGGGAAGCTCGCGCCGGGGGCGAAGCTCGTCGAGGCCGAGTGGGCGGCGCGGCTGCAGGTGTCGCGCGGGCCCGTGCGCGAAGCGTTTCGCGCGCTCGAGCAGGCTGGGCTCGTGCGCAACGAGAAGCATCGCGGTGTGTTCGTCTGCCGTGTGTCGGATTCGGAGGCCGATGAGCTTGCCGCGCTGTGCTCGGTCCTCGAAGAGGCGGCGTGCCGGATGCTGGCGGTGCGCATCGACGCGCCGCAGGTTGCCGCGTTGCGCGAGCGGCTCGAGGCCATGCGCACCGCGCTCGCCGACGACGAAGCGTTCGGGCGCGCACGCGAGGCGTTTCGCGATGCGCTGGTCGAAGCTGCGGGCAACGGCAAGCTGCACGCGGCGTATCGGCGTGCCGTGAGTGAATGGCGGCTGTCGCCGCATGTACCGCAGACCGACGCGGCGCGGCAGGCGTCCTATGCGCGGCATCGGGCGGTCTTGAATGCGCTCGCCTCGCGCGATGCCGACGAGGCCGCCGCCCAGATGCGCATGCAGGAAATGCACGAAGGGCACGAAGGTCGTGAAGAGCGGGATAACGGCGACGCCCATCGGGTGACGGGATAGTCGGGCTTCAAAGCAATTGACCCAAAGGGAGTAACAAGCATGGCACTCAGTCTGGAAGACATTCGCGGCCTGTTCGAGGAGCACGGCGGCCAGGCCTATAGCGGCGAGCCGGTGACGCAGCTCGAGCACGCGCTGCAGAGCGGCGCACTGGCCGAGGACGAAGGCGCGAGCGAGGAGCTCGTGGCGGCGGCCTTTCTGCACGACCTCGGGCATTTGCTGAATCGCCAAGGCGAAACGCCGACCGAGCGCGGTATCGACGACCTGCACCAGTACTATGCGCTGCCGTTCCTGCGGCCTATCCTGCCGGCGAGCGTGCTGGAGCCGATCCGGTTGCACGTCGACGCGAAGCGCTATTTGTGCGCAACCGATGAAGCGTACTTCGGCAGCCTGTCGCCCGATTCGGTGCGCAGCCTCCATCTGCAAGGCGGCATTTTCGACGCGGATGGCGCGCGCGAATTCGCCGGGCGCCCCTATGCCGACGACGCGGTGCGCCTGCGCCGCTGGGACGATCTCGCGAAGGTCGCCGGCAAGCAGACGCCTGGGCTCGACCACTATTTGCAGATCGTCGATCGCGTGATGCAGCGCCACGCCTGAGCTGGCTTCGCGTCCCGGTTTTGCGTCTTTTTTCGAGGGGTCCCAAAAACCCCTTGCAAGATGACATCCGTGTGACTAGAATTCCGCTCCTTCGCTTGCTGCAGTTCGTGCAG
>NZ_CAJMZF010000061.1:0-37289 GCF_905220245.1 Paraburkholderia sp. J63 | reverse complement strand
AGACGACAGCAGGCACCGACGGGCAGAAGCGGCGATGGTGGAAAGTGGACAGTGCAGACGTCCAGCGTAATGCCATCACGGGTTGGGTGCGAGAGCAGAGCTTCGCAGGTGGCCGTGTTACCCGGGAGTTTTCGCAAAGCTGGGTGGACTTCACGTGCCATGATGAAGACCACGATCCGACACACACGATTTTTGCGAGCACGAACGACTACGTCAACTACGCCACGGGCAATCGTGCGCCTGATCTCGGTTCGGTCAGCAAGCTTAGTCCCCTCATGTCCGCACTCTATCGTGCTCTCTATCCGAACGGGGACGGGGTTGACGCGGTAGGAGAGCTTCGCGGCGCCGCCCAGAATCCGCAGGGCAGCGAATTTCCGTGGGTCGCGTTCAGCGCATCGCGCCTGATCCCGAAACACGAAAGCGAATGGGCCAATCCGGCGAAATGGCAGGAGTTGGTCAGCGCCATTGAGGAACACACCGGTTCGCAGCCCGAGCACGAAGAGGAGAAAAAGCGCATCGCCAAGCTCGTCTGGTGGGACGAAGCCAAGGCGGGCGTGCAGGGCTTCCCGGATCCCAATGTCTTTCATATCCATCCGATTGCGTTGGTGGGGAACTTCTTGGCGCCTGAAGGGTGCGCTTGTGGCTGTTGCATGACCGTCACTGGAACGCGGTTCAAAAAAGACGCGGATACGTTTTGGTACGGACCACAGCATTCCGGCACTATTCCGTTGGGTACTTGTCCTGCTTTGGCGACGATGCGAACCAACGGGACATTGAGCGAGACGGAGGGGAGCATTCTGCGTGCTATGTCGCAGAATGAAGGCATGGTGGATACAGTTCAGGCGATCGATAAGGCGATCATAAGTGCAGGGGCAATGCAAAAGACCATTCGGGGCGCGGAAAGTCGGGGCGAGTTGGCAACTCAAATCGCTGCGTTTCGAGATGCGAATCCTTCCGAGTATCAACGGTATTTCTCTAACTGCGGTTGGACCGTCACGGGTTCAGGCAGCAGTGCATCGCTGGGATATTCGCATGCGACATTCACGAACGGGGTTCGGATTGTCGGCGACGAGCTTTACACTGCCTTGCGACGCGACTGTTCTATCCATACCTTCGGCAAGCCGGTCGAATGTCCACCGGTCGCGTCAATGGCCCACGCCGTATCGTCACCGCTCTATCAGGAATTTCAAATCCGCGATTTCGTTGATCGCCTTAATCAGGCTATTGGCAAAATGCCCAGTGGCTACGCTTATCAGATCAAGGACTATTTTCGATCTCCCCTTGGTCGCGCAACCGTCTTGGATCAGGACGTTAATGCGCCCGGTGCGACGGCAAACAGTGTGAAAGCCTCGCTTGACCGTTTTTTTCAACACAACCCGCATGTGTCTCGCAATCCATCGGAGTGGGGAGCAGACGCAACTGCATACGAAACCAGTATTCTGCAGGACTACGGTCCAACGCGCTATATGGCGCATGCCAACGGCGTGTCCGTCGCGCCGCAGCGATATCAGCATCTGGTTCAAGCTTTGGGAATGCCATCTTGATAAGCGGGACTTGAAAAATATGAAATTACGTACTCCGGCGTTTCGATTCGGTCGTCTGAGCCGAATCGACCTCCCTCGCGTGCAGGCGCTTCGCGCCAGCGCAATCATTACTGTAGCCGTTCTCCTCGCCGGTGGCGCTGCAGAGCCCGCGCTTGCCACGCCTCCGTCGTCGACGTTCCGGTTTGCTTTGCCTGGTGGTGCAGCCCTTCTCTTTAGCAACGCATCGAACCCCCAAGCACCATTGGCCGAACGTGCATGGCGGAAGGCAGCATTCTATTTTCCGAACGGAGCGACATTCAGCGTGTTGCCGAGAGCTGGAGAATCGAGGGGGAGCACGGAAATTGAACCGCCAAGCGCGAGTGACGTTTCGCCGTCCGGGCAATACATGGTCATTGGGCGGGTCGAATCGGGGACAGTATCGTCTGGGCCCGGGCAAGCGGAGACCGTGCAGAGCCGGGAATATTGTTCCGCTATTGAGATAGCCACGGGTTGTATTACTGCCGATCAGACGGGTGAGATATGCGGAGCTGGTTGGTTGGCTGGCCAGCCTGCACAGTGGGGAACGGACGATCAGACGAATTTGATGCTAAAGCATGACCGCCCATCGGCAAGCCGAATGCTGCACTTTATCAGTGCCGGTCAGCCGCCGCGATCACTCGTTGATGATGATTCCGGTGCTGAGAATCTTCTGCGGTGCGATCCGCCATCGGCAGCAAATCGTGACGCCTATCGGAAGATAGTGATCGCATTGCGTGCAGCAGGCGCGCACCACGACGCGCAACTAATCGACACCGCGATATTGCAAGCAAACAGCAACAATAGTTCGTCGACGCCGACAGACGGAGAAACTAGGGCGCGTGCGGCTACCGTATCAGCGCAAAAGGCGACGCTCTATACGGAGCCTGATGATGCTCATCCAAGTCGGGCTTATTTGGTCAGGAATGATGCGGTGTCGGTATTGAAGCAGCTGCCATCCGGCTGGGCCTATGTGGACTATGTCAACGCTTCCGGCAAGCATCTACTTAGATGGATTAAAGGCGATCAACTGGTGATTGTGCCGTGATGTAATCCGCTATGGACTGCTGGCTAAAGCAAAAATGGCGAGGCGATGGGTACTAAGGCGCTGTAAGTGAACTCGACGATCGCGTAAGCATATATCGAGAACGAGAGATGTCGTCCCGGATCGACTTTGACAGTCACCTATGAGTGGCAGCACATGAGATTCATGAATTGAATGGGAGTATCCAAAGTGAAAAGGCTAGTCTACGAAGGTGATCATACGAGTCATGGTGGAGTCGTCCTTTCTGGCTCGGACAGGATTGGCGTGAAGGGGCGTCGTGCTGCAAAGGTGGGGACGCTCGTATCGTGCCCGATCCACGGTGATAACGAGATCATAGAGGGAAGCGGTCGCCTTACCGACGCCGGCGTACCCCTAGCCAGAGACGGTGATGCAACGCGCTGCGGTAGCGTCCTGATAGCGTCCTCGGACGGTGCTCAGGTCGGCTAAAGCATGCCCGTCGATTTTTTACGCGTCCCGCCGAAGGTTAGCGTCCCAGAGGTTAGCCGCCCTTCAATTCTGGGGTGGGCGCTGCTGCTTTGCCTCATGATCCTGGGTTGCACAATCTTTGCCGTTTTCGTCTGGCCAGCCGGAAAACCAGACAGTCTGCTGTTCTGGTTCTGTTCGGTTGGTCTCCCCATTTTGACGTGGGCCTTCTTGCTGAGTTGTCGACTCGCCTATACATTTGGCCGGGTCAATTCCGCATTGGCGACGAATAAGACCAGCGACCAGATTGAGGCGCAGTGCCATGAATCTTCAAGCCAGCCCATTGCGGTGCTGGGGCATGCATGGAGATTCAGCTCCAAAGAAGAGGAGAACTCTGTCGATTCTCTGGTCGATAAGAGGACGAAGTTACTTCCTGTCCCTAGCGTGGCCATGCCCAACACCGACGTCATCGCGAGATGGCTGGATGTGCCGGACCGGCAATTTCATGCAGGAAATGCACTGACAGAACACGCGCGCCAGACAGAAGTCTGCGACTGGTTACTCAGGCAATTGGCGAGCGGCATCGCGCCTCAGCTTCTGGCACTCCCGAGACGGGCTACGGTGAAGGTCGATCTTTGTATCGATTCTGTACTGGATCCCACAACCGCCAAGGAACGCCTGCTTTCGCTTCTCAACGAAAGCCGGCGCGCTCTGCGTGTGGAGGTCAACGAGCCAGAATCTGAACTCCCGTTATTTCGAGCGGATGAGTGGTTCGATGATAGTCGTTCCGACGCATTCAATCTTCTGGTCGCCTTGCAGTTACGCAACGTGACAGACGAGGTTCTGGCGAGCGGTGTGGCGGAAGCAGGGAGCATGTTGCTTGTATCAAGTCGTTTCATGGCCCGGCGCCTGGGGCTGGCGTCTCCAGTGTTCCTGCATCGCCCGGCGAGAGGTGCGTTGGCGGACGTGGTCAACACACTGAAGCTCGCAACTCGTTGGGGAAGGACGGCGTTCGACGCGATCGGAACGACCTGGCGCACTGGGCTCGCGGAGGACTCGACCCGGACAATTCGTTCGTCCTGTCGTTTCGGTCGTTCGATGGGAACCATAGATCTGGACGCAACTGTCGGAGATGCGGGTGTTGCGCGTGCGTGGTTGGCTACAACCCTTGCAGTCGCAAACGCAGCACTAACGGATGAACCTCAACTCGTGGTCACGCAGGAAGGTGATGTTCTGACTGCACTAATATGCGAGAAGCAGACATGAACGAAAACAAACCACGGCCTGCAGCACTTCTTATCGGCATCGCATTTGCCATCCTGTTTCTGATTTTTGCCATTGCGACATTGATCATCGCGCGAGAACAGCGATGGAGTATGGCACGGCTAGTGATTTTTGAGCTTGCGCTGCTCGCGGGCATGCTGCTGTCCTTTCTTTTTGCGAAATTTTTTGAAGCCATCCTGCTCTGGATTGCGTCGATGCGGGCAACACAATGGCTATTGCGATATGACGCCCAAAAGGGCGTCCGCAAGGCCGGGAACGTTGCCGAGTCATCGCTTTCACTTCCAGATGCAATCAAGGACCGGCACGGTTCGCGATGGGGTTGGCCTTACCGTGACCGCTGGGTCCTCGTCGCAGGCGACGAGCCCCTGGTAAAACGTCTTGCGCCGGGGCTGACCGATACCGGCTACGCTCTCACCGGAGACGCGGTACTGCTCTACGCAAAGCAGACCGGCACCACACTCGATACAGCATGGCTCGAACAGATCCGGCGCCTGCGCCGGCGTCGCCCGGTCGACGCCATCGTGGCGGTGACGCGCAACCGCAATTCGGCCAGTTCAGCGTTCGACACCGAAGAACTCTCGCAACGCCTCGCCCGCCATGCTCGAGCCCTGCGCTGGGCGGCGCCCGCGTACCTGCTGAACGTCACCGATTTCGGCACCGAGCCTTCGGGGCCCGACGAGGCCATCGGCTTCACGTGGTCCAATGCGCGGACCCATGCCGACGAAATCAGCGCGTCGCTGCAACGTCTCGCCCGCAATCTCGCAGGCGCCGGCGTCGTTCGCCTGGCAGCGGACCGGACCGACCGTTACCCCGCTGAACTGTCGCAACACATCGAACGGCTGGGCAGCGCGCTGTCGGGACTCGTGATGCAGACCGCGCGATCGCGCTACTGGCAGCACGCCGTGCATGGGCTGCTGTTCGCGCCGCTCTTCAAGGACCGGGATCTGGATCCGCCTGCCAACGTCGAAAAAAACGGCGAAGAAGAAGAGGCACAGCCCGAGCCGCGGCACCGCTCGATCTGGCAGACGGTCGCCGATCACAGCCGCACGGTCCACGGCCGCCGCGTGGGCTTTTCGCTTTCGACCACTGCCGCGTGGATCGCAACGGCGGCGGTGGGCCTCTGGATGGCCGGCACGATGGTATCGGGGTTCACGAACCGCGCAACGATCGGCACGGCCAGGGAAACGCTTGCCAGGCTGTCGGGCAATCAGGGCTCCACGCAGGCGATGCAGACGCTGGACGAGTTCGACAGGCAGATCGACACGCTCGAGACACGCCAGCGCGATGGCGCACCGTGGACTTCGCGCTTCGGCCTGAACCGCGACCGCGCGCTGCTCGACGCGCTGTGGCCCGGCTATGAGGACGCCGCCGGCCGCATTCTGGTCGCCCCGATCCGGCAGAAGCTGGAAGACCGTCTGCGCCAGCTCGCCTCCATGTCCGACGCCGAGATTGCAAGCGGCGGCAACACCCAGGCGCAGGCCGCCTACGACACGCTCAAGGCCTACCTGATGCTCGCGCAGCCGCAGCGCGCGGTGGCCTCGTTCCTGGCCCCGCAGCTCGTCGCGACCGCAGTGCCCGCGCGGCCCCTGAATTCGCCGGTGACGTCGGGCACGTGGGAGGATCTGCGCGCACACGCGATCGGCTTCCTGGCCAGCCACCTGGGGCACCCGACGCCCTCGAACGGGACGTCGCTCGCGATCGTGCCGGACAGCAGTCTCGTCGCGGCCACGCGCCAAACCGTCATCGGGGTGCGCGGCATCCAGAACTCGACCGACGCGATCTATCAGCAGATTCTCGACGACGCGAGGCCGAAGTATCCGCCCGTCTCACTGGCCACCCTGCTGGGCGACACCTCCGGCCGGGGCCTGTTCAACACGACGCAGACGATCCCGGGCATTTTCACGCGCGCGGCATGGGACGAACGCATCTCGAAGGCCATCGACGAAGCCAGCGAGCAGGGCGATATCTCCGGCGACTGGGTGCTCTCGGATGCGAAGACGGTCAACCAGGCGCCCTCGACCCTGAAGGCCGAGCTGCGTCAGCGTTATTTCGATGACTACGGGCGCGCATGGGCGCTGTTCCTCAACAGCCTGCGCTGGCAGCCGGCGTCCACGCTGCCGGCAACGGCCGACCAGCTCACGCTGCTGGCCGACCCGCAGCGCTCGCCGCTCGTCGCGCTCATGAACGTTGTCGCGTATCAGGCCGGCGCCGGCGCGAGCACACAGTCGCTCTCCGATACGCTGATCAGCAAGGCGCAGCAGTTCGTGGGCGGCGGCGAGGCGGATCCGTCGAAGCAGACGCCGTCCCGGCTCGCCCCGCTTGCGGTGACGTTCGGGCCTATCCTGCGGCTGACCGGCAGCGACCTGGTCGCCGCTGCACCCGCGCAGGGCGGCAAGGCCGCGCAACCGGCCGCCACCGGCGACTTAAGCCTCGCGCGCTACCTCGAGCGCGTCACGGCTATGCGGCTGAAGATCGAACAGATGGTCAACAGCGCGGACACCGACGCCATGTCGAGGATCGCGGCACAGTCGGTACTGCAGGGCAAGACCTCGGATATCGGGGACAGCCGCGACTACGCGAGCCGCGTGGCCGCGAGCCTGGGCCAGCAGTGGGCCGGCTTCGGCCAGTTGCTGCAGGCGCCGCTCGACCAGACGTGGCGGGCCGTAGTGAAACCGGCGGCGGCGAGCCTGAACGACATCTGGCGCACGTCGATCCTGGCCGACTGGAACCAGTCCTTCGGCGGGCGCTATCCGTTCGCCGATTCGGACAACGATGCGTCGCTGCCCGAGATGGCGCGCTTCATGCGGCCCGACAATGGCGTCATCGTGCAGTTCGTCACGACGCAGCTCGCCGGCGTCGTCGAGCGCCAGGGGGATCATTGGATGGCGGCCCAGGGCGCGGATCACGGCGCGCTGATGCTCGACCCGGCCTTTCTCGACGGCCTGAACCGGCTGATGCGCGTCTCGACGGTGCTGTTTCCGTCCGGCGACGCCCATATGCGGTTTGATCTGCGCGGCGTCGCGACGCCAGGCATCACGGACATGAAGGTCGTGCTGCCGGGCGGCGAACTCGACTACTTCAACCAGCGGGAGGAGTGGGTGCCGTTCGAGTGGCCTGGTCAGTCGCTCGAAAACCTCTCCCACATCGAATGGCACACCACGCAGGGCGGCCTGCGCTCCGCGCTCGACGCGCAGGGGCGTTTCGGGGTCATCCGGCTGCTGGAGCGTGCGAAGGTCTCGCAGCAGGACAACGCCCGTTACCTGCTGACGTGGACCCCGGATGCGAGTCAGGGCATTGAGCTCAAGGTTCAATTGCGCAGCGACGCCGGCGCGGGCCCGCTCGACGTGCTGAAGCTGAGACACTTCACGTTGCCCACGCGCATCTTCGTTGCGGCCGGCGCGAGCGCCGGACCCAGGGCCACGGCCAGCAGTCCGCCGCCATTGCCGCCGGCGGCGATTGCCGCTGCCAGGCACGCAGCGATGCCCCTGCCGCACGGTGCGGCACCGGAGGCGGAATGAAACTGGGCGAGGTCTTCAGAAGCCTGTTTCCCGCACGCGGCGACGCGGGAGAACTCGCGCGCACGCGCCTCGCCACGTGGGCGTCCTGGCTGCAGCCCCTCGCCGGCGAGGCGGGTGTGGGCCGCGATCCCGGCTACGAAGATGCGTTCTTCGCGCTCCGGGACGAGGCCGGCAAGCTCTCGGGCATCGATGACGGCCTGATCGTGCGGTCGTGCGAGCAACTGCTGAAGGAGACCGGGAAGGATCTGCGTCTTACCGGCTACTACGCCTTCGCGAGGCTGCGCCAGGACGGACCAGCCGGGTTTGCCGACGGGCTGGAGCTGGCCGCGGCGCTCGTCGACCGGTTCGGCGAGGCGGTCCTGCCCGCGCGCGCCGAAGCAAAGAAAGCCGCACTCGACATGCTGGCGACGACGCGTATGCTGGATTTGCTCGAAAGCGGCGGCGAATTCGCGCCGGCGGATCTCGAGCGCGCGCTCGCAGCGCTCGACGTGCTGGTGACGCTCACGCTCGCCTGGCCCGAGGCCGCACGCCCGAACCTGCAACCCCTCGTTTCGCGGTTCGAGCGCCGGAACGCGCCGGCGGACCCGGACGAATCCGCTGCCGGTGCGCCGCCGCCGGCCACGACGCCAGGCGCACCTGTCGGGCCGATCGCCTCGACACGCGACCTGCTCGACCAGGCACGCGCGATGGCCACCTGGCTGCGCGATCAGGAAAACGGTTATCTGCCTTCCGTGCGGCTCGCGCGCAGCGTGCGCTGGGACACGCTGCACGAGGTGCCCCCGTCGAACGCCGCGTCGCATACGCGGCTCGTCGCGCCACGCGCCGAGCTGCGGCAGCAGATGAAGCGGCTCGTGCTGCAGAAGCAGTGGCATGAACTGCTCGAACGGGTCGAGGGCGCGTTCATGGAGGGCGTCAATCACCTGTGGTTCGACCTGCAGTACTTTCAGCACACGGCACTCGATCACGTGGGCGCGCCGTACAGCGCGTGGCGTGAACTGCTGCGCGCGGATTTCGCGCTCTTTCTGGAGCGGCTGCCCGGGATCGAGCGGCTGGCGTTCAACGACGGCACGCCGTTCGCTGACGACACGACACTCGAATGGATCGCGCGGCACGCGGTCGTGCGCGATCTGGAAGCGGGGGAGGGCGTGGCGCCGCTGCCCGTTTCGGCCGACGGCGAGGCGGGCAGCGCCGGCGACTGGCCCGAGATCGAGGCGCAGGCAAGAGACCTGGCCGGACGCGACAGCATCGAAGCCGCGTTCGCATGGCTCGAAGCGCTGCCCGGACTGAAAACCGCCCGGCACCGCTATCTGCAGCGGCTCGTGATGGCACGCCTCGCCGACCACGCGGGACGTGCGGAGACGGCGCTCGCGCTGCTGGTCGAGCTGGATGCGTCCGCCACGTCACTGCCTCTCCTGCGCTGGGACCCGGCGCTCGTCTTCGAGGTCAAGCATCAGTTGGTCCGCGCGCTGAAGGCCGCGAGCAACCGCAAGGATGCTGACAAGCTGGCGCTGACGCGCCGGATCGGAGAACTGCAGGGCGAGATGACGGTACTCGATCCTGCCCGTGCGCTTTCGCTGGCCCCGTGAGGCCGGATCGAACGATGGCACGCACTGGCACCCCCGCAGGCGTTTTACCGAACCTTCCCGCAAACATCGTGCGGGCGCACCGACACCCGAACCGGGGTGGCGCAAAAAGCCGAAGGTCAGGATTCCCGTCCTGATTCAGGTGGCAGAACGAACAACTGGGATACACAAATGGACGATCCGATCCTGCACTACTACGAAGGCCAGATGCGCTACCTGGGGGAATCCGGCAAGGAGTTCGCCCGGGCGCATCCCGACCGCGCGCGCCTGCTCAACCTCGACCGTGTGGGCGACCGCGATCCCTATGTCGAGCGGCTTCATGAAGGATTCGCATTCCTCGTCGGGCGCATTCAGGGGAAGCTCGACGACGAACTGCCGGAGCTCACCGAAGGGCTCGTGAGCCTGCTGTGGCCGCACTATCTGCGCATGATCCCGTCGCTCTCGGTCGTCGAGCTGATTCCGCTGCGGGAAAGGCTGCAACGAACCGAGATCGTGCCCGCGGGGGTTCCCGTGCGCTCCGCGCCGATCAGCGTGCCTCCTCCGGCGGGCGCCGGGAGCACGACGCCCAAAACCGTCGAGTGCCTGTATCGGACCACGCAGATGGTCCAGCTCCAGCCGGTCACGATCACCCACGCCGGGCCGACCGTGCGGCATGACGGGCGCTCGGTCATCCGGCTCGGCTTCGAGCTGCATCATTCGGCGCGGCGCGAGGAAACCGACCTGTCGCGTCTGCGACTGCACCTGAATGCGGATTTTCCGGTGGCGTTTGCCATGCACCTCGCGCTCACGCGCCAGATCGACTCGATCCTGTGGCGCATCCCGGAAGTGCGTGACGGCGAGGCCGTGCCTCTGCCCGGCATCACGATCGAGCCCGCGGGCTTCTCCACCGAAGAACGGCTGTGGCCGAAGGCGGACACCGCGTTCTCGGGTCACCAGCTGCTGCTCGAATATTTTTCGTTCCGCGAGAAATTCCTCTTCGTCGACCTGTGCGGACTGGATGTCGCGAAGCTTCCCGCAGGTACCACCCGCTTCGAGTTCGAATTCGTCCTGAAGGAAGCTTACCCGTCCGACCAGCGTTTCAGCCGGGACAACGTGCGGCTGTTCTGTACTCCCGTGATCAACCTTTTCGAACTCGACGCGGAGCCGATCGAGATCAACCACCACGAAACGGAGTATCGCGTCGTGCCGGCGGGCTATCAGGGTGAGCATGTCGAAACCTATTCGGTCGATGCGATCGAGACGTTTGAGCACACAACGGCCGGTCGGCACGAGTACGTACCGTTCGCCACGTTCCGCCATCGCGGGGGCATGCTGCGCCACGAAGCGCCCGAGCGGTATTTTCACGCGCGCGTGCGCCCCGGCGTGTCCGGGCTGCATGAGACGTGGGTGGTGCTCGGCGGCCACGCCTGGGAGACGATGGAGACGCTGCCGGAGGAAAGCCTTTCGCTGCGCGTGACCGGCACCAACGGCATGCTGCCGCGCAAGGGGCTGCGCGAAGCCAGCCTCAGCGAGCTTGCCGAGAGTACGCCGAACGTCACGGGCGTGCGCAACCTCGTCGCGCCCACGTTGCCGCTGTATCCCCCCACGGATGACCGGTTCCAGTGGCGCGTGCTCTCCCTCCTCGCCCCGAATTTCCTTTCGATGATGAACGCCGAGGTGCTGCGCGGCGCACTCGCGCTCTACGACTGGACCAACGACGAACTGAACGCACGGCGCCTGGCCGGCATCCGCTGGGTCTCGGAAGAACTGCTCGAGGAGGTGTCGGGTGGTTCGGTCGAGCGGGGCGTGCTGATCGAGGTCACGCTCGATTCCCACGCGTTCGCCGGCGAGGGCGACATCATGCTGTTCGGCGAACTGCTGCACCGCTTCTTCGCGGCGTACGCCGAGATCAACCTGTTCACGAAGCTCTCGATCGTGAGCCTGCCGTCGCAGGCCCGCACGGTCTGGCCGCGCAGCAAAGCACGACGCGCTCCGCTATGACGCCACAGGCTGCGCAACACGTTTCCCCGGGAAACGACCTCCCCAATATCGAGCCGCTGGTTGCGGCGCTGTTGGCTCGCGCGCCCCGCATGAGCTTCATGCAGCTTTGCCGCCTGCTCGAACTGGGTGCGCCCGATCGTCCGGGTTTCGGCACGCGCGATACGGCGGCGCACGAACCGGTGCGCTTCGGCGCGTGGACGCGCACCGGATTTCCGGCGGGCGAGGTGGCCGCCGTCGAATTCGATGAGGCACAGGACGGTTACGGGCCGCCCGCGCCGCCCACCATCCGCACGACGTTCATGGGGCTGTACGGGGTCGATGCAGCGGTGCCGTCGCACATGATCGACGACATCGTCCTGCGCGAAGAAGGTCACGAAGTGGTCGAATCGTTTCTCGACCGGTTTCACCACCGCTTCGTCACGCTGCTCTACCGCGCCTGGAAAAAGTATCGCTATCCGGAAAGCTTCCGCCCGGGCGGGACTGACGCCCACTCGCGCAACCTGCTGTGCCTGGTCGGGTTTGGCTGGGGCGACAAGCCCGGGCGTGCGGGCCTGCCGGATGTCCGGATGCTCGCGCTGCTGGGTCTGCTGGCCCTGAAGACGCGCACGCCGGAAGGCCTCGCGGGGGTGATCGCGCTGGCCGTCCCGGGTGCCGATGTGGGCGTCGAGGAATTTTTTCCGGCCTTCACCGGCACCGGGACGCCCCGGCCGTTAACCTCCAGCGTGTCCGCGCGGGATCAGGGCAGAGACGGCGTGCGGGGACTCGGCAGCGGCTATGTGCTGGGCCGGCGGATGGCGTATCGCAGCCGTGCCGTGCGGGTCACGCTGCGGCCCGGCAGCGCCCAGCAGGCGCACGACCTGCTACCCGGCGCGTGGCTGCAGCGCGAACTGATCGCGTTCGTGCGGCTGTATGCGGGCGTCAAGGCCGACGTTCATCTCCGCATGGAAGTGTCTTCGCGGATCGCGCCGTTGCCCGCGATCGGTGCGGCGTCTGCGGCACCAGAGGCGGGACCCGCACCGCAGCTGGGCAGGACCATGGTCCTGCCCTCCGAAGAGGAGCGCATGATCATCATCCCGCTCGGCGTGTGCGAAGCCTTCCCCGTGCCGCCGCCCAACCCCTACCTGAGTCCGAAACGTGCCTGACCACGGAAACATAATGCCAGTCCGCCTCGCCATCGCCACTGTTGTCTCCGCCTTGCTGCTGTCGGCCTGCGGCGCGTGGCAGGCCGTCTCCGACACGACGTCGAATGCCTGTCACGCGGTCTTCTACAAGCGGGTCTTGGTGCTCAATGTCGACCTGTCGGCGCGTGATGCCCTGAACCCGGATGACGCCGGCCGCGCGACGTCGGTCGCCGTGCGCGTCTATCAGCTCAGGGACCGGAAGGTCTTTGACGGGGCGTCGTACGCGGACCTCGTGAAAAACGACCGCACGGTCCTGGCTCAGGACCTGCAAGACAGCATGGCCACCGTGCTGAACCCCGGTGCATCAGCCAGCCTGTCGCAGCCGATGAAGGCCGACACGCAGTACGTCGCCATCGTGGCGTTCTACCGGAATCCCGGTAGCGGCGATGGCTGGAAATACGTGATCGCGAAGAAGAAGCTCGACGCGGACAAGCCATTGAAACTCAGCCTCGTCGACCAGCTACTCGTCGCGCCGGACAGCGCATCCCAGAGCACGGCTGCACGGTGACGTCACTTCGAAGAGGATTCGCGCCCGATGCCAGATAGCGAAAAGATGCAGCGCGGCCAGCTCGCCGGTCAGCATACGCCCGTGACGCTGGTGCAATAGCGGGCGTGCGGCAGGCCGCCCGCTTCCGATCGTCCGGCCAATCCGGACCCATCGAAATCCCTCATACCTCGCATGAACGAATAGCGTTGGCTGCGACTTTTTGAAGCCACTACCGTTCTCCCACCGCGCATCGAACGCGCGACCTCGATGGGAGAACAACAGATGGCCATTGAATCGTCCGTACTGGACGAGTGGTATCCGGTAGCGGTGATAGAGGACCTGAAGCCGGGCGTGACGTATGCCACGCGCGTGCTCGGCGTGCCGGTCGAGTATCTGAGCGACGGCACGGGCGCCGTGCGGGCAACGCGCACGGACACAGGGCGCCCTTGCCGCGCGCAACAGCGGCTCCATACCGTGTGGCTCTCGCTCGGCGATCCGCCCGCCGACACCTTCGCACTGCCCGAATTCGACGAGCCCGACCGGCGCATTCTGGGCGCCGGCTCGTTCGCGGTGCATGCGTCCGGGCTGCGCGTGATCGAGAATTTTCTCGACATGGCGCACTTCCCTTATGTGCATACGGGCCTGCTCGGCGAGGAGCCGCACACCGAGGTCGCGCCGTATCGCGTCGAGCACGAAGGCGGTGAGCTCTTTGCGCGCGACTGCCGCTTTTATCAGCCGATGAGCGCGGCATCGGCGCAAACGGGCATCGACGCCCATTACGTGTACCGCGTCGCGCGTCCGTTCACGGCCATGCTCTACAAGACCAGTCCGCAGCAGCCTGCGCGGCGCGACGTCATTTGCCTGTTCGTGCAGCCCGTCGACGCGTGGCGCTGCGTTGCGCACACGGTGCTGGTCTATCTCGACGAGACCACCTCGGACCGCGGCCTGAGGCTGTTCCAGCAGACCATCTTCGGGCAGGACCTGATGATCCTGTCCAATCACGTGCCGCGCACGCTGCCGCTCGATCCCTCGTTCGAAGTGCCCACGCGCGCCGACGCGATGTCGGTCGCCTACCGGCGCTGGCTGCGCGAACGTGGCGTTATTTACGGCACGTTCAGCACGGTCGCCGCGCCCGGCACGGCATCTGGCACATCCGCATCGTCACCCGCAGCGCATTGAGTGAGCCTCGATCATGGATCAAACGACAACCTCGCTGCCGCGCGGCTGGCACATGGTGGGCCACGCCACCGACGTGCCGTTGCGGCACGTCTTTCATACCCAGTTGCACGGCGTGGAGCTCGCGCTCTGGCGTGCCGACGACGGCTCCGTCAACGCATGGGAAAACCGCTGCCCCCATCGCAGCGTGCGCTTTACGTTGGGCACCAACACCGGTGAGACCCTGCGCTGCCAATACCACGGCTGGCAATACCGCGGCGGGGACGGGCGCTGCACGCGCATTCCCGCTGCGCTGCAGGGGCAGCCTCCGGCGAGCCTGTGCGCGCGCACGTTCGCCGTCGCGGAGAACGACGATGGCCTGTGGGTCAACCTCGGCGCGACGGCGGGCGACATGGGTGCCGACGCGTTCGCCAATGAGCGCGGCGATACGGGCGTGATGTTGCGCAGTCTGCCGTTCAACGCGCCGCTCGAGGCGGTGGCGGCGGCGCTCTCTGCATACGCTTTGGCCGATGACGAAGCGATGCCCGCGAGCGTTTGCGCGCACCGGCATGGCGATTGTTTCGACATTGCCTGGCAAAGCGCCGATGGCGCGCATTCAGTTCGATTCTGGCTGCAGGCGGCCAGCGCCGCGCGAACGATTGTGCATGGCAACGCGGCTTGCAATGCAGCCAGGGATATCGATCTGCCGCGCTTTCACAACCGTCTGTTGAGCGCGTTGCGTCGCACGGTGGAGCGGAGCGAGCCTGAAACGAAATCGTTGCGCACGCAACGTATCATTCCGATCTCGATGCACCCAAACCCGGCAGACGCCCCAAAGCGCTGGCTAAACGCGACGGTGGCGCGGCGCGAACTCATCGCGCAGGACATCGTCGCGTTCGAGCTGACTGCGCCTGAAATCGCGTCGCTGCCCATCGAGCCCGGCGCGCACATCGACGTGCAGACGCCGGCCGGCTGCGTACGCCAATACTCGCTCGTCAACGCGCCGGGCGAGCGCGACCGCTTCGTGATCGGCGTGAAACGCGAAAGCGCGTCGCGCGGTGGCTCGCGCTCGCTGCACGATGCGCTGGAGGTGGGCGCCCGGATCCTCGTCTCGCCGCCCAAGGCGCATTTCCGTCTCGTGGCGGGCGCGCCCGCAGTGCTGATCGCGGGCGGCATCGGCATCACGCCGATTCTCGCGATGGCCAGCGCATTGCAGCATGCCGGCGTGCCGTATCGGTTGCATGACTTCGTGCGCAGCCGCGAGCACATGGCGTTCGCGAGCCGCCTGGCCGAACTCTCGCACATGCAGTTGTACGCAGGCCTGGACGCCGCCCGCACCGAAGCCGCCGTGCGCGAGGCACTGCAAGACGCCATGGCTGGCGCGCATGTCTACGTGTGCGGCCCGCGTCCGCTCATCGACCGGGTGTGCGAGAACGCGCGCGCGATGGGCTTTGCCGATTCGCACGTTCACTTCGAGCTGTTCGCCAACGAGGTCTCGCACGCCGGGGAGCAGCCGTTTCGCGTGCGCCTGCAACGCAGCGCAGAGGAGTTCGTCGTGCCTGCGGGCGTGAGCCTTGCCGATGCCGTCGCGGCGCGCGGCGTGGCCGTGCCCACCTCGTGCGAGCAGGGCGTGTGCGGCACGTGCCGCGTGGGCGTCGCACAGGGCGAGCCCGATCATCGCGATGTCTACCTCTCCGGCGACGAAAAAGCGCGTGGCGACTGCCTGCTCGCATGCGTCTCGCGTAGCCGTTCCGACTTGCTGGTCCTCGATCTCTAAGGAAGCGACCGTGATTACGCTCTACGATTACGAGCTCTCGGGCAACTGCTACAAGCTGCGCTTGATGATGAACCTCCTGCAATTGCCGTACGAACGCGTGGAGGTCGAATTCCATCCGGGCAAGGCACACAAGCAGGACGCCTTTCTCGCGCTCAATCCGCTGGGCCAGTTGCCCGTGCTCGACGACGACGGCTTCGTGCTGCGCGACGCCCAGGCCATCCTGAGCTATCTGGCCGCGCGCTACGACGCAAGCCGCCGCTGGTATCCGGCCGACGACCCGCGCCGGCTCTCCGAGGTCAACATGTGGCTGGCGTTCGCGGACGGCCTGACCGGCACCGCATCGGCCGCGCGTCTCGCCGAGGTGTTCGGCTACGACCTCGACGCCGACGCGGCCCGCAGCGGCGCGCATGCGCTCTTTCGCGTGCTCGACGAACGGCTCTGGTTCGCCGAGCGGGAAGGCGCGGGCTGGATCTGCTCCGGCGCGCATCCGAGCATCGCCGACATCGCCTGCTTCCCTTACGCGATGCTCGCCGAGGAGGGCGGCATCTCGCTGCTCGACTATCCGGCCATTCGCCGCTGGGGCGACCGGGTCAAGGCGCTGCCGGGCTTCGTCGTGATGGCTGGGATCTTTCCGGGAGCGGCTCCGCATCCAGATAATCAGTCATCCTGATTTCACTTCATTCCAAAGAACGTACACAGTCGAGAGGATTACATGGCTCAATCGAAGCGCTATCTGCCCGCGGATTCGCGGGAACCCGTCGACGAAGTCCTGCCCTCGGGACGCCTCGCGCTGCTCGGCATGCAGCACGTGATGGTGATGTACACGGGCGCGATCGCCGTGCCGCTCATCATCGGCATGGCGCTCAAGCTGCCCAAAGATCAGGTTACCTATTTAATCAGCGTTGACCTGTTCGTCTCGGGGCTCGTGACGCTGATTCAGTCGGTGGGTTTCAAGAACTTCGGCATTCGTCTGCCCATCATGATGGGCGTGACGTTCACGAGCGTCGGGCCGATGATCGCGATTGCCTCGAATCCCGCGCTGGGCTTGCCGGGCATCTTCGGCTCGATGATCTGCTCCGGCATCTTCGGCCTCCTGGCCGCGCCGTTGATGGCGAGGCTCCTGCGCTTTTTCCCGCCCGTGGTGATCGGCACCGAGATCCTCGTGGTGGGGCTGTGCCTGATGGGCGTGAGCGCGAGCTGGGTCGCGGGCGGCATCGGCAATCCCGACTACGGCAGCCCGCATCTGATCGGCATGTCGTTTCTCGTGCTCGCGTTCATTCTCGCGGTGACGAAGTATTTCAACGGCTTCGTGCGCAATATCGCGGTGCTGCTCGGCATCGTCTTCGGCATGGGACTCACGGCGTTCACGGGCACGATCGACTTCTCCGCCGTGCATCGGGCCGCGTGGTTCGGTATGGTGGTGCCGTTTCATTTCGGCGCGCCGAAGTTCGACCTGTGGTCGAGCGTGGCGATGTCGATCGTGATGCTCGTGACCTTCATCGAGGCGACCGGCATGTTCGTCGCCGTGGGCGAGATGACCGGCAAGCCCGTGGGCACGAAGCAGATGGCCAACGGCTTTCGCGCCGATGCTGCCGGCACACTGCTCGGCGCGCTGTTCAATATCTTTCCCTACACCTCGTATGCGGAGAACATCGGCCTCGTGAGCATTACCGGCGTGCGCAGCCGCTGGGTCTGCGCGGTGGGCGCCGTGCTGCTCATGGTGATGGGGCTCGTGCCGAAGATGTCGGCGCTCGTGGCCTCGGTGCCCTCCTGCGTGCTGGGCGGCGCGGGCCTCATCATGTTCGGCATGATCGCGGCCTGCGGGGTGCGCATTCTCGCCCAGGTCGACTTCACCGATAACCGCTTCAACGCCTATATCGTGGCGATCAGCGTGAGCGTGGGTCTGCTGCCCGTGGTCAATCCCGAGTTCTTCAACCGCTTTCCGCAGCAGTTCGCGCCGCTGCTTCACAGCAGCATCCTGCTCGCGGCCGTGACGGCGGTCTTGCTGAACCTGTTCTTCAATTTGCTCAAGGGCTCGAAGGCCGAAAAACCCTCGTTCGCGTCCATAGAAAGCGCGCAGACGAATCCTTGAAGCACGCGCCGGCGCGGGTTGGGCCGAATAGGCAAACCCGCGCCGGCATGCGATCCTCCCCGCGCGCGCCGCACGCTCGCGCGCTCATCGAAAGGAGGGGGATTGCATAACGTCGACCTGAAATCGCTGCAGCTATTCGCGACGCTGCTCAGGGAGTGCAACGTCACGCGCACGGCGCGGCAACTCAATATGACGCAATCGGCCGTGAGCCATACGCTCAACCGTTTGCGCGACCTGTTTCGCGATCCGCTCTTCGTCACGGCTGGGCGCAGTATCGCACCCACGCCGCGCGCGCTGGAACTGGCCGGGCCGCTGCAGCGCGCGCTGGCCGCGATGGACGCGCTGATCGAGCCCGACGACGCGTTCGATCCCGCCGCGTTTGCGGGCACCTTCGAGATCGCCACCACCGACTACATCGGCTTTCTGCTGCTGCCCGTGCTCATGGAGCGCCTGAGCGTGGCGGCGCCCGACATCGCGCTCAACGTGAAGCCGCTCGAACCCGACGACGATCTCGCCGCGCTGCGCGAAGGCGCGCTCGATTTGATCCTCTGGAATCAGGACGCCGCGCCGTCGAACTACTACGTGCGCAAGCTCTTTACCGACCGGCTCAAGTCGATCGTGCGCGTGGGGCATCCGCATATTCAGGGGCGTCTGTCCGCCGAGCAGTTCAAGGCCGGGCGGCACATTCGCGTGAGCGGCCATTACGGCGCGGTCAAGGAAGCCGTGGACGCGTTCTACGAGCATCTCGGCATTCGCGTGAGCACGGCCGTGACGGTGCCGCATTTCATGCTCGCGCATTGGCTGGTGTCGCAATCGGACATGATCGGCATGATCGCCGAGCTGACCGCGCGGCGCATCGTCGGCAACCTGCCGCTGCAGGTGCTCGAGCCGCCCGTGGACATGGCGCCGTTCACGGTATCGGCGGTATGGCACGCGCGCCGGCATACGTCGGGCGCGCATAGATGGTTGCGCGGAGAGATTGCCGCTGCGGCGGAGCAACTGACACAGCAACCGATGGCCGCCGATTGAGGTGTGGGCGTTGCGCTTAGCACAGTGATGCTTAGCAGA
The DNA here is from genome assembly GCF_905220245.1 of Paraburkholderia sp. J63. Lineage (NCBI taxonomy): Bacteria > Pseudomonadati > Pseudomonadota > Betaproteobacteria > Burkholderiales > Burkholderiaceae > Paraburkholderia > Paraburkholderia sp. J63. Next base: position 18,137 of record NZ_CAJMZF010000061.1, on the reverse strand, counting down.
ACCTTAAGCGAGTGAAGTCGATTTCCGGATATTCAAGTACGCCGCGAAATCAGGCACAAACCCAGGCATGAAACTCGCGCAGTTCGGTGTAATTCCGGAGCGGCGATTAATCTTTTCGTCAGAAAACGCTGGTACGCTCGTTACGCCGACCTTATACGGTGCCTGTGCCTTCGGATTGGGCGGCAAGTCTGCGCAAATGCTTGCAAGCGCGCGAACCCGATTGGCATTCGAAGGGGGCATGTAATGTTTTCGCAGTCTTGCCTCTCCCCGCAAAACGCACCGGAGTGTGCCTGGCGATGATTTCATCAGCGATCGATCCGCGGCGAGCCGCTTTCGCGACCCCCGTACGCCGGGGCGAACGGGCGGCGTCATGGTAGCGACTCCGGCTACGATCGACATCGCGTCGCTGACGATGGCGCCTGGGCATGTGGCACTCCTGACTATTGCGCATCTATTCGCCATGGTCGCCGCGGGCTTCTGCGGCCTGTGCGCGATTCTCGGCATTATCTATATCTCCTTCGCATGCCGGCTGATCGGCCGCTTCTTCGCGCGCGGCGTAGCGGCGCCCGAGCACTTTCCCGCCGTCACCATCGTCAAGCCGCTCCATGGCGACGAATGGCAGCTCGAAGCGCATCTCGCGAGTTTCTTCGAGCAGGATTATCCGGCGCCGGTGCAGTATCTGTTTGGCGTTCACGATGCGCGCGACGCCGCGCTCGCCGTCGTCGAAACATTGCGCGCGCGCTATCCCGACGCGCACGTCACCGTGGTGGCCGATGCGCGCCTCTATGGGCCCAACCGCAAGATCGCGAACCTCGTGAACATGCTCGAAAAGGCCGAGCACGAAGTGCTGTGCTTCGCCGATAGCGATGTGCGCGTCGAGCCGGGCTTCCTTCGCCAGGTGGTGGGGACGCTGCAGCAGCCGGGCGTGGGACTCGTGACGACGGTTTATCGCGGCCTCTGTGCGCCCGGCTTCTGGCCCCGCCTTGCCGCGGCGCTGACCAACTATCATTTTCTGCCGGGCGTCGTCACGGGGCTCGCGCTCGGGCGCGCCCGGCCGTGTTTCGGCCAGGCCATCGCGATGACGCGCGATACGCTCGCGCACATCGGCGGCCTCACCCAGTTCGCGCATCACCTCGCCGAAGATCATGCGCTGGGCGAGGCCGTGCGGCGCGCGGGCGCCACCGTCGCCATTCCGCCCATTGTGGTCCAGCACGCTTGTGTGGAGAATACGTTCTCCAAGCTCTTCGCGCATGAGCTGCGCTGGAGCCGCACCATTCGCGCGGCGGACCGCTCGGGGCATCTGGGCGCGGTGCTCATGCATCCGTTGCCGCTCGCGCTGCTCGCGGTGGCGCTCTCGGGCGGCGTGCCGGTTGCATGGGCGCTGGCCGGCATCGCGCTGGTCGCCCGCGCGCTGCTGGTCTGGAGGACCGATCGCGCGACCGGACAAAAGGGCTGCGGACTGCTGTTCCTGCCGATCTGGGACGCCGTGCAGTTCGCCATCTATGTCGCGAGTTTTTGCTCGTCGGGCGTAGTGTGGCGCGGGACGCGCTTTCGCGTCGACGCCAACGGAATGCTGTCCCCCGTTCACGAAAAATGAAAAGCAGTGGGCTTCCTCGTAGATGATGGTCGATGAATAGATACGCAAAATCGCAAGCGCATCGGAATCCGGGCACGCGCAGATGAAACACTTGGGACGTATCGCTGCGTTGTGCGGTCTCGTGCTCGCCGTGTGGCTCGTATGGCGCGAGCATCCCGCGGCCGTGCTGCAACTCTTGCAGGGCGCGGGCATGGGCCTCGTGCTGGCGGCCTTGCTGCACATCCTGCCGATGTGCGCGAACGCCTGGGACTGGCGCACCCTGATCCGCCCGGCGCAGCGCCCGTCGTTCCCGGCCATGCTCCGGCTCGTGTGGATTCGCGAGTCCATCAACGGCCTGCTGCCCGTCGCGCGCATCGGCGGGGAAATCGTTTCGTTCCGGCTGCTCGGGCGTGCCGGCGTGCGTCCGGCGATGGCGGTCGCGAGTCTCGTCGCCGACATGCAGCTCACGCTGATCAGCCAGCTCGTCTTTGCGTTGATCGCCGCGGGCTACGTGCTCGGTCATTCGGACTCCGATGCTGCGCGCATTGCCGCGCGCTTCGTCTGGGGCATTGCCGCGCTCGCGCCGGTGCTGGTGCTGTTCGCGCTGGTTCAGCACGCGCGGCCGTTCGAGCGCGCGGCGCACGTCATCGACCGGGTCACGAGCGGCAAGGTGGTCGATCTGGTGGGCAAGTCCGCGCGCGTCGATCAATCGGTCAAGCTGATCTGGCGGCAGAAGGGCGTGGTTTTGCGCTATCTGCTCATCTGGCAGACGCTGCAATGCCTGGGCTATGCGCTGGAGATCTGGTGCGCGCTGCGCGTGCTCGGCACGCAGGCGACCTTCATGCAGGCATTCGTGATCGAGGCGCTGATTCAACTCGTCAGTAGCGCTGCCTTTCTGGTTCCGGGCGGCCTGGGCGTGCAGGAGGGCGGCTTCGTGCTGATCGGCGGCCTGCTCGGATTCGACGCGCCCACGTGTCTGGCGCTCGCCGGCGCGCGGCGCGTGCGCGATCTGCTGTTCTACGTGCCGGGCCTGCTCGCATGGCAGGCGGCCGAATACGTGCTGCCGTCGCGGCGCCGCGCCGAAAGCGCGCGTTGATCTAGCCGTTTTGCGATCGTTTTCCGGCGCTCGCCTTCTCCGGGTTTTCCCGCAATTATTCGCGTTTCGCGAATGGCGCATTCGCCCCGCGCCCCATACCTGCACATTGCGGTTGCGCCTATCTTTGCCTCACCGGCGGCCGATGGAGCCGTCTGGAGCTTGATGGACCCCGTGCCTCGCACGCGGTCCCATCGACAGGAGACAGAGATGAAATCGAACGATTGGGACGTGGCCTACGAATGGAAGGCCGTGGTGCTGCTGGCGCTCGGCTTCGGGCTGGTCGGGCTCGACCGCTGGCTGATCGCGCCGCTTTTTCCGTCCATCATGAAAGACCTTCATTTGACGGCACAGGACGTCGGCAACTGCATCGGCATCCTGGGCCTGTCGTGGGGGATCTTCGCGGCGCTCATGGGCGGCATTTCCGACAAGATCGGGCGCCGCAAGGTGCTGATTCCGGCCATCCTCGCGTTCTCGCTGCTGTCCGGTTTTTCCGGGCTCGCGGGCGGCCTCATGAGCCTGCTGGCCGTGCGCGCGCTGATGGGCGTGGCCGAGGGCTCGTTCTGCCCGACTAGCTTCGCCGCCACCGCCGACGCCTCGCATCCCAAGCGCCGCGGCTTCAACCTCGGGCTCCAGCAAAGCGGCTTCGCGCTGTTCGGCCTCGCGCTTTCGCCGATCATCGCCACACAGTTGCTGAGCTTCGTGTCGTGGCGCTGGGTCTTCGCGCTCGTGTCGGTTCCAGGGCTGATCCTGGGTCTCCTGATGTTCCGCGTGATTCGCGAGCCGCGTTCACAGCAAACGCCGCAAACGCAGCAAGCGCCCGATGCCGCGCCCGTGACGGCTCACGCACCGCACGCATCTCATGAGCGCGGCAACTGGCGCGCCGTATTCAAGAGCCGCAACATTCCCGTGGCGATGGTGGCGCTGTTCTGCGCGATGACCGGTGTGTTCGTGCTGGGCGCGATGCTGCCGCTGTACCTCACCGACTATCTCTCGCTCGATACGCAGCACATGGGCATCGTGGTCTCCGCGATCGGCTTCGGCGGCTTCGTCGGGCAGTTCGGGCTGCCGGGCCTCTCCGACTTGCTGGGCCGGCGCGTGGCCAGCGTCGTCGGCTTCGCGGGCACGGCCGTGATGCTGTACCTCTTTCGCGGACTCGGCGCGCAGCCCGTCGAATTGTTCGTAGTCCTGTTCGTTGCCTCGTTCTTCACGCTCGGCCTCGTCTCGCTGCTCTCGGGCCCGGTCGCGACCGAAGCCGCGCCGGTGGGCATGGTGTCCACGGCAATCGGCATCGTCGTGGGTGCGGGCGAGATCTTCGGCGGCGGCGTGGCGCCCGCGCTCGCCGGCTTCGTCGCCACGCGCTTCGGCATTCAGAACATCCTGTGGCTGCCGATCTGCGCGGTCGTGCTCGGCATCGGCGTGAGCCTGCTGCTCACGGAAACCGCGCCCGCGAAGCTGCGCCGCCGGGCGAGCGACACGGTCGAATTCTCGGCGACTGGTCAGCCCGAGTGAACCCGTAGCGCGCGTCCCGCGCGCCACCACGCCTGCCCGCTCGCGTACATCGCGTATACACTGCGCACTGACACTGACGAGCGGCACAGGTGGGACACCGGTGGAAAAGGGAGCAGCATGGACCGTTTTTTGAGTATCGAGGCATTTGTCCGCGTGGCCGAGACGAGCAGTTTCGCCGAGGCCGCGCGGCAATTGGGCGTGACGAGTTCGGTCATCACGAACCGCATCCAGCAGCTCGAGAAGTTCGTCAACGCGCCGCTCTTTCACCGCAGCACGCGCCACGTGCGGCTCTCCGAAGTGGGCGAGACCTTCTATCGCGAGTGCGCTGAAGTCGTGGGGCGCGTGAACGAACTGACCGACCAGATGCGCGAACTGCGCGCGACGCCCACGGGCCGCCTGCGCATCCAGATCCTGCCCGGCTACGCGTTGAGCCACTTCGCCACGCCGCTCGCCGAATTCAACCGGCGCTATCCCGGCATCCAGCTCGATGTGATCGTCAACGACCGCGTGGTCGATCCGATCGAAGAGGGCTTCGACGTCGCTTTCCAGATCTTTCCCCCCATCTCCGATTCGCTGATCGAGCGCCGGCTTTTCACCGTGCGGCGCCTGTTTTGCGCGGCGCCCGGCTATTTGCGCGAGCATGGCGCACCGCAGCATCCCCGCGAGCTATTGCAGCACACCACGGCGCTTTATTCGGGTTATCCCTCACGTAACCGCTGGGTGATGAGGAATGGCGACGAGGTGGTCGAGATGGAGCTGCCCGGCATGATCCGCTCGAATTCGGTCCATCTGCTGCGCGACTACGCGCTCACGGGCGGCGGCGTCGTGTGCCTGCCCACGCTCGTCGCGAGCGCGGCGCTGCTCGACGGCTCGCTCGTGCCGATCCTGACCGACTACGTGCTCTCGCCGCTGAGCTTCGCGGCCGTCTATCCCGCAACGCAGCGACAGGCGCTGAAGGTGAAGGCGCTCGTCGAATTTCTCGCCGACTGGCTGGGCCCCGAGCCCGCATGGGACCTGCCGCTCATCGAGCGCGGCTGGGTGAGCTAGCCGCGCCTGCACGCCGATTATTCGCGAAGCGCGAATACGGTAATCGCCTCGGGGCCGGTTGTTGCCACCCCATTGGCCTCCTAAAGTTGAATCCAACGACAACGTGTTCCGATCAACGGATTCAACTCAAGGAGACAGCAATGACCGAGACGTCATTTCAAACCGTCTTCGGCTCGCTCGATGGCTACCGCAAGGGCGAGATCGAAATCACGAGCGGCAGTGCCAGCCACTACGTCTTTTCCAACGTATTCGAAGTCGCTTCGAAGTCGGCACCTTATGAAAAGGTCGTGGCCGGCAAGAACCTCGAATACGTGATCGAGGTGCTGCGCACCGAAGGGCAATCGGCATGGTTCGCCTGTGCGCACGATGAGTTCGTGATCCTGATGGATGGCGAAGTCCGCATCGACTTCATCAAGCTCGACAATCCGCCGAAGAACGGCACGGGCACCGTATCGGCCGGCGAGCATCCGCAAGGCCGTGCGATGGGCCATGTCGTGCTGCGCCGCGGTCATCAGGCGCTGCTGCCCGCGGGCTGCGCGTACCGCTTCAGCGCACCGAAGCCCGGCGTGGCGCTCGTGCAGACGATGGTAGGCGAGCTCTCCGTGCAGAAGTGGGCCGACATCTGCCTGCATTGACGCGCGCAGAACAGATCACTGAACAGGAGACAAGACATCATGGCATCCCTCGACGACACCCTTCACACGGCCGGCTTCGCCGCCGACGCGGTCAAGGCCAGCGAACCCGACACCGTGACCGGCTATCGCCGCTTCACGCTCGGCGCATTCGAATTCCAGCGCGACGAATACTTCGTCAAGATCAACTGGCCCGCGAAAGGCCAGATGCGCACCCACGCGATTCCCGCCGACGCCTTCCTGCGCGCGATGATGCGCGACGTTGCCTGGGGCTTCTTCTACGGCTGGGTCAACTTCGACCACGTGTTCGGCACGCGCAATCACTACGGCAAGGTCGACGTGTACGCGGGGTGCTTCAACGGCATCATGAAGGAAGCGGGCGTCGATTATATGGAGACGTTCGAAACGCCCACGATCATGGCGACCTTCAAGGCCATCCTGCACGACTGGACCAATGAAGGCTTCGACCCGTTTGCGGCGCCCGCGGAAACGGGCAGTGCCTATGGCCGCAAGCACGGCGAGAACGGCGCCGCGATCGAGCGCACGCGTATCGCAACGCGCCGCATGCCGGGCCTCGAAGGCGATTCGCCGCTGCGCGACGATCTGCCCGTGAACCGCGCATTCGCCGACGTGGTCCAGGACGAGCCCGAAGTGCACTGCGAGCCCGGCTTCGAGGGCGAGCTCCATGCGTTCAATCTGTTCAAGTACCTGTCGCGCTCGGACGTCACGTGGAATCCCTCGGTGACATCGGTCTGCGGCCAGAGCCTGTTCTGCCCGACCACCGAGGAATTCATCCTGCCGGTCTTTCACGGCAACGACCGCGTCGAATGGTTCCTGCAGCTCTCCGACGAAATCGTCTGGGACATCGGCGACAAGAACACGGGCGCGCCGCGCGCCCGCATCACGATGCGCGCGGGCGACATCTGCGCGATGCCGGCCGATATTCGCCATCAAGGCTATTCGACCAAGCGCTCGATGCTGCTGGTGTGGGAGAACGCCACGCCGAATCTGCCCAAGCGCTACGAGAGCGGCGAGCTCAAGCCCTATCCGGTCGAATTCTGAATGGTCGAATCTCGAGCGCACGATTGCGTGCGTCGCTCGCCCGCATTAATCAAGGATTGCTAATGAATACCCAACTCTTCATCGACGGCCGCTTCACCGATGCCGTCGAAGGCGGCACGATCGACGTGCTCAATCCGCACGACGGCTCGCTGATCGCGAAGATTGCCGCGGCCACGGCCGCCGATGTCGATCTCGCCGTGGACGGCGCGGCCCGTGCGTTTCCGAAGTGGGCGGCCATGCCCGCCGCCGAGCGCGGGCGCCTGCTGCTGCGTCTCGCCGATGCCATCGAGGCGAACGCCGAGGAGCTCGCGCAACTCGAATCGCTCGACACGGGCCATCCGATCCGCGACTCGCGCGCGCTCGACGTGCCGCGTACGGCCGGCTGCTTCCGCTACTTCGGCGGCATGGCCGACAAGCTGCAAGGCTCGGTGATTCCTGTCGAAACGGGCTTTCTCAACTACGTGCAGCGCGCGCCCATCGGCGTGGTGGGGCAGATCGTGCCGTGGAATTTTCCGCTCATGTTCACGAGCTGGAAGATGGGCCCGGCGCTAGCGGCCGGCAACACGGTCGTGCTCAAGCCTTCCGAGATCACGCCGCTTTCCACGCTGCGCATCGTCGAGCTGATGGCCGAGGTGGGCTTTCCCGCGGGCGTCGTGAACGTCGTCGCGGGCTATGGGCACACGGCGGGGCAGCGGCTCGCCGAGCATCCGGGCGTGGGCAAGATCGCGTTCACAGGCTCGACGGCGACGGGGCGGCGCATCGTCGAGGCCTCGCAGGGCAATCTCAAGCGCGTGCAGCTCGAACTGGGCGGCAAGGGCGCGAACATCGTATTCGAAGACGCCGATCTCGACGCCGCCATCAACGGCGCGGCCTGGGCGATCTTCCACAACCAGGGGCAGGCGTGCATTGCGGGCTCGCGCCTGATCCTGCACGAGCGCATCGCCGATGCATTCCTCGAACGTTTCATTGCGCTCGCAACGTCCATACGCGTGGGCAATCCGCTCGATCCCGACACGGAGATGGGGCCGCTCACTTCGAAGCAGCACCAGGAGCGCGTGCTGGCCTTCGTCGACGTGGCGCGCGGAGAAGGCGGGCGCGTGCTCGCGGGCGGTACAGGCCCGCAAGATGCGGCGCTCGCGAACGGCTATTACGTGCGGCCCACCGTGGTCGAAGCGGCGACGCCCAACGACCGCGTCGCGCAGGAGGAAGTGTTCGGCCCGTTCGTGACGGTGCTGCGGTTTCGCAACGACGAAGAGGCGCTCGCCATCGCCAACGGCACGGCCTATGGCCTCGGCAGCGGCCTGTGGACGCGCGATCTCTCGCGCGCGCACCGGATGGCCGCGCAGATCCATGCCGGCATGTGCTGGATCAACTGCTACAAGCGTGTGAATCCGGGCAGCCCGTTCGGCGGCGTGGGACAGTCGGGCTATGGCCGCGAGATGGGCTTCGAGGCGATGCACGATTACACCGAAGCGCGCTCGGTCTGGGTCAACGTCGACGGCAACGTGCCGCCGCATTTCAAGCGCTGAGGCCCGCATGAAACCGTTCGTCTATCAGGGAACGCCTTCGCGCGTGGTGTTCGCGTGGGGCGCGCTCGCCACGCTGCCCGAGGAAGTCGAGCGGTTGGGCGCGCGCCGCACGCTGATCCTCTCGACGCCCGAGCAGCGCGCGCTCGCAGACCAGGTCGCGCAGGTGCTGGGCGCGCGCGCGGCGGGCGTGCACGCGCAGGCCGTGATGCACGTGCCCGTGGAAGTGGCGCGCGCCGCACGCGACGCGGCGGCGGCGCTCGACGCGGACTGCTGCGTGGCCGTGGGCGGCGGCTCGACCATCGGGCTCGGCAAGGCCATCGCGCTCGAATCATCGCTGCCCATCGTCGCCGTGCCCACGACCTACGCGGGCTCCGAGATGACGCCGATCTACGGCCTCACCGAAGGCCGTTTGAAGCGCACCGGGCGCGATCTGCGCGTGCTGCCGCGCACCGTGATCTACGACCCGTCGCTCACGCTCTCGCTGCCGGCGGCGATCTCGGCGGCATCGGGCATCAACGCCATGGCGCACGCGGTGGAAGCGCTCTATGCCGAGGACGCGAACCCGGTCATCAGCCTGATGGCCGAGGAATCGATTCGCGCACTCGGCGAGGCACTTCCCATCATCGTTCGCAGACCTGACGATGCGGCGATGCGCGGCCGCGCGCTGTACGGCGCATGGCTCGCGGGCACGTGCCTGGGCGCGGTGGGCATGGCGCTGCACCACAAGTTGTGCCATACGCTGGGCGGCACCTTCAATCTGCCGCACGCGCAGACCCACGCGGCCATGCTCCCGCACACGGCTCACTACAACCACACGGCGGCGCCCGAGGCGCTCACGCGCGTGGCGCGCGCGCTCGGTGGCAGCGCGGCGTCCGAGGCGGGCGCGTTGCTGTTCGCGCTCAATCGCGCGCTCGATATTCCCGTGGCGCTCGCCGAAATCGGCATGCCGGAGCAGGGGCTCGACGAGGCCGCCGATCTCGCGTGCCAGAACCCGTATGCCAATCCGCGCCCCGTCGAGCGCGAGGCCATTCGCGCGTTGCTGCAACGGGCGTGGCAGGGCGCGGCGCCGGCCTGAACGGCGACGCCCTCGTAAAGCACAAGATTGGGAGTCCAAACCATGGCGCGCTATTTTGCGATCTTTGCCACCGACAAGCCCGGCATGCGCACGCTGCGCGAGCGCATTCGCCCCGTGCATCGAAGCTGGCTGCGCAACGCCGCGCAGCACGGCGTGTTCGTGCGCCTCGGCGGCTCCACGCTCGCGCCGCAATGCGACGCGATGAACGGCACGCTGCTCGTGATCGAGGCCGAGGGCATCGACGACGTGATGTCGTTCATGAGCCACGACCCGTACATGCAGGCGGGACTGTTCGAGCGGGTCGAGGTCCGTCCATGGGACTGGAGCCTCGGCAACCCCGAGCGGAGGATCTGAGCGATGAGCGCATTGCGCCTGGGCCGCCGCTTGTGCCGCGTTACAGAGGTGCCGGACGGCGGCGCGCGCGTCGTCGACGAGGGCCCCGCGGGCAAGCCCGTCGTGATCGTACGGCGCGGCGAGCGCGTGTGGGCGTATGCCAACCGCTGCCCGCATTTCTCCGTGCCGCTCGATTTCGAGCCGGGGCTGATTTCCTGCTACCGCGCCCAGGTGCTGATGTGCGCGCATCACAGCGCGCTGTTCCGCTTCGAGGACGGCCATTGCATCGAAGGCCCGTGCGCGGGGGCGGCGCTCGACGGGGTTAGCGTCGGGATCGATGCCGCGGGGTGGGTGGTGGGGTGAGGGGCAGGTCGCTCGTCGCGGGAAGACTTGCTTTTACTGCGCCCGATGCTGAAATAGCCCTTACTGGGCGCTTTTTCGGGCCTCGTCGCGCGCCTGGTGCTTCGTTTCGATTTCAGACGCACGCAACTGGAACGCCTTGCCGTCGAACGTGTAGTAATACGTCCCGTGCCCGGCGCTTTCATTGCGGCTGCCCCTCACCACGAGCAGGCAGCTATTGGCGTGGTACGAAAGCGGCTCGGTGACTTCGAGGGGCCAGTCGGATACCGTGAACGGTAGCGAAGTCACGCGACCGGTTTTCGCGTCGATCGCCGCCGCCATGACACAGCCGGAACCGCAGCCCCATGTCGCCAGAATGTAATGCCCGGCGAAATCGATCGGCCCCTTGGCCGCATCGCGGATGACGGTTTGATACTGCCGTTCGACGGCGTCGCTGAACTTCACGCGTGGCGTGGCGCGCTTGTGCTCAATCGTGACGCTGCAATCGTCGAATGTCGGCACATGCTGCGCGTAAGCGGAGTTGGCAAGCACGCCAGCAACAAGCGCGGCAACGAGAGGAATGGGGATGCGCATCGATCAATACCAGTGGTGACTTTGCCAGAACACTTTCGCGGCATGCGCCGAATGATAGCGACCATAAATATAGCGGATGCCGCCCTGGCATTCTTCCTGCGCATTGCCGAACGAAGCGGCGCCGCGCGGGTTCAGGCTGTACTGCGCCGCCAGTAACTGGAACAGACCGCGCGCCGTGGAGGTCCCGTTTTGGGCATTGACGACGCCGGCCGATTCCTGCGCCATGATCCAGAGCAGGTCGTGGAAGTCCGACTCGGAGACATTCTCTGCGCGCATGGCGTCACGCAATGCACTTTGCACGTGGAACGGTACGACGTTAGCCGGCTTTTCCGTCCAGCCTTGCTTGCGTCGTTTCACAGGGCGATGAGCGTGGGTGTGCGAGCCTGACATCCTGAATTCTCCGTGTTTGATCGGGCGAATAGGATAATCGGCAGCACGGGAGGCACGGTCTGCTCTTCGTCAAAGGCGATGCCGGTTTTCGGACTGCCGAGACCTTATGCCTCCACCACCGCCTGCGGCGTACTCCGGAAACTGATCGCCATACGGTTATACGTATTCATCAGCCCAATGGCGATGGTGAGATCGACAAGCTCGCGTTCCTCGAACACCGCACGCGCTTCCTCATAGGCCGCGTCGGGCACGCCGGTCTGCGCGACGAGCGTGACCGACTCGGCCCATGCCAGCGCGGCACGCTCGCGCGCATTGAACAGCGGGCCGCCTTCGCGCCATGCCTGCACCAGCGCCAGCTTTTCCACTTTCACGCCATTTTTCAGCAGGTCGCGCGTGTGCATGTCGAGGCAATAGGCGCAGTTGTTGATCTGAGAGACGCGCAGATAGACCAGATCGACGAGCACGGGCGCGAGCCCGCTTTGCATCACATAGCCGTAGACACCGCCGAGGGATTTGGCGCCCGCGGGGGCGATCTGGTTGTAGTCGAGACGTTTGCTCACGTGTTGCTCCTGTTTTGCGGATGGGGTTGGGCTTTGCGACAGGGAGGATTGTGACCGCGCGCTGGGCCACAAGAAAGCACCAGAAACGAACATTCTTTATGTACCATGAGCGGATGCCCCAGCCGCTGAAAATCGAACTCGACCGCTCCGCGAAGACGCCGCTCGCCGAACAGATCCGCACGGCCATCAGCGCCGCCATCGAGGGCGGGGTGCTGGCGCCCGGCGCTCGTTTGCCCTCATGGCTCGACCTCGCCGCGCAACTGGGCGTCGCGCGGGGCACGGTACGCCTCGCCTACGACCGGCTCTCCGACGCGCAGTTGATCGTCGCTTCGCGGGCGGCCGGAACGCGCGTGGCGGACCGGCCGCCCGCGCGGCCCGAAGCTCAGGAGCACAGCGATCCGGGCTCGTTCATGGAGATGTACCAGCAGCTCACTTCGGGCCCGGCCATCTTCCAGATGGGCGTGCCCGCGCAGGAGACGCTACCCGCGAGGCTTTTCACCAAGGTGCGCTCGTTCGCGCTGCGCGCGGAGTCGAGCGCCTTCGTGGGCTATCCCGATCCTCGGGGCGAGCTGGAATTGCGCCGGGAAATCGCCGCGTATCTGGCGATTGCGCGCGGCATGGCCTGCTCGCCCGCGCAGATCATCGTCACGAGCGGGTTCAGCGGCGGCCTCGGCCTCGCGCTGCGCGTGCTGGGCCTCGATGGGCAGAAGGCCTGGTTCGAAGATCCCGGGTTTCCGTTCACACGGCACGGTCTGGAGCTCGCGAGGCTGGCGCTCGTGCCGGTTCCCGTGGACGCGGACGGCATCGACGTCGATTACGGCTTGCGGCATGCGCCGGATGCGGCGCTGGCTCTCGTGACGCCCGGGCAGCAGGCGCCGCTAGGCTCGACGCTCTCGCTGGCAAGACGGCTGCAACTGCTCGGCTGGGCGGAGAAGCAGGGCGCCTGGATCATTGAGGATGACTATCTAAGTGAGCTGCAATTGTCCGCGCGCGCCGCGCCCGCGCTCGCATCGCTCGGTCAGCGCGTCATCCATATTGGTTCGTTTAGCAAAACGATCAGCCCGGCGCTGCGCCTCGGGTTCGTCGTCGCGCCTTTGCCGCTCGCGTCCCGGTTCGCGGAAGTCGCGGCCTGTCTCGCGCCCGCGCCGTGGCCTTCCGTGCAGCTCGCAACGGCTCAGTTCATGCGCGAGGGCCACTATATGCGCCATCTGCGCCGCCTGAAGCGTCTTTATTCGGCACAGCGTGACGGCTTGCTCAAATGCCTCGATGCGCTTGGCTTCGAGACCAAGTGCGCCGGTCTGGCCGTGCTCGTGCGCCTGCCCGATGGCGCGCCGGACGTCACCGTCTTCAGGGAATCGCTGGCGTTCGGGTTGGGCCCCGCACCGTTGTCGCCCTGGTATCTGTCTCCGGCCGGTGCACGCTCGGGGTTGTTGCTCGGTATTGCGACCGCGCCGGAGCGGAACCTGGCGAGAAACTGCGAGCGGTTGCAGGAAGTGATACGGCGCTACGGGTGAGCGCCGGGCTCGCAGGAATATCTCGATGAGCACGCGAGCGGCTTCCCTTGTCTCGCCGACGCATTTCTGCGCTTGATCCTGGCGTGAACCGCTAAGGAAAACCCTGGGTTACGCCGATTTCACGCGATTATTTCGTTCGTGGATCGAGAGCTTCGAGCCGCGCCTCGGGCATTCCTCAGGCATAAGCCGCGTCCTCCGGGAGCCACGCCTGGCGTGCCTTGCATGCGCTGGTATCAGTCTTGATGGGTATGATTGAGCTCGGTGTAAAAGGATTTCACGGCGAGAATATACCTGCAGAGTATGGAAACGGGAGCCTGAAAGTATTGGACGCTTCAATTGGCCGGCGCGTATAAATCCGTCCATGAACTCCACACCCGCAGCCTCCGCCATGACTCCAGCGACGATCGAACGTATCGAAACCTGCCTCATCGATCTGCCCACCATTCGCCCGCACAAACTCTCTGTCGCGACGATGTACGGCCAGACCCTGATGCTGGTGAAGGTGTATTGCAGCGACGGCGTGGTCGGTATCGGCGAGGGCACCACGATTGCCGGCATGGCCTACGGCCCGGAAAGTCCCGAAGCGATGAAGCTCGCGATCGATGCCTACCTTGCCCCCGCGATGATCGGCAAGGACGCCACGCGCATCCAGGCGCTGATGGCACATCTCGGCAAGCTCGTGAAGGTCAATCACTTTTCGAAGTGCGCGCTGGAAACCGCGCTGCTCGACGCGCACGGCAAGCGCCTCGGCGTGCCGGTGAGCGAGCTGCTCGGCGGCCGCCGTCGCGACCGGCTGCCGGTGGCGTGGACGCTGGCCTCGGGCGACACCGCGAAGGATATCGACGAAGCTGCGCAGATGCTCGACGTGCGCCGTCACAAGATCTTCAAGCTGAAGATCGGCGCGAAGGATCTCAAGACCGATATCCGCCACGTTGCCGAGATCAAGAAGGCGGTGGGCGATCGCGCGGCGGTGCGCGTCGACGTCAATATGGCGTGGAGTGAAACGCAGGCCGCGTGGGCGGTTCCGGCGCTGGCCGAGGCGGGCTGCGAACTGGTCGAGCAGCCCGTGGCTTCGGCGGCGGCGCTGGCGCGGCTGATGCGCCGCTTCCCGATCGCGCTGATGGCCGACGAGGTCCTGCAAGGCCCCGAAAGCGCGTTCGAGATTGCAAGGAACCACGGCGCCGACGTGTTTGCGATCAAGATCGAGCAAAGCGGCGGCCTGTTCGCCGCGCAACGCGTGGCGGCGATTGCCGACGCGGCCGGTATCGAGCTCTATGGCGGCACGATGCTCGAAGGCGCATTCAGCACGATTGCCTCCGCGCACCTGTTCGCGAGCTTTGCCAATCTCCAGTGGGGAACCGAATTGTTTGGACCCCTACTCATTACCGAAGAGATCCTGACCCGGCCGCTCGACTACAGCGATTTCGAGCTGACCGTGCCCGAGGGTCCCGGCCTCGGCATCGAGCTGGACGAAGCGAAGGTCAAGCGCTTCACGCGCGATGGGCTGATGAAAGTCACCCGTTAATTCAAACCGATTCGAAGGACGTAGACGATGCTATTCCACGTACGCATGGATGTGAACATCCCGGCCGACCTGCCCGTCGAGGTCGCCAACGAAATCAAGGCGCGCGAGAAGGCTTATTCGCAGGAGCTGCAGCGCAGCGGCAAGTGGCGTCATATCTGGCGTCTCGTGGGCGAGTACGCGAACTACAGCATTTTCGACGTGGAAAGCAACGCGGAGCTGCACGACATTCTCACCGCGTTGCCGCTGTTTCCGTACATGAAGATCGAGGTGACGCCGCTGTGCCGTCACCCGTCGTCGATCCATGACGGCGAGGCCTGAAAACCCGCTGAAACCCGATAGCACGTTGTAGCTGAGGGCGGCCACGCCCCGGAAGAATTTTCCCCGCAAATAACGAAGTGGAGACTTGACCATGAGCGCGAAGGTATTCGACACCCAGGAAGTCCAGGCCCTGCTGAAAGCAGCCACCCATATCGACGGCGCGAGCGGCAATGCCCGCTTCAAGCTGGTGCTCAATCGTCTGCTCGGCGATCTGTTCAAGGCCATCGACGATCTCGACATCACGCCCGATGAAGTGTGGGCCGGCATCAACTATCTGAACAAGCTCGGCAAGGATGGCGAAGCCGCGCTGCTCGCGGCGGGTCTTGGGCTGGAGAAGTACCTCGACATCCGCATGGACGCCGCGGACAAGGCCGCCGGCATCGAAGGCGGCACGCCGCGCACCATCGAAGGTCCGCTCTATGTGGCCGGCGCGCCGCTGCGCGACGGCGTCTCGAAGATCGACCTCAATCCCGACGCGCAAGCCGGTCCGCTCGTCATTCACGGCACCGTGACGGGCCCCGATGGCAAGCCGGTGGCGGGTGCCGTGGTGGAATGCTGGCACGCCAATTCGAAGGGCTTTTATTCGCACTTCGACCCGACGGGCGCGCAAAGCGACTTCAACCTGCGCGGCGCGGTGAAGACCGGCGCCGACGGCAAATACGAATTCCACACGCTGATGCCGGTGGGCTATGGTTGCCCTCCGCAGGGCGCGACCCAGCAGCTCCTGAACGAGATTGGCCGTCACGGCAACCGCCCGGCGCACGTGCACTTCTTCGTCACCAGCGACAGCCACCGCAAGCTCACGACGCAGTTCAACATCGAAGGCGATCCGCTGATCTGGGACGACTTCGCCTACGCCACGCGCGAGGAGCTGATTCCTCACGTCGTCGAAAAGACCGGCGGCACGGCGCTGGGCCTCAAGGCCGATGCGTACAAGGACATCGAGTTCAACTTCGCCCTGACCACGCTGGTGCAGGGCAAGGACAACCAGATCGTCAATCGTCCGCGCGCTGCCGCCACGGCGTAAGTTCACGCCACACCCGCAACGTCCGCCACGTCCCGCTACGGCGGGACCCCGCGAGCAACATCGATACCGATGCGCGAATCCTGTGCAGGGGCCAGCTCGCGTCTACGGAGAGGAAACATGTCCGCCATTAACGACCACGCCCACGAACTGGATCACCTGCTTGCCACCGCGGTACAGGATGACAAGGAGTCCGGAGTATTCCGCTGCCGCCGCGACATCTTCACCCATCCCGAACTGTTCGAACTGGAGATGAAGCACATCTTCGAGAGCAACTGGGTGTACCTCGCGCACGAGAGCCAGGTGCCGCAGAACAACGATTACTACACCACGTGGATCGGCCGTCAGCCCGTGGTCATCACGCGCGACAAGACCGGCGCGCTGAACGCGGTCATCAATGCCTGTGCGCACAAAGGTGCAATGCTGTGCCGGCGCAAGCACGGCAACAAGGGCAGCTTCACGTGCCCGTTCCACGGCTGGACGTTTTCGAACACGGGCAAGCTGCTCAAGGTGAAGGACGAGAAGACCACCGAATATCCGGTGCAGTTCAACACGCACGGCTCGCATGACCTGAAGAAAGTCGCACGGTTCGAGAACTATCGCGGCTTCCTGTTCGGCAGCCTCAATGCCGACGTCGCGCCGCTCGAAGATTACCTCGGCGAAGCGCGCGTGATCATCGACCAGATCGTGGACCAGGCGCCCGAGGGCATCGAAGTGCTGCGCGGCAATTCCTCGTATGTCTACGAAGGCAACTGGAAGATGCAGATGGAGAACGGCTGCGACGGCTACCACGTCAGCACCGTGCACTGGAACTACGCCGCCACGATGGGGCGCCGCAAGGAAGACGGCACGCAGGCCGTCGATGCGAATAGCTGGAGCAAGTCGGTGGCCGGCGTCTACGGCTTCGACCACGGCCACATCCTGCTGTGGACCCAGACGATGAACCCCGAAGTGCGGCCCGTTTATCGTCAGCGCGATGAAATCCGTGCGCGCGTGGGCGAGGTGAAGGCGGACTTCATCGTCAACCAGACGCGCAACCTCTGCCTCTATCCGAACGTGTTCCTGATGGACCAGTTCAGCACGCAGATTCGCGTCGTGCGGCCCATCAGCGTGGACAAAACCGAAGTGTCCATCTTCTGCTTCGCGCCGAAGGGCGAGAGCGCCACCGATCGCGCGACGCGCATCCGCCAGTACGAAGACTTCTTCAACGTCTCGGGCATGGGCACCGCCGACGATCTCGAAGAGTTCCGTGCTTGCCAGAACGGCTATGCCGGCATCACGGCGATGTGGAACGACCTCTCGCGTGGCGCGCCGCTCTGGGTCGAAGGCGCGGACGAGAACGCGAAGAAGATGGGGCTGAAGCCGCTCATTTCGGGCGAGCGCAGCGAAGACGAAGGGCTGTTCGTGTGCCAGCACGAATACTGGGTGCGCACGATGCGTGACGCGCTGAAAAAGGAACAGGAAGGAGTACCGGCATGAGCTTCGATTACCGGACGATCTGCGCCACGCTTTACCGCGAAGCGCGCCTGCTTGACGACCGCCAGTGGGACGAATGGCTCGCCTGCTACGCCGACGACGTCACGTACTGGATGCCGGCATGGGACGACGACGACCAGTTGACCGACGACCACGAAAGCCAGATCTCGTTGATGTACTACCCGGACAAGGGCGGCCTCGAGGATCGCGTATTCCGCATCAAGACCGAGCGCAGCGGCGCGTCGACGCCCGAGCCGCGCACGAGCCACAACGTCACGAACGTGGAAGTGCTGGCCGAGCGTGAGAACGAAGTGGACGTGCGCTACAACTTCAACACGCTGAGCCACCGTTACCGGGTGAACGACCAGTATTTCGGCACGATGTTCGTGACGCTGCGAAAAGTGGGCGACGAGTGGCTGATTGCCTGCAAGAAGATCGTGCTCAAGAACGACTATATCCGGCAGGTGCTCGACGTCTATCACGTTTGACGTCAAGCGGCCCAAAAGCCAAAAAAGTATCAGAGGCAGTAAAGGAGGTT
>NZ_CAJMZF010000060.1:0-38021 GCF_905220245.1 Paraburkholderia sp. J63 | reverse complement strand
CGCCCTCCTGATTGGGGGCTTCCCTGAGCACGGCCGCTCAACGAGCGATAGCACACCGAGCGGGCGTATCTCGCCTCACAAACCATGACTTCCAGAAGTCAATGCGAGTCAGAAGCGGGGCCGTCGCGTCTCAGGCGCATTGACACCGAGAATCGCTCAGCGGGGTGCACGCTGACCGACACCTCGAACGTGATTCCCGACGAGTCGATGTACCTGCGCACAATCTCGAGTGCCGGACTCCCCGGCGCCACCTGCAAGCGTTCCGCCATCTTTGCATCGACGCTCACGGCCTGCACGTCTTGCTGGATTTCCGTCACACACCGGCCATAGTGCGCCTCAATCAATGAACTGATGAGCGTCTCCGGATTGGCGCGCGCCTCTTCGGCAATGTCGGTGTACGCGGCATCAATGTAGACATCCGTCCAGCCGACTGGCGGGCGCCTGTTGTCCCGGTCGACACGCAGGCTCGACACCCGCAGCCATTGTTCGCCCTCCTCGCAGCGCAATACCTTTGCAAGCGCACCGGACACAGCAATCTCCCCGGTTGACTGCACGACCCGCCGATGCTCCGAGCCGAACTGAACGACATCGTCGATAGACGCAAGCGATGGCCGGAAATCGTTACGAGGACGCGCCGACTCCACACGCGTGCCCGCGTTCTTGCGCCGCGACACGAGGCCAAGTTGCTGCAGTTCGGCGAGCGCCGCACGGATGGTGTGGCGGCTCGTGTTGTACCGGTCCCGCAGCTCGAGTTCGGTGGGCAGATAGGTGCCCACAGGCAGGCGGCCCGAGGCAATCGCCTCGGTGAGGTCTCTTGCGATGTCGGCGAAGTGAGGTTTGTTCATTTCCGCGGTCGTGCGTCGATGGTTCTGTTGGCGCCAGGGTTAATCATAGCTTGAAACACATGTCCGGACATAATATCTTAGATATGTCCGGACATATTGATGCTTTTGGTTATTGGTATGTCACCTTTTTCGTGTACTCCCGCTTTGCAGAGGTCCAAGATGACGAGCCGTGCGATTCCCTTCTCCAGTACCGTTGTTGATTCCATCCTGTTCCGGGACGCGTTTGGCACCGCAAAAATGCGGACAATCTTCTCGGACCATGCGCTTATCCAGCGCTACATCGACGTGGAAGTCGCGCTCGCGAAGGCGGAAGCACGCGTCGGCGTCATCCCTGCCGAAGCCGCCGGGCAGATTGCCCGCGAGTCGACCATCGAGCGCATCGATTTCGACCACATGCGCGAGGAGACCGATATCGTCGGATATCCCATCCTCCCGCTCGTGCACCAGCTCGTCGGCATGTGTGGGGATGCGGGTCGTTACATCCACTGGGGTGCGACCACGCAGGACATCATGGATACCGCCGTTGCGCTGCAGGTCCGCGACGCACTCGACTCCATCGACGCCGACATTCGCGAACTGCGCGCGATTCTCGTCGACATGGCACGCAAGTACCGCGACACGCCGATGGCCGGGCGTACCCATCTGCAGCAGGCGCTGCCCATCACGTTTGGCTACAAGGCGGCAATCTGGCTCGCCATGTTCGACCGGCATCAGCAACGCCTGGTGGCGCTGCGCCCGCGCGTCGCGGTCGTGGAATTCGCAGGCGCGGCCGGGACGCTCGCGTCGCTCGGTGACAAGGGCCTTGAAGTCCAGGCTGCACTGGCCGAAGAACTGAACCTCGGTGTTCCCGCAACGACATGGCACGTGGCGCGCGACGGGTTCGCGGAAGCCGTCAATCTGCTCGCGCTCGTGACCGGGTCGCTCGGCAAGATTGCGACGGACATCATGATTATGGCGTCTAACGAATTCGCCGAAGTCTATGAGCCGTTCGTCAAGGGGCGCGGCGCGAGCAGCACGATGCCCCAAAAACGCAATCCGATTTCGAGTGAACTGATGCTGGCCGCCGCAAAAGCCGTTCGTCAGCAGGCTGGCCTCATGGTCGACGCCATGATTCAGGACTTCGAGCGCGCAACCGGCCCCTGGCACGCCGAGTGGATTGCGATTCCCGAGAGTTTCATTCTGACTTCGGGCGCGCTGCATCAGGCGAAGTTCGCGCTCGGCGGCCTGATTGTCGACACCGAGCGCATGAAGCACAACCTTGGCATCAGCAAGGGCCTCATCGTCGCCGAGGCGGTGATGATGCAGATGGCACCGTTCACGGGTCGGCAGCAGGCACATGACATCGTCTACGACGCGTGCCGCACCGTGAACGAGCACGGCGGCACCCTCGCCGACGCGCTCGCCGACCTGCCCGCAGTCACCCAGCACTTCGACCGCGCCGCCATCGAACGCATGACGGACCCCGCGAACTATCTCGGCCTCGCGCCGCAGATGGTCGACCGTGCCGTTGAGCTGTCCAGCCGGATTTAATCGCCGAATCGTGGAGGAGCACACATCATGAACAACGACAGCGCAATGCGCGACAACGCGACCGTGCAGACAAAGCGGCCGTGGTATCGACGCCTGGGCATGCAAGTGCTGGTCTCGCTGGGGCTCGGCATCGCGGTGGGACTGGTCTTTCCGAAGTTTGGCGCCCAGCTCAAGATTCTCGGCGACATCTTTCTCGACCTGATTAAGGCCGGGGTCGCGCCACTGGTCTTCCTGACCATCGTGCATGGCGTGGCGTCCGCCGGGGACGTGCGAAGTGCCGGGCGCGTAGGTTGGCGTTCAATCGTCTACTTCGAGGTCGTTTCGACTATCGCGCTCGCAGTCGGACTACTTGCCGGCAATCTGCTGCAAATCGGCAATGGCATGACCGCCACGGCGGCAAGCATTCTTCCCGCCATGGCGACGAAGGCACAACCGCAGGGCTTCACCGAGTTCGTGATGCATCTGGTTCCGAACAACTTCATCGGCGCCTTCGCGAAGGGCGAACTGTTGCAGGTCGTCGTGCTCGCAATCATGGTGGGTGTGGGCATTCTTGCGATTCCCGAGGGCCGCCGGCAGCGCATCAACGAAGGCTTGGGCCTCGTCTCCGATGTGCTCTTTTCCTTCATCAACCTCGTCATGAAGCTTGCGCCGCTCGGCACGTTTGGCGCTATCGCCTACGCAGTCGGCAGCAACGGCACCGCGGTGCTCGTCGCGCTCGCGCAGTTCGTCCTGAGCTTCTATGCGGTCATCATCCTGTTCATTGCGGTTGTGATGGGCATCGTCGCGCGCCTTGCTGGTTTCAGCATGTGGAGATTTCTGCGGTACATCAAGGAAGAAGTCCTTATTGTCCTTGGAACAGCATCGTCGGAAAGTGCCCTGCCCCGACTTCTCGTCAAGCTCGAGCAGCTTGGCTGCGCGAAGCAGACCGTTGGACTGGTTTTGCCGACGGGCTATGCCTTCAATCTGGACGGCACCTCGATTTTCATGTCGATGGGGGTCATGTTCATCGCTCACGCGTACAACGTACCCATCACGCTCCATCAGCAAATCGCCATACTCCTGCTGATGCTGCTGACCTCGAAAGGCGCGGCCACGGTATCTGGCGGTTCGTTCGTTGTCTTCGCTGCGACGGTCACCTCCACGGGCATTCTTCCCGTCGAAGGGTTGCCAATCATCTTCGGCGTCTATCGCTTCATGTCCATGGCAATCGCGACGTGCAATACCATTGGCAACAGTCTCGCAACGGTAGTGGTCGCAAGCTGGTCAGGCACGCTCAATCGGGAGACCCTGATGAACAACCTTCATCCTGAAGCTGCCCGAAAAAGTGCCAGCAGCAATACCTCGAACGAAAGCGGCGACGCTCCCGCTCACTGGTCCATGAATAGCAAAAGACGGTGATTCAGTCACAGTGGCAGCGGTCGGTCCTGGAAAATGCCATTCATCACAAGAGTTGACGTCAGTTTCAGGACAGAAGGCAAGGCCCGTTTTCCGGCACTCGTCTGGCCAAAGTGAAATCAGACCTAACCGCAGCCTCGTGAGCGTCGACCCACCAAGGCACGCGGAACTGAAGCGGCGGCATGGCTCGACAGCTATGTGGCAGAGCTAAGGCGCGGCGGCTTTATTGCGGACTCTGTTCGCAAGCGTGGTATTGACGGTGTGACGGTAGCCGAATGAAGTAAAGCCGCTACTTTATATACGACACACTCCTCTACCGTGTCCATGTGCGTCCTTCGGAAACCGCTAGTGCACTGGGTGAGCGCGTAGCTTACGCTGTTGGCCGCCGGGCAGCAAAGTAACCGACTGAAATGCGATTGGCAAGCACAGAAGCAGACGAGTTCGAAGAACTGCTTCAGTTACGTGGTCTTTCCGCTGCTCGGCTTCGCATCGACCATCATGCTAATGATTAGCCTCGACCGCAACGCCATCATCCCCAGTGCCTGTTGGTTGGCGATTTTCTTTGAGCGAGGATGAGATACGAGCGAGCGCTGCATCTCGACCAGAATAGCGGTACCCGAAACTGCCCGGCGGAAACCACACATAAGAATCATCCGCAGCCATGCTTTTCCGCCATACAAGCGCGAGGACAACTTCGACCCAGTCGAAATGTGTTTCAAACTCCCCACGGGACACGAACTCGCTGCCCAACTGTTCCCAGAGGGTGCACTGAATCCAGTCACTCACCGGCGCATACCGGTGCTCCATCCCCTGAAGCAGTTGGCCCCATTCTTTCGCATGCTCCAGAAAGTACGTCGGCGGGAACATGCCCCCAAAGGATACTTCTGAATTATGGTGGCGCGCCTTGCCTTCAAAAATCGGCGACATCGCCAACAAGTTGTCGCCGAGTGACGCCCCCATCAGCGTTGCGTAAGCAACGAGCGTCGCTGGATAATTTTGGTAGCAGAGCCACAGATTTCCCCCTTGACTGGCCCTTGCTGCGTATATACGTTCAAGTGCGCGGCGCACTGCGACCGCCGCTCCGATGTCGCCCCATCGGCCGCATGTGGCGGCGACTGAGACCAACGTCGAGGTCATCGCATCGTACGTCCTTACCCGATGCGTCACCGTATCGACCGTTGCAACGCTCGATGTGTCGGAGAACGGTCCGGCCTGCAGCTTGGAAGACAGGTCGAGTGCGAGGTTTTCAACGAGGTCCGCCAACCGGATACGGTGTACGGGTTCGCTCAGATAGCGCTTCACCGAAACTACAGCAATCTCTTTGGACAGCGGATGTGGCTTGCTGAACTCCTCGATTGCCTCCACCTTCGACGCTAGCTCTTCGAAGAACTGGTCGGCTCCAGCAATCGTAAAATGGTGCCCCGCGCGAAGTGTCAGCAGAGCTTGCGCCGCGTCTCCCAGCGCACCACGGTAGGCCCAGTACAGCGAGTAACGACGCGAGGGCGCGCGTTCAATCGACGCGCGGAGCGCCGTATCCCAATCTGCGGACCAGCCGCATACGACGAGACCAAACTCATCGAACACGCGGTCGAGAAACGTGTTCATCTCCGGGGCATAGCTTTCCAGCTCCGACGGCGTGTTTCGAATCCTAGTATCCAGATAATCGCCGTGGACCTTCACCACGCAGCATTGAAGAACACATCGATTTCATCCATTCCGTTTTTCTCTGTCGCTATCGCCTATAGATGTAGTCAATCCAGCAATGGACTGCTATCCGTATAGCGCTTTTCATCGAGTTTGAACTGCTCCACCTGGTGAACGTGACTTCCGCGCGACGAACGACGCTGTCTCCGACCTATAAGTGGTTAGCGATAACCCACGGCCTCGTCCCACGAAGGTAATGGCTAGGGTGCTATTGCTCGTAGGATGTGCCCGCACGGTTGTGCACCCGTCAGATGGGACTGCACTTCAATGTGGGGCCGCGGGCGCGTTTGACTGCGCTCGGAGGAGGAAAGGCGGCTGTCGACGGCGTGGAAGCATGGTCCGCCAACAGGGACAGAATACGAAAAACTTGGGGTGATTCAGGGGGTAACTTCAGCCCAAGTTGGAACTCGCCGCAGGCATACAGTTAATAGCCTTTCCGGCCAGGCTGGGTGGGGCTTTCAGAGCAGCTTTACCCCTCCACATTACGGCTGCTTTCCAGCAGCGGAGAAAGCTTTATTTTTCCGGAGGACACCCCACCCCACAAGCTTTCATCCATATTTCAATCAGAAAACCTGATAGCAACGTTCAATTTATTGCGTTTCCCTTAAGGGCGACCATGCGGCAAAGTGTCATCTCCGCGACTGGAGTGATCTCCGTGAACCAACGCATCGACCCGTCCCTACTTGCTGCGCCCGACCTGTCGTTCGCGACGCTGGATTCGGGCGTCGTTCTGCCGTACCTCGAACGGGGGACTGGTGAGCCGCTGCTGTTCGTGCATGGCTCGCTGTGCGACTACCGCTACTGGGCGCCGCAGCTCGACGGTCTCGCGGACGATTTCCGCTGCATCGCGCCGAGCCTCAGCCATTACTGGCCGGCCGCCGACGCCTGCATCCAGGGCGAATTCGGCTGGGAAAGCCATCTGCACGAACTGGCCGATTTCATCGTCTCGATGGGGCTCGAATCGGTGCATCTGGTGGGTCATTCGCGCGGCGGCTCGATCGCCTACCACCTTGCGCGCCGCTATCCGCGCCTCGTGCGCACGCTCGTGCTGGCCGATCCGGGTGGCCCGCTGCGCCGCCTCGAAGACGACGAAGACGTGCTGCCGCCCGCCACCAACGCACTGCGCACGCGCGCGGCCGATCTCATTGAGCGCGGCGAGCTGGAAGACGGGCTCGAGCTGTTCGTCGATTCCGTGAGCATGCCGGGCGCCTGGCGCAAAAGCCCGCACGCCTTCCGCGCAATGGCCATCGCCAACGCGACGACGCTGCCCAAGCAACTGGTCGACCCGCTGCCCGCTTACACGCGTCGCCCCGCTGCGGACATCAAGTGCCGCACGCTGCTGATCGACGGCCAGCGCAGCCCGCTGATGTTCCGCAACAACGTCGAGGCGCTCGACGAGTGGATCGACTTCGCGCAGCGCATCACGATGAAAGGCGCGACGCACGGCATGAACGCCACGCACGCCGATCTCTTCAATACCCACGTGCGCAACTTCATCGCACAGGGCTGATAGAACCGACGCGGGCAGCGCCAGAACTCACTTGGCGAAAAGCTGCCCGACGTCCTTGAACGCCTTGAATTCGAGCGCATTGCCGCACGGATCGAACAGGAACATGGTGGCCTGCTCGCCCACCTGCCCCTGAAAGCGGATATACGGCTCGATCACGAATTGCGCGCCGAACTCGCGCAGCCGCTGCGCGAGCGCTTCCCACAGACTCCATTCCAGCACCACGCCGAAATGCGGCACCGGCACGTCGTGGCCGTCCACCGCGTTCGTATGCGCGCTTTCCTGCGAGGCGGTTTTCGGGTGCTCGTGAATCACCAGTTGATGGCCGAAAAAGTCGAAGTCGACCCAATGGTCGCTCGAGCGGCCTTCTTCCAGACCGAATACGCGGCCATAGAAGTCGCGCGCGGCGGGAAGGTCGTAGACGGGAATGGCCAGGTGAAAGGGGGAAAGACTCATGGTTCGCTCCATATTCGCCATGCAATACGTGTTGTGCTCGCTTCGTGCTCGTTTTGCGCTGTCGTTTTGTCGGGCCATCATAGACGGCGCAGTTGAAAAATAAAATCAATATATAATTTCGCCATACACAAATGGAATTTGTGAATGATCCGCGAGCTAAAGACGCTGATTGCCGTCGCCCGAGAGGGTACATTTGCTGCCGCCGGCAACCGGATCGGCCTTACGCAGGCCGCCGTGAGCGCGCAGATGCAGCGCCTCGAAGCCGAGCTCGGTTTTCCGCTATTCGACCGTGAAGGGCGCAACGCGCGCCTGAACGCGCGCGGTCAGCAGATTCTCGTGCAGGCGCAGGAGGTGATCCGGCTCTACGGCAACCTGAGCGCCGTGACCGTGGACCCGGCTGTGGCCGTGCGGATCAATATCGGCGCGATTGCCTCGGTGCAACGCACATTGCTGCCCGACGCGCTCGCGGTATTGCGCAGGCAATGTCCCGGCGCGAGCACACGCGTGATTCCGGGAGTGTCGATGGAGCTCCTCAATCTCGTCGACGCCGGTGAAATCGATCTGGCCGCCATCATTCGTCCACCGTTCGCACTCCAGAGCGATATGCGCTGGACACCGCTCGCACAGGAGCCCTATCGATTGATCGTGCCGCGCGGCGTGAAAGGCAGCGACTGGATGGAGTTGATCGCTACGCGGCCGTATATCCGCTATGACCGCGCGTCGTTCGGCGGCCGCCAGGTCGACCGTTTTTTGCGGCGCATGCAGTTGACCGTGCAGGATGTGTGCGAACTCGACGAACTGGAGGCCATCGTGAAGCTCGTGGAGAACGGCGTGGGCATCGCCCTCGTTCCGCAGACTGCCACCTGGCGGCGCTGGCCGGCCAAGGTGCGCGCGATCGATCTCGGCCATCATACGTTTCATCGCGACGTTGGTATCGTGCATCGCGATGTTGGTCTGATGAGCGAGGCGGCGAGGGTGTTGCTCGGTTTGCTGGAGCGGGAGGCGAAGGGGGAAGGCTGAGTAGCCTGCTTGCTCTGATCAAGCGCCTTCTTCATACACTGGCCCGTCCCATCCATCGAGATACTTGGGTAGCGCGTCGCTCACGTCGATCACGCGTTGCTGGTAGAACAGGTGCATCGTGGGTTGCCTGTTTGCTGGCAACGTCCCGCCATGGGCGCGCGCAAGCAAGCTGTTGGGCACGACGCGCATGTTCAGGCGGTTCGTGCCGAATAGCGTCTCGCCGCATGCCGGACAGAAGGATCGCGACATTTGTTTATGTGGGTGCTGGAACGTCTGTAGCGCACCGTTTGTCACGACGCTAGCGGCCGGCCATGCCGTGGCGGAAAGCATCGACGTGCCGTAGAAGTCGCGGCATGTCTGACAATGGCAGTTCGCTAACGCTGCTGGTTCGCCGGTCAGGTCGACTGTGATCGCACCGTACAGGCAGGTGAGTTTGTGTGATTCGTTCATTTCTTCTCCGGACTAACGTATGCGTGATCGACCGAACGGCGATCAGGTGCAAGCAACGCCACCATTTGACCGTTTCCGGGCTCCGCCCGGTTGCCATCATACGGCCTGCCGATAATCAAGAGCGGCCGCGCTATTCCCTCAGCCATCCAACCTGCCCACAGCTTTTCGGGTTCACAAAACTACAGTTTGTACCCCAGTTCTCCCACAACGGCCGAATAGAATTTGAAGGCACGTTCAAAGTCATTAACGCCTGCGAAGACATGCGAAATCATCTTGATCCCTTCCTGTTCAGGTCGCGATGGTTTTTACGTTACCACGGCACGATCAAGTCAGACCTCCGCTGTGACGCCTTGGGAGGAATGGCTGCTATCGGAAATCGCAAACGTCCCTTTCGGGTCGATGCTCGCCAATACGTGAGGCAATGTTGCCGAGCCCACTAAAGCAGCCTCGGATATCTCTTATGCTTCAAGCGCTTTTCATGGCCTCAGGCAAGGAGAACGATCATGCGCATGCTTCTCAACATACGAATTCCCCACGAGCCGTTCAACGCTTTTGTGCGCGACGGCACCATCGGGGGAGTGATGGCGAAGATACTTGAAGAGACGAAGCCGGAAGCCGCCTATTTCACGGAGCAAAGCGGAGGGCGCGGAGCCATCCTGGTCGTCAACCTTGACGAGCCATCGCAGATTCCCGCGTTGGTCGAGCCGTGGTTTCTCACGTTCAACGCCGACTGCGAGTTTCGCGTCGTGATGGTGCCCGAAGACCTGCAGAAAGCGGGGTTGGAGACGCTCGGAGCGAAGTGGAAGTAGCCGGTGCGCATGCCGCAAAATTCAAGCACGTTCGGACTACTTACGTCGTACAATTTGTGGCTGGGGTGACGCTAGCCGCAACGCTTCACCAATGACCTCTTGCGGCTTTAACAACCTGACGCCAGCGAATCGCCGCGCACACATCACCCCAAACACCTCAGCCCCCCAACACCGGATCACTAAAACTCGACCGCCCCGTCTCCACATGCCCTGCAATGCGGCGCACGAAGCTCGCATCGCTATCGACGGTAATCGTCAGGTCGTACCATCCCCAAGCGTTGCGCAGATCGAGATAAACCTGCTCGACCTCACCACCACGCACACTACGCTCGATCTTCGTACCCGCGTCATACGCATTGACGACCGTAAACCGGCATTGCGTATTACCCGTATTCCGCAGGCTCAATTGCAGATTGCCGTTCGCCGCGTCGTACTCTTCGGCGACTTCGGGGCGCGCGGTGGTGCCACCCAACCAGTTCATGCGCACTTGCTTGCCCGCGAAGCGGCGTAAGAAGCCATTCGGTCCATGCACGGTAAAGTCGTACGCACCCGTCAAGCTCATCGCGAACGTGTCTTCGAGACGCTTGCCCGCTTCCACCGTATAGCTGCGCGGCGCATCGGGACTGCCCGCCGTATAAACGAGAAACACCGCACCGGCACGCCCCGTGTTGGTGAAGTGCACGCCCGCGTTGCCCGAGGCGCCGTTCGCGTCGAAACGCACGAATAGCTCATAGGGCAGCGCACGTGCGTGACGCACGCCGCTCTCCTGCTTCGGCACGCTGCCAATAGCAGGCGGCAGCGGCACATAGTCCGGGTGGCGACTGCGATCGGGCGGCGCGTAGCCGCTCGTGGAAGGCAGCGCGGGAATCGCGGCATTGGGCGTGGCGAAGTCGAACGCCGAAGTGAGGTCCCCGCACACGGCGCGGCGCCACGGCGTGATATTCGGTTCGCTCAGGTCGTGGTGCTCGCCAAAACGCTTCGCGATAAAGCGGATCACCGACGTATGGTCGAAGGTCTCCGAGCAGACCCAGCCGCCACGCGACCACGGCGAGACGACCAGCATCGGCACGCGCGGCCCGAGGCCGTACGGGCCCGCTGCGTATGTGCTGTTGCCCTGGAAAATCTCGTTGACGGTGTCCACCGTCGAGAGTCCGTTGGCGCTCGATGCGGGTGGAAACGGCGGCGCGACGTGATCGAAGAAGCCGTCGTTCTCGTCGTAATTGACGAGCAACACGGTCTTGCTCCACACCTCGGGGTTCGACGTGAGGATCTGCAGCACCTGGTCGACATACCACGCGCCGTAATTCGCGGGCCAGTTCGGATGCTCGGAATACGCTTCGGGTGCGACGATCCACGAGACCTGCGGCAGCGCGTTGCTCTGCACGTCCTGCTTGAGGACATCGAAGTAGGTGCCGCCCGAAAACACGTTCGTGCCCGTGCGCGCGCGGTCGTAGAGCGGGTTGCCCGGCTGCGCATTCTGGTATTGATGGAAATACAGCAGCGAGTTGTCGCCGTAATTGCCGATGTACGGATTGTCGCCGGTCCAGCCCCACGAGCCCTTCGCGTACAGCCCTTCGCCCGCGTCCTGATAGATCTTCCACGAGATGCCCGCGTTCTGCAGCACTTCCGGATACGTGGACCAGCCATAGCCCGCTTCCGCGTTGTCGATCACCGGGCCGCCACCGCTGCCGTCGTTGCCCACCCAGCCGGTCCACATGTAATAGCGGTTCGGGTCGGTCGCGGTCATCGTCGAGCAGTGGTACGCGTCGCAGATCGTGAAGGCGTCGGCGAGCTGGTAGTGGAACGGGATGTCGTCCCGCGTGAGGTAGGCCATCGTCGTCGTGCCCTTGGCGGGCACCCACTGATCGTAGCGGCCGCCGTTCCAGGCGGCATGCGTCGTGGTCCAGTCGTGCGGCAGATCCTGGATGAACTGCAGTCCGAGGTTGGCCGCCGTGGGATGGAACGGCAGGACTTCGCCCATGCCGGCGGCGAGCGGCTGGTTCCATACAGGCTGGCCGCTGGGCAGCGTAATCGCGCGCGTGTCGCCGAAGCCGCGCACGCCGCGCAGCGTGCCGAAGTAATGATCGAACGACCGGTTCTCCTGCATGAGAATCACGATGTGCTCGACATCGCGAATGCTGCCCGTGCGATTGTTGGCGGAAATCGCGAGTGCGTTGCGGATACCCTGCGGCAGCATCGTCACGGCGGTGGCCGAACCGGCGCTCATCGCGGCGGCGCGGAGAAAGTCACGGCGGCTTCTCGAAGTCATATTCTGGTTTCCATCTTGAGGTTGAGAATGCACGCGCGACGCTGCGTCGAAAGACGGGACGGCAAGCGGCGCGGCTTCGCGCGGCCTGGTGCGTCAGTCAGCGGTGTGAATCACGGGAGGGACGAGCGGCACGTTGGCGGCATCGGTCGCGGCGCGGTCGACGTCGGCAGCGCCGGGCCGCGCCGGCGAGCGCACCGCGCGCGCAGCAAGCGCAGCGGCGTCATTTGCGCCATCGGCTAAATTCGGCGGAGGCGAGCCGGATGCGGCAGCAGGCATCGCTGCGTCTTGCGGCGTGTCTTGCGGCGTATTGGGCGGCGCGTCTTGCCCTGCCGCGGGCTGCGTTTGCGCGAGCTCGCGCGCGGCGCGGGTGGTGAGCGCGACGCGTGCGTCAGCGGCGTGGTCATCGCACGATGTCGTTGCGCACGCAACTAATATGCACGCGAGCAGCGCGGCGAGCGTGCGCACCATGGAAAACTCGCCCGGCAAACGCAAACGTTTGCGCGGCGCACCGCTGAAAAGCGGACGCGCCGGCATGAATTCGACCGTCATCGAAGTCTCCGTCCAGATCGAGGCACAGATAGAGGCACAACAACGGCTCGAGGAGCGGCCCGAGCATGGCCTTGCGCGCACACGCATACACACACGCGGCGGCAAGGCAACGCCGAAGCATACCGGCGCTGCTTTTAAGTTTTGTGACGGCGGACCAAGGAACGACGGTGGGATTGGGATGCGACGTGGGCCGCGATTCGCGGCTTAGCCGCTCGTGGAAGCGTTCGTGGCCGCGCCCGTTGCCGACTGGCTCGTCGCGGCCTGCCCCGGCGCGCAATCCTTCGCGTATTCGGCGTTGAGCTTCGCACGGGCGTCGGCGATATCGGGCGAATAGTTGTCGGTGCCGGGCCGATAGCCCACCGACACCAGTTCGTTCAATTCGCGCGCCACGTCATCGCTCGAAAGCGCGCCGTGCGTCGGCTTGAACGGATAGCTGTTGCACTGCTGCGGCGTCAGATGGCCGGCGGCGCACGCGAGCGAACTCGCCGTCAACAGCACGAGCGGAATGAGTGGAATCGAGCGCTTGAAGGTCGCGTTCATGATGGCCTGTCTCCATGTCATGAGAGTCGAAGCAGCCGTGGGTCTTCGTCTTCGATCGGCTGTAACCGCAGACTAGGCGCCTTCGTCTCTCATGCCGGCCTCAAGCGGATGAACATTCGTTCATGCTGCGCGGTGCCCATGCAGGCGCACCGCTACACGCTTACGCGTGCCCGTAGCCGCCCCCTCCTGGCGTCTCGACCACGAAGACGTCACCCGCGCCCATTTCCACGCTCGCGATATGGCCGAGCGCCACGATCTCGCCGTCCGCGCGCTCGACGCGGTTGCTTCCCGCGCGACCGGGGCGCCCACCGGCTGCGCCGAACGGCGCGTGGATGCGGTTGTTCGAGAGGATCGAAGCCGTCATCGGCGCGAGGAAGCGGATGCGCCGGACGGCGCCGTTGCCGCCGTGCCAGCGTCCTCCACCACCCGACTCCGCGCGGATCAAATGCGATTCGAGCCGCACCGGATAACGCCATTCGAGCACTTCGGGATCGGTCAGGCGCGAATTGGTCATGTGGGTCTGCACCGCATCGGCGCCGCTGAAGCCCTCGCCTGCGCCGCTGCCACCCGCAATTGTTTCGTAGTACTGGTAACGCGCATCGCCGAAGGTGAAGTTGTTCATCGTGCCCTGGCTCGACGCCACGATGCCCAGCGCGCCATAGAGTGCATTCGTGATCGCCGACGAGGTCTCGACATTGCCCGACACCACCGCCGCCGGATACGCGGGATTGAGCATCGAGCGCTCGGGCACCGTCACCGTGAGCGGCTTGAGGCAGCCCGCGTTGAGCGGGATGTCGTCGCCCACGAGCGTGCGGAATACATAAAGCACCGCCGCCATGCACACGGCCTTCGGCGCGTTGAAGTTGTTCGGCAGTTGCGCCGAAGTACCGCTGAAGTCGATTGCGGCGCTACGCGTTTGCGCATCTACGCGTATCGCCACCTCGATCACGGCGCCGTTGTCGAGCTCGTAGCGATACGCACCGTCCTTGAGCGCGCCGATCACGCGGCGCACCGCTTCTTCCGCGTTGTCCTGCACGTGCTGCATGAACGCGAGCACCACGTCGCGGCCGAACTGCGCGACCATGCGGCGCAATTCGTCCACGCCCTTCTGGTTCGCGGCAACCTGCGCGCGCAGATCGGCCATGTTCTGATCGACGTTGCGCGCCGGATAGCGGCCCGAGGCCAGCAACGCGCGCGTTTCGCGCTCGCGCAGCGCGCCAGCGGTGACAAGCTGCCAGTTGTCGATGAGCACGCCCTCCTCTTCGATATGCTGCGAGGCCGCCGGCATCGAGCCCGGCGTGATGCCGCCGATGTCCGCGTGATGGCCGCGCGAGCCCACGTAGAACAGCGGCGCCTCGCTGCCATCGGCGAACACGGGCGTGATGACCGTCACGTCGGGCAGGTGCGTGCCGCCGTGATACGGGTCGTTGAGCATGAACACGTCGCCGTCGCGCATCTTGCCGCGATTGCGCTCGATGACGGTCTTGATGCTCTCGCCCATCGATCCGAGATGCACCGGCATGTGCGGCGCATTCGCGATCAGGTTGCCCGCTGCGTCGAAGATCGCGCACGAGAAGTCGAGCCGCTCCTTGATGTTCACCGAATACGCCGTGTTTTGCAGGCGCAGCCCCATCTGTTCGGCGATCGACATGAAGAGGTTGTTGAAGATTTCGAGCCGAACAGGGTCGGCCTCGGTGCCGATCGAGCGGCGCGTGGGCAACGGCAGCACGCGCGTCATCACGACATTGCCCTGCCCGGTCAGCGCCCCCTGCCAGCCCGGCTCGACCACGGTGGTGCCGTTCTTCTCGGCGATGATCGCGGGACCATCGAGCACGTCGCCGGCCCTGAGTGCGTTGCGCAGATAGAGCGACGCGTCGTGCCAGCGGCCGCCCGAATAGAGCCGCACGCGCGCCTGAGCCACTGGAGCGTCGCCCGCCTCGCGCGGCGCGAGCGTGCCCGTCACGGCCTGCGCGTCCGAATGACCGATGGCCTCGACCGAAGCGAGCTCCACCACGAGCGGCGTACCCGGCATCAGGAATGCGTAGCGTTGCCGGTAAGCGGCTTCGAACGCCGCGCGCATCGCTTGCACGCTGCCGGCATTCACCGCAAGCGCCGAATCGGTGCCCTGATAACGCAGATGCACGCGCCGCGCCGTGGTGATGCGCGCGGCCTCCACGCCCTGTTCGAGCAGTGCGCCGCTCGCCTCCTGCGCGAGCGCATCGAGCGCGGCGTCGATGCTTGCGAGCGACGCGTCTTCGAGCACGATTTCGAGCGCGCGCTCGCGCATCGCGGTCTGATCGGCGAGTCCCATGCCGAACGCCGAGAGCACGCCCGCGAGCGGATGCGAGAACACGCGGCTCATGCCGAGCGCGTCCGCCACGCCGCACGCGTGCTGGCCGCCCGCGCCGCCGAAGGTCGTTAGCACGTACTGCGAAACATCGTGGCCACGCTGCACCGAGATCTTCTTGATGGCGTTCGCCATGCTGCCGATCGCGATCTCCAGATAGCCCTCGGCGATTTCCTCGGGCGTGCGGCGTTGCCCGGTGGCCGCGAAGATTGCATCGGCGAGTGCATTGAAGCGCGCCACCACGGCGTCACGGTCGAGCGCCTCGTTCGCGTGCGGGCCGAACACGTGCGGGAAATAGTCGGGCTGGATCTTGCCGAGCATGACGTTGCAGTCGGTTACCGTGAGCGGGCCGCCGCGCCGGTACGCGCACGGGCCGGGATTGGCGCCCGCCGAATCGGGTCCGACACGCAGCCGCGCGCCGTCGAAGCCCAGCACCGAGCCGCCGCCCGCGGCCACGGTGTGAATGCTCATCATGGGCGCGCGCATGCGCACGCCGGCCACCTGCGTTTCGAACACGCGCTCGAACTCGCCGTTGAAATGCGAGACGTCGGTGGACGTGCCACCCATGTCGAAGCCGATCACGCGCTCGAAGCCCGCTGCCTGCGCCGCGCGCACCATGCCGACGATGCCGCCCGCCGGGCCCGAGAGAATCGCGTCCTTGCCCTGGAAGCGGTCCGCCCGCGTGAGCCCGCCGCTGCTCTGCATGAACTGCAGATTCACACCGGGCATCTCGCTCGCGACCTGATCGACGTAGCGGCGCAGGATCGGCGAGAGATAGGCGTCGACCACGGTGGTGTCGCCGCGCGAGACCATCTTCATGAGCGGCGAAACTTCATGCGATGTCGAGACCTGCGTGAAGCCGATAGCTCGCGCCAGATCCGCGAGTTCGCGCTCGTGCGCGGTGTGGCGGTAGCCATGAATCAGCACGATTGCGAGCGCGCGAATGCCCGTGTCGTAGACTTCGCGCAGCGCGGCTTGCGCACCGGCCAGATCGAGCGGCGCGACCAGCTCGCCCTGCGCGCTCACGCGTTCGTCGATTTCGACCACGCGCTCGTACAGCGCTTCAGGCAGCGCAATGTCGAGGTCGAACAGGCGCGGACGGTTCTGATACGCGATGCGCAATACGTCGCGAAACCCGCGCGTGGTCACGAGCGCGACCGGTTCGCCCTTGCGTTCGAGCAGCGCGTTCGTAGCGACCGTCGTGCCCATCTTGACCATCTCGACCTCGCGCGGCGTGATCGGTTGATCGGCACGCAGCCCGAGCAGATGGCGGATACCGGCAACGGCCGCATCGCGGTATTGCTCGGGGTTCTCGGAGAGCAGCTTGTGCGTGGTGAGCGTGCCATCGGGACGGCGCGCGACGATGTCGGTGAACGTGCCGCCGCGGTCGATCCAGAATTGCCAGCGGGACGGGGTGCAAGCGTCGTGATCGTGAGTCATGGTGCAATATAGATTAGGATAACGATATATGTTGAAGCAAGTACGGGCGTATTCGATCCAGGCGTGGAAGTCAGGCCGATTCCAGCTCGCGGCCGCGTGTCTCGGGCAGCGTGAGCGCTGCGACGATCAGCACGCCATAGGCCGCCACGGCGAACATGCCGATGCTCGGGCCAAGGCCGAATTGCTTCGAGAGCGCGCCGATCAGCACCGGAAACAGCGCCCCGATCGCGCGGCCCACGTTGTAGCAAAAGCCCTGGCCGGAACCGCGCACGCGGGTGGGAAAGAGTTCGGTGAGAAACGCGCCCATGCCCGAGAAGATGCCCGAGGCAAAGAAGCCGAGCGGAAACCCGAGCCACAGCATCGAGCCGTTCGTGAGCGGCAGCGACGTGTAGGCGAAAGCGATCGCCATCGAGCCCACCGCGAAAAGGATGAAGTTGGGCTTGCGGCCGAGCCGGTCCGTGAGCCACGCGCTCGACAGATAGCCCACATAGGACCCCACGATGATCATCGCGAGATAGCCGCCGGTGCCCATCACGGTGAGGTGGCGCTCGGTCTTGAGAAAAGTCGGCAGCCACGTGGTAATCGCGTAGTAGCCGCCTTGCGCGCCCGTGGTCAGCAGCGCGGCGCGCAGCGTCGTGGAAAGCAGTTTCGGCGAGAAAATCTCGGTAAAACGCGGGGTATCCTGTACATCCTGCTGCGCGGCCTTCGCCTGCTCGAATACTTCGGGTTCCTTCACATATCGGCGAATCACGAGCACGAGCAGCGCGGGCACGAGGCCGACCAGGAACAGCGCGCGCCACGCGATTTCGGGCGCCATCACCGAGAACAGCACCGCATAAAGCAGCGCGGCCATGCCCCAGCCGAGCGCCCAGCCCGACTGCACGAGGCCCACGGCCTTGCCGCGGTCGCGCGCGCGGATCACTTCGCCGATCAGCACGGCGCCGGCGGTCCATTCGCCGCCGAAGCCGAAGCCCATCAGCGCACGCGCGGCGAGCAACTGGCCGTAATTCTGCGCGAGCCCGCACAGTCCCGTGAAGACCGCGAACCAGAGCACGGTGAGTTGCAGCGTGCGCACGCGGCCGATGCGGTCCGAGAGAATACCGGCGATCCAGCCGCCGAGCGCCGACGAAAGCAGCGTCAGCGTGCCGATGAAGCCCGCGTCGCCCAGCGAAATACCCCAGGTGGCGACGAGCGTGGGAATCACGAAAGACAGCATCTGCGTGTCCATGCCGTCGAGCATGTAGCCCACTTTGCAGCTCCAGAACGCGCGGCGCGCGCGCGGACCGGCTTCGGCATACCAGGAAAGAGGCTGGGCGGCGATGGCCCTTTCGCTGATGTCGCCAGGGTCTCCGATATCGCCGGTGTGACCGGCCTCGCCGGCGCTGGCCGCGAGTGTCTTGCTGTCCATCTGTTGCTCCTTTTGATAGACGCGTGGGTAAAGCGGGAAAAGGCGGCGCCGTGCGCGCCGCCGGGTTCAGAACACGGCTAGCGATGCGTTCGTGATGTCGGTCATCAGCATGTGGCCCGGCGCGTGCGCGATGGCGATCGGCAACTTCGCGGCCATCAGCGCGGTTTGGGGCGTCACGCCGCACGCCCAGTAGACGGGCAGCTCGCCCGCGCGGATCGTCACCGCGTCGCCGAACTCGGGGCGCGCGAGGTCGGCAATACCGAGTTCCGAGGCGTCGCCGATATGCACGGGCGCGCCGTGCACGCCCGGAAAACGGCTCGTGATCTGCACGGCGCGAATCGCGTCGGCGCCGCGCATGGGGCGCATCGAGACGACCAGCTCGCCGCCGAACACGCCCGCGCGGCGATTCGCGGTGTTCGTGCGGTACATCGGCACGTTGCGGCCCTCTTCCACGTGGCGCAGACCGATGCCCTCGAGCGCGAGCATGTGTTCGAACGAGAACGAACAGCCGATGGCGAACACCACGAAATCGTCCTGCCACAAGGCCTCGATCGATTCCACGCGCTCGCTCAGTGCGCCGTCACGATAGACGTTGTAGGCGGGCACATCGGTGCGGATATCGATGTCGCGGCCCAGCATGGCCACGCGGAAATCGCCGGGCTCGCCCACGCCGAGCAGCGGACAGGGCTTCGGGTTCGCCTGGCAAAAGCGCAAGAAATCGTGCGCGTAGCCGGCGGGCAGGATCGCAAGATTGGCTTGTGCGTACTCGCCACAATGGCCGGCGGTGGGGCCACGAAAATCGCGGTGACGGACAGCCTGGCGGAATTCGAACGGGGTCATGTTTTCGGGCGTTTCTGGTGTGTGGCGTGAATGGCCGTCGGGGCGAAAACCGCGTCGGGCTCGGGATGTTGCGAAGGTGCATGGCAAGTCGCGCACCGTTAGAGCGAAGCATAGAAAAGAAGAAAATTTGACGCCAACTAGTTTTTCTGGGCTCTGGCGGATAGAATTTCTTAACGAAAACGCGGGTTTTCCCGGTGCGCTTCGCGCGCCTCACGCCATGAACACACGCTTCCTTGAAACCTTCGTCACGCTCGCGCGGCTGCGCAGCTTTCGCACGACGGCCACCGCGCTGCACGCCACGCCCGCCGCCATTTCGCAGCGCGTGAAGGCGCTTGAAGAAGAACTACAGACGGTGCTCGTCGAACGCGAAAGCCGCGAGTTCCGGCTCACGCCGAACGGCGAATATCTGCTCGGCTACGCGAAGGCCGTCGTCGAGGCCACGCGCCAGTTGCAGGCCGCCGCGTCCAACGAAGGCGCGATGCGCGGCAAGCTCCGTCTGGGCGTGATCGAGACCGTGGTGCATAGCTGGCTCGCCGACTACATGCGGCGGCTCGCGAGCGACTATCCGCAGCTCGAAGTCGAGCTCGCCGTGGACGTGAGCGTCGTGCTGCAGCGCCGCCTGATGGCGGGCGAACTCGATCTGATCGTGCGCGTCGAAGGTAGTGATGAGGAATCCGTAGTATGTGATGCGCTCGCGAATTACCCGGTCCACTGGATCGCGCGCGCGGGCCTGCTGCCGCTATCGCGCAGCGGGCTGGCCAGGCGCGTGCTGCGCCACCCGATTCTCACCTTCGGGCGCGGAACGGCGCCGCATCGCGCGATGGAGGACATCGTCGCCAAGCTCGCGCTCGCCAATGGCGTGCCGCTTTCAGAGACGCGCATCACCGGTTCGCCGTCGATCTCGGTCATCGTGCAACTCGTGCGCGATGGCTTTGGTGTGGCCGCGATCCCGCGCCTTTTCGTCGATGAACTCGTCGCGCGCGGAGAATTGATCGAGTTGCCGTTGCAGCCTTCGCCACCGTCTATCGTGGTCTCCATGTCGCGACGCAGCGATGCGCCGCTGTTCGTGCACGGCGCGGCGAATGCCGCGCGCGCCGCATGCCACGCGTATTGCGATCATGGCGACGCGCGGCTGATCGAACGGCTCTGAGGTCGCGTGGGGCATGCGTGCGAAGCGCTGCGCGTGACAGCAAACATGGACTTTGGGGCATGAGCGCTCAGACGCGGTTCACGTAAGCGCCCTACTAAACTGCGTTGTCTCGCACGCCATGCCACGTCGTGTGCCACCGACGTTTCCCATCGTTCTCCCAATCATTTTTCCGCATGACCGACCCGCACGCCGTCGCCCGCGCACTGGCCGAAAAAGATATCGTCGCGGACGAGAGCCAGCAGCGGGCAATCGACGCGCTGTGTACGCTGCTCGACGATGAACGCAAGGGCACAACGCAGCACACTTATCAGGGCGTGTACTGCCACGGCTTGCCGGGGCGGGGCAAGAGCCTGATCGTCGATACGGTCTATGCGCTTGTCCCGTGCGCGAAACGGCGCATCCATTTTCATCAGTTCATTCGCGACGTGAATCGCCTGCTCGTGCAGGCGCCCAAAAGCGACGACCGCCTCGGCGACGTCTCCCGCGCGTGGCTGAAGGACGTCGACCTGCTCTACTTCGACGAATTCCACGTGCACGACATCGCCGATGCGTTTCTGATGGGCCGCTTCCTCGAAACGGCGCTCGCGTGCGGGACGCGCATCGTGCTGACGTCGAACTACAGTCCGCGCAATCTGCTGCCCGATCCCGAGTTTCATGAACGCTTCGAACCGACGATCGGACGGATCGAGCGGCATTTCGAAATCATCGCGTTCGACGGTGAGCGCGATTACCGCGAACAAAGCGATGCAAGCGGCACGACGACGACCGAATGGCGTTTTTTCGCGCCCCTCGAAGGCACGCGCGAGCCGTTATGGACGCTCTTTGGCGAATACGAAGCGCAGGCGGCCGTGCATCCGACGATCGCGGAAGTCGCCGGACGATCGCTGCCCGTCACGGCGGCGGGCAAGCAACTCGTGTGGGTCGACTTCGACGCGCTATGCGTTTCGCCGCGCTCGCACCTCGATTACCTCGCGCTCGCCGAGCGCTGGCGCGGCGTGATCGTCGATCGACTCGATACGGAAATGCTCAAGCGCCGCGACGTGCTGCAGCGCTTCGTGTGGTTCGTCGACATTCTTTACGACCGCAAGCATGCGCTGTTTATCGCCTCCGACCGGCCGGTTCGCGCGGCGCTCGTCGGCCTCGACGGCGCGCACGATGTCTCGCGCACCACGAGCCGGCTCGCCGAAATGCAGT
This sequence comes from Paraburkholderia sp. J63, assembly GCF_905220245.1. Classification (NCBI taxonomy): domain Bacteria; kingdom Pseudomonadati; phylum Pseudomonadota; class Betaproteobacteria; order Burkholderiales; family Burkholderiaceae; genus Paraburkholderia; species Paraburkholderia sp. J63. The sequence continues at coordinate 16,568 of NZ_CAJMZF010000060.1, read as the reverse complement.
CGCACAGTTACGCGAGCAATCTCGTGCGCAGACGCGTTGCCGCGCCCTCGCGCGAAGCGATCGACTAGCGCGGCAGATGCGCACGCGGGCGGCTGAGGCTGTCCGCAGATTTTCTCCATCTGTTGTACAGTCCGTCGAACCTCGACACGATACGGACAGACCGCACGATGGATACCCTCTCCCGCTTCAAACCCGTTGCGCTCGAGCACGCGAGCCGCCTCATCAATCACGGCCCCACCGTGCTCGTCACGAGTGCGGATGGCGCGCGCCGCAACGTGATGGCCGCCGCGTGGTCGATGCCAGTGGAGTTCACGCCGCCGCGCATCGCCATCGTGATCGACAAGAAGACCTTCACGCGCGAACTCATTCACGCGAGCGGGATTTTCGGCATCTGCGTGCCGGGTGCAGCGGCGATGGACCTGACTTATGCGGTGGGCAGCATCAGCGGTCGCGACTCGGATAAGTTCGAGCGCTTTGGCATCGAGGCCGTGATGGGTCCGGTGCTCGGCGTGCCGCTGCTCGAAGCGGGCTGCGCTGCGTGGATGGAGTGCCGGCTTATTCCTGAGCGGCACACTGAGGATGCTTATGACACGTGTTTCTGCGAAGTGGTAGCGGCCGCGGCGGATTCTCGTGTGTTCGATCGGGGGCACTGGGTGTTTGATGAGGGCAATCGTGACTTGCATACGATCCATCATCTTGGTGCGGGGAATTTTGCACTGGCTAGCGATGGGGTTAAGGCTCGGGGGTTGGGTGGGTAGGCTTTTTGTTTTTCCGTGTGCCGGCGTTTTGCTCACTACAAATTACGTATAAAAAAAAACAGGTTGAGGGAAATTTCGCCTGATTTCGAGGTGGGTGTGTCGCTGGCCGTTGTTTTGGGGTCCGAAAACGCATTGGGCCGTGGAACATTGGGGTTTCGAGGCCCTCTTGATGGCCGGAAAGCCCCGTCCAATAAGGGTCTTAGCGATTTCTCCCGAATTTGGTGAATGTTTCACGACGTTGTTAAGGCGATGGTCGGGTGATGGTGGAAGGTTCGTGCTGCCCTTCGGATTTCGGCGTCGTACATGAGGTGGGCTGCGGATGTCTTGCTTCGATTGGTGCTCCGTCGCGTGCCCGCTCCAGATTTGGGAACTCGCTGATGCCGACTCTGACCGTCAGGAACGCACTGCTGATCTGTTTTGAGCCACTTTGCTGATTAGTCAGTTAGTTGCGTTAGTTGGCGTTGTCGAGGCGGACCGAATGTGGCTAAACAGAGCTGCTACGAAAAATTTCTCTGATGGCATCCGGGATCGTCGCGTACTGCGTCTCCGCCCTTCTCCTATGAAATGTCCAGTGTGATGTCCGGAGCGGCATCGCCGTGGTTGATAGATACCTACATGAAGGTGCCACGCGACGTCGGTTGCACAATGCAATCACGTCATGTGGGCCTTCCTGCCAAGCACGAGAAACGACACTGTCCTCTCCGAACGTCAGCCACGGCTGATTCCCTGCAATCAGGGCATGGGGTCGCGGGATATAAGGGCAGCATCGTCCGAATCGAAGCCATTTGAGCGCAGCTGTACAACGCGAATCAGGCTGGCGCTCTGGGCTAATCCGAGAGCTGAATGTGAGAGGTACGCGTACTCCCTTCCCCGTTGCAACCTGTGACTCATCATGCGGCGAGCGAAAAGCTGGCAGTCAAATCCACTCAATCTGCGTCTGCGGACACGCGCCACGGGTTCAAAGACAACGCTATCCGTAGTGGCCATCTGCATTACCCGCCCGCTCAGTTCGGAGCGAATCGCGACCGATTAGCAGCAACATGTCTGAGACAGCAGACCACAGGTCGAGCAGTCGGTGGGTGCTCAAGGCACCCTATTGAGCCATCCCTCGACGTCGCCCATTGGCCGCGCCCACCACCGCTGTCACGCAAAATGATCGCCGACGAATCGGGCTTCGCGTGGCCTGCCCTCGAGCCGCATGTGTCGAGTCGACACACTCTGCTGTGTATCAACCCAAGGCGAGACAAATGACAGCTGTATCACCGAAAGCACCCATTCGCGACCGGTGTCCAGGCATCGAGCGTTGGCAACAGCAGCCAAGCGAAACTTGGCAATTCGATTGAACGCGCGCTTCCGGTTAGCCCGGGATGTGTCGAGTCGACACATTTCATGTTAGCAGCCGAACTCACAGCGGACCGCGTCACATCTAGATCGGACGATGGGAATTGGCGCGGGGTTTCGTCAGAGCAGGCATTGTTGATGAGTTGAAACCGCGAGGCTCGAAGTCTTGGTTATCGTTTGGTGTGTCGAGTCAACACATGGACAGGGGCACACTGGATCAAGCGCCCGGCGTCGGTGCTTCGTGTGTCGACTCGACACACCTGAGCTTCCTCTGCGGCAAGTGCCCAAAGGTCTGTTGGCGAGATCGAATTGGGATCATCGGCATCAAATAGTCAGCCGTCCCCGACACGGTCCATGCGTAGCAACAACATGGCAGAGTACTTGCTCTTGGCGCGGCCAAGTCAGCGTGTCGACTCCACACATCGCGGCGCGCGGGATTGGAAATCCCCTCCACGAACTTGATGTGTCGAGTCGACACACCACCCTCAACGGACAACCAAAGCTACAGGGGGAGCTCGGCCGCAAAACCATATCCCTCGCGCGCCACTTCAACCACTACCTTTCGGAGTCGCCCCTCGCGAGCCGTCGCTCGAACTTTGTGTCGACTCGACACACTGCCTTCCCATGCGCGCGCCCATGAGTATGCGCTGGTGCCACGTTCCACGTCGTCAGCCCACAACGCCCAGGAAAACCACCGGTCCCTTCGCGCACCGCTCGCGTAGCAATCCCTGAATTCCAGCCCAACCTGAACCGCCACCCAACCTTGTGTCGAGTCGACACAAACCCCGCGCCTGCGACCGGCAACGCTGAAGAAGTCTGATCGCCCCAGCCAGCCCAGCGCCCCAACATCGCACACCCCACCCCTCCATGTGTCGACTCGACACACCCCAACCCCAGCCGAAAAAAAAGCCCGCATCCGCGGGCTCTAAACAACAATCCGATCATCCAAAACTCATTCTCAGCCGGGTTTCACATTAAACAGCTGGCTAATGAGCTCCCGAATCTGCGTCTCCTGCGCATCCGACAAAACACCCGTCTTCAACTTCACAGTAAAACTATTCGTATCCTTCGTGATGCTCCCGGCGTGGCTCTTGCCCGAGAAAATCTTCTCGATGCTGCGTTCCGAAACGCTCTGCTCGCTTTCGCCGCGATCCGACTGCGCACCAATCGCCGCAGCCAGTTTCCCTTGATCCAGCGTCCCGGCCACAACCGCGGGCCAAAGCTCGCTCGCCGCTTTAAGCCCTTGCGCACCATGCTTCTTGATAGCCGAAACGATCTCGTCCGCCGCCGATCCGCCAAGCAGCCGGGGATTCAGATCGAGATCGCGCCGGACAAAATCCGGAAGCTTCTCGAATGCGAGAAAGCGGTACAGCCCCTTGCGCGACATGCCCAGCGCCTCGGCCATGCGCGTGCGCGTCGGGAACTCCCGCTCCGCACGGCGCAGTGACTGTCCGATTTCATAGTCGGTGAGATCCTCGCGCCCCACGTTCTCGACCAGCGCCAGCACGGCCATATCCTGATCCGAGCAGTCGATCACCGACGCGCGAATCTCTTCCTCGTGCAAAAGCACGTGTGCGCGCAGGCGTCGCTCACCGGCGATCAGCTGATAGCCGTTGTCCGCGCGCCGCACGACGACCGGCTCGACCAACCCCACTTCACGAATCGATTCGGCCAGCGATGCCAGCCCTTCGTCGCTGAAGATCTTGCGCGGTTGCCACGGGTTCGGCTGAATCGCGCTCACCGGCAGCATGAGCTTGTCGCTCGCGCCTTCCAGTTCCTGGATACGCTGCTGGGCCACGGCCAGCGCGCCCAGCATGCCCGGTCCGGTCTTGAATGCGCTGCTGCGACGCGGTTCCGGCGCCGCGGGCGCGGGCCGTTCAGTCGCCTGGCGCTCGGAAGCCGAGCCGAGCTCGGCAGTCTTGGCCGCCATTTTGTCGCGAAATGAACTCATTTCCCGGCCCTCCATTGCTCAACGTAAAGGTCATCGATCCAGCGCACGTAATCCGTCAGCGGCTGTCGGACGCGCGCCACCGTCTTGTCGGCCAGATCGCCCTTGCTGATGTCGAACACGGTGGCCATCGCCAGCGCGCCGTTGCTCATGGCCGAGCTCGCCGGCACTTCCACCGCGCTCACCCAATCCTTATAGGTGCGCTGCACCCAGGACCGAACGACCGGCGCCGACGACGTCTTGCCGTAATCCACCTTCGACAGCAGCACCGAGACGAAGTCGTAGGTCTTTTCGTCGCCGCGCTCCATGATCGTGTGCGCGAGGTCGGAGAAGAGACTCCAGAACGACACCGAGCTGATGAAGTCGAGGCTTTCGGGGACGAGCGGCATGACCATCGCGTCGGCGGCCATCAGCGCGTTGATGGTGAGGTACGAGAGCGACGGCGCGGTATCGAGGATGATGTAGTCGTAGTGCTGGCGCAGCGTCTGAATGCCCTGGCGCAGCAAGTCCCAGAACTTGAAGCCGGGATTCTTGATGACGGTGCCGGGAATATGAAATTCCGCCGAGAACAGCGTCGGGTGTGCCGGAATGACGTCGAGCCCGTCCCAATAGGTCGGCTGCACGAAATTCAGCAGGCCGCCTTCCATCTGCGGATCGTAAATGAACGGCAGGACCGTGCTGTCCTCCGTCACTTCCTTTTCCGCGTAGAGGCCGCAAAGTTCGGTGAGCGATGCCTGCGGGTCGAGGTCGATCAGCAGCACGCGGCGGCCGCGCAGCGTGAGACCTTGCGCGAGGCACATCGTCGTGGTGGTCTTGGTCGAGCCGCCCTTGAAGTTGGCGACGAGGATCACCTTGCCGTCGGCGTCGCGCACGCCCGTATGAAGCGGCGTTTGATAAATATCCGAAACCTGCTGGACCCAGGTACGCGCTTCAGGCAAGGTAAACACCCGGCTGCGCCCCGAACCCTGTGCCTCGCCTTGCGGCAAACCCTCGCGCGTGGCGAGCAGGTTATTGAGCTTGATGCGGTCGATGCCGCACAACTCGGCGACTTGCGCGGACGTGAAGGTAGGCGCCATTTTCCGCGGCTTGGGCGCCAGCATCATTTCCCGAAGTTCTTCTGACAGATGACCGGCTTCCTCAGCGAACTGGGTGACTGCGGAAAGATCCACGCGTCGGTCAATCGATGGAAATTCGATAGTTTTTGCCATTAATACGCTTTTTATCGGAATTTGGATAAAGCGTAGAATACAGGAAAAGCGTATCGAAACGCACTCATTGAGGTCGATTTTTAAAAAAATCGACCTTTTTATTTGCGCTATAACGGGCTGGAAGCCCTTCGCCCAGCCTCTGACCTTCGCCAGGTCGCCAAGCCGCCCAGGCGGCGATTAAGGCCATTTGCGCGGGTCTGCTTGTTTTTTAAGCAAATCCCTCCTGCAATCACGCGCCACTCTCACTCGCGTGGTCATTCACCTGACCATTCCGAGCCTCAGTCGCATTAGAAGACGCAAAGGGAATCCTCAAAGGTCACGATTTTTGTGCACTTTCGCTCATCCGGGAAATGAGGTTGGCGATTCCCGGTTCTGCGGTAACGGATTTTGTGCTCCTATATCGGCTTCGACGACTCGAGTCCCTGCAAGCGGCACAAAAATCGTTACCTGTGGCAATACCCGCCGGGCGGTGAATCGCCACAGCGCGCATCTGCACAAAAAACGTGACCACGGTGCGGCGCTCCGCTATCCGGTTCTGGCGGCATATCACCGCCGATAGCCGTGACCAGGCTTCCCGAGCACCCCAGCAGGCGCTGCCATTCCAGAAACCGCACAAAAACCGTTACCGTTCCCCCTCTCACGACGACTTGGACGCCTTCCAATACTCGTGCACATAAACCGTTACCCATTGCCGGCCACCGGTAGCGCGATCGTCCTGCATAAAAACCTCAACCTTTGTTCCGAACGATCAGCACGCACAAAAACCGTTACCACGTGGCACGCTCAACACAAGAAATTTGCCTCAACCTGACTCCATCCAGCGGCTTGCACACAAACCGTTACCGCAGAGTCTGGCGCTCGCACACAAAACGTTGCCTCTGGAGACGACCAGGCGTGCTCCGATGCCTCGATCACAACGCGAATTCAGACGACTTCCTCGCAAATCTCCTTTCTGAACAGCCACTCAGGCGCTTCCGCACGAGAAATTCGCCCGCGCGTCCTCAGCCGATTTGCGTGATTTTTTTCGCCAGGCGTCTGATGCAGCACGCAGTTGGTTTGTTTACTTAAACAAAGAAAACCCACTAACCCACTAACGTACGCATCGATTCCCTTTGAGTTCAAACACTTGGGCCTGAAAAGCACCGGTCTATGTGCAAGAGGCATTGGTTTGTGTGCGCCGAGGTGCCGATTTTTGTGCTGGCAAGGAGAAGTCTATGTGCAGTTCGGCACGTTTTTTGTGCCGGCCCTTCAACGTTCGCCGTTCGAGGTAACGTTTATTGTGTTGACTTGTGTTAGCGGAGTGATAGAGTCGCGGCCAATATCGACGGAGAGCACGCGAATGTCGGAGGAGAGCGGACGCAGGACCACCACCCAGCAGATGTCGCTCGGGTTGTTTGAGGAAATGTCCGGCCAGCCCATCAGTGAGAGCACGCGAGAGATCGGCTTTCAGCGCAACAATGTTTTTGTGGCGATCAACGGCCTCGGCCTGTCGTCGCGGCGCTTTATCGACGCCGCGTACTTCATCGCCGCCCAGGAGCCGCTGCCGCGCGAGATCTACGACGTCGACCTGAACTACTTCAAGTGGCTCATGCGCTACGAGAGCCGCAACGTGCGCCATCTCCAGAGCGTGATCAAGGAGGCGCAGCGCGTGCTCATCGAGGTGACGGACACGCCGCCCGATCGCGCGCCCAGCGAAGAGGACCAGTGGATTTCCGAGCAACTGATGGGCAGCGTCAAGATCGGCAAGGGGCGCATCCAGTTTCGCATCCCGCCGCTGATGCTGCGTCACATCACCGGTCCGGACAAGCATCACTGGCTCAACCTCTGCATTACCGCGGCTTTTTCGCAGACTTTCGCGCGCGCGATCTACGACTACGTGCTGCCCTACGTGAACGCCGGCTTTACCGAGTGGATCGAGCTCGACGTCATGCGCCGCTGGCCCGGCAAGCTCGGTTCGAGCGCCTCGGAGTTCAAGCATTTCCGGCCCAAGTATCTCGATCCGGCGGTGCGTCAGATCAACGAGCTCTCGGACATCGACCTCAGTTACGAGACGCGTGCCGATTCCGAAACCTCGCGCAAGATCAACAAGATCCGTTTTCGCCTGAAGCGCAAGGATACGGTCGCCGCCATGCTCAGCCGGCAGCCCGACGCCCATGATCTGCTGCTCACGCTCAAGGAGGAGTTTGGCCTCAGCAACAAGCAGTTCGACGTGATCGCCGAGCACCGCATGAGCTGGACCGACGAGCGGATCCAGCAGGCCATCGAGTACACGCGCTTCCGCCTGAACCAGGGCAAGGTCACGAAGAGCCCGGCCGGCTATCTGATGAAGGCGCTGAGCCACAACTGGCAGGTGTCGGAGGCCGAGCGCAAGATGGTCGCGATCCAGACCGAGATGGCGAGCGCCGCGAGCGCGGAGGAAACGGCGAGAGCCACGGCCGGCACCGCCGTGAAGCAGAGTATCGCCGCGCGCGACGAAGAGGCGCGCACGCAGCGCAACGACGAAGTCCAGCGCGGGCGCGAGCACTTCGAATCCGCCGACGAGAAGACCCGCAAGGAGCTCGTGCGCCTGTACATCGCCTCGCAGGCCGGCAAGCTCATGCTGCGCCGCCTGAAGCTGGAGGCCGGCGCACTATCCGATGCCAATATCCTCAGCCACTCCGATCTGTCGTGGTATTTCGGGCAGTTCGTCTACGGCAAGCTCAAGCAAAGCGCTGCGTGACGCACGCTTTTCGGGCGCATGCGTGCGGCTTCGGCGTGCTCACGACCGGTGAATTCAACGACGCGCTGGACGTCTTGACCGTAGTGTTTCGGGACGTGTTCGCTGCGCCTTAAACCGGTGGCGCGTTGCCTGCCGCGTGGATTTCGAGCGGCAATGCGGCTTGTCGGCGCACGACAAAATGTCGATGGCGGATCAATGACTTAGGCGCGTCGTCCCAGGGAGTATCCACAACCTTATGCCCAAAAATTGTGGATAACCTGGAGCCGTGCGCAGGAGCCGCGCCGCGTCTCAGTGCACCGGCGCGTCGACACCGTAGCGCCGGCTTAGCGTGGTGCCGTTGACGATAACGATGTCGTTACCGGACCGTTGCACATTCCCGGTCCGATGGCGGCGGTGGCCGGAGCACTGGCGTCGAAGGTTGCCCATGGCACGGCCGGCGCCACGAGGAGGTCCTCCAGGAGCCAGTCGTAAAGCGAAGAGGGGGCGGTGCCCCGGATCACCACGCGGTAATCGCTGGCGTTGCTGCCTCGTACCACATACATCAGATTTTCGGGAATCGTACGTTGCCTCTGTAATACAGCGATGGTCCCCAAACCACAGTGAATTTGCCGCTGAGCGCAGCCGATCTATGCAGCGATTCATTGATGAGTCGATATAAAGTGCTTGCCTCGGGCCGGTTTAAATCCACCCCCGCATTGGCGACAAACGACAAAGCCAGATTTTCCTGCTGATGAGTATAGGCCTGCATGACACCTCCGGAAAGGACTTGCGGCATGGGCTATTCCATAATGGTTCGGATAGCTAATTTTGTCGAACGAGAGATAAAATTTGAAGAGAGAATTTGGTCATTCTCTCGCTTGAATTGGATCGTTGATATTTCAAACGTATATTTTCGGCGTGACGCTGTCGATTGGTTTTGCTCACCCAGTTTGATTGAGGACAGACGCAGTGGTGGCGGTGGCCGGCTCGATGGTCGGCCCCTTCTTCGTTATAGCGTCGGGCATGCTTTCCGACGTTCGCGCAGCATCGACGCCCCAGCGAAATTACATCGCACTCCAGATCGAATCGCACGCGCCCGGCGCACGATTCAAACCACCAGCACGAGCGCGCCCGCAGCCAGTCCGCCCAGCATCGTGCCGCGGCAGAGCGGCGCCCCGCAGCGGCAGGCATACTCGCGCTGCGCGTCGGCTTGCGCCTGCTCGTCGAGCTCGAGCGCGTAGTCGATGAAGAGCTCCTCGCCGGGCGCGATGTCGCGGATCGCCTCGATAAACACGCGCGCGCCGTGCTCGACGGCCTCGCAGTTCGCGGCGCACGCATGATTGAGCCAGCGCGCGCCATTGCCGCCGCGTCCGCCGTCGATCACGCGTCCGTCCGAAAGGCCGAACAGGAAGGTATGGCCCGAGTCGCTGCGCCGCGCATTCCAGCGCGCCGCCTCGCGCCACGTGGTCACCATGCCCTTGTATTCGAAGATGCGTTCCCCGGCGTGCAACGGAAGCAGCGCGAATACGCCTTTGCCATGCACCGGCGATTGCCGGACAGTCACACGTTTCATAGTCGTTGAAATGGCGCAGTGGGGGAGGAGGAGACGCCGAGTATAAGCCGAGAAAATGTCAGCGAATACGGCGTCGCGACAGGGTGGCCGATGCGGCTCAACCGGCGCGCGCCGTTGCGCAAACCCGCTCGCACCGGCTTCGATACGGCCCTGTCTCAGGGGGCTTTTAGGAGCTGCCGCGCGATTCCATCGCCGCAAGCGATGCGGTAGATTGACGGGCGCAGGCGCGCGTCGCAATGATGGCGTGACGCCAGGCGCCCACGGAGAACACGATGCATCGACACGAAACCCGCAACCCCGCCCAGAACGCCGGGCCCCGAGGCGACCCCCATGACGCCCGCGCCTTGCCGTCCGCGCTCGTGAGCGCGCTCGATGGCGAGCATCTCGATGCGCATGCGGACGAGGCCATGCGCCTCTCGACCGTGAGCGCCGATGGCTGGCCGCACGGCGCGCAACTGAGCATGGGCGAAGTCCTCGCGGTCGATGCGCAGACCCTGCTCGTCGCGATGTGGCCTCGCTCGAACACCGCGCAGAACATGCTGCGCGACGGTCGCCTCGCGCTCACGCTGGTCCACGACGGCGCCGTGCTGGAGATACGCGCGCACGCGAGCCTCGTCGCGGAGCATCAGACGGCGCTCGACCTCAGCGTGTTCCGCTTGCGTATCGAACGGGTGGACGTGCATCGCGCGAAATATGCCGAGGTGCTGAGCGGCGTGACGTTCCGCCTCCACGAGCGCGAGGCGGTGCTCGCGCGCTGGCGCGAGCAGATTGCGATGTTGCGAACGCACGCCGGGCACGCTGCATAGTGTGCTGATTGGGGTTTCCAGACCGGCTTGACCTCCGCTTGCGCAAGCGGAGGTTTTTTTGCGCCCGCTACGCGTTTTATTCACAAAATATAATTGCGATTTTCAATTCCCGGATTTTTTCAATTTAAACAATAAAGCATTGCATTGACGCAACGGTCACGATACTGTCACCGAATTTATAATCCGCCGCAATTGGATTCGGCGCCCGGCCATTCAATGGCGCACGCCGACTGCGACGTCGGGAAAGCGGATCTCGGCATCGTCTGCGACGCGGGCCGGAAATGGCGGGAGCCTGGCGGCTATCACGTCATCGGGGCGCGAGGCACACAGCCCCCTCCGGATAACGCAATAATGTGGAACGCCGATGATAAGAATATGAATAGCGCGCAGCAAAACACTTTCAATCGGCTTTTTATTTAATGAAAGTGCAACAGTGTTTATTTGTAACGAATGCCATGCGCAGATTCAATCGCCTTTATGATTACTCGCGACGTTTTATCGCAGCCCAGTCACGAGGACAATATGAATCTGGAAAAAATACGACGCGAAGCGTTTGCAATGCCCGTTCATAATCCCGCTTATCCGCGGCCGCCGTTTCGCTTCGTCAAGCGCGAATACTTCATCATCTCCTATGAGACCGACCCGGACGCGCTGCGCGCCATCGTGCCGGAACCGTTGCAGCCGGAGAACAACCTGGTCCACTACGAGTTCATCCGCATGCCCGACTCGTCGGGTTTCGGCGACTACACCGAGAGCGGCCAGGTGGTGACGGTGCGCGACCCGCAAGGCCGGCTCGGGAACTACACGCACGCCATGTATCTCGACGACGAAGGCCCCATCGCGGGTGGGCGCGAGATCTGGGGCTTTCCGAAGAAGCTCGCGCGCCCGGTGCTCGCCGTGGACGGCAACGACACGCTGCTCGGCACGCTCGACTACGGCACGCAGCGCGTGGCCACGGGCACGATGGGCTACAAGCACCACGTGCTCAATAACGAAGACGAGCGCCGCAAGCTCGCCGATACGCCCAACTATCTGCTCAAGGTGATTCCGCACGTGGACGGCACCGCGCGCGTTTGCGAGCTGGTGCGTTTCTATCTGCGCGACGTGACGGTGCATGGCGCGTGGAGCGGTCCGGCCGCCATCGAGCTGCATCCGCATGCGCTCGCGCCCGTGGCGGATCTGCCGGTGCGCCGCGTGGTGGGCGCGCGCCACGTGATCGCCGATCTCACGCTCGATATCGGCGAGGTCGCCTACGACTATCTCGCCGAAGCCCCGACGCACCGCAGCGCCGGCGAAGTAGAGCAAGTGGAACTTGCCTGACTTCTATTGCATTTACTAAGGATAACTCATGTCTTTGAAGAACAAGGTGGCGCTGATTACCGGCGCGGCGAGCGGCATTGGTGAACATTGCGCGCGTCACTTCGCGCAGCAGGGCGCGGCGGTCGTGATCGCCGACCTGAACCTCGCGAACGCGGGCAAGGTAGCCGACAGCATCGTGGCGGCGGGCGGCAAGGCGCTGGCCGTGGCCATGGACGTCACCAACGAGGAAGCCGTGAACGCGGGTATCGAAGAAGCCGTGAAGGTGTTCGGCGGCATCGACGTGCTGGTGTCGAACGCGGGCATCCAGATCATCAGCCCGGTGGACGAGTTCGCATTCTCCGACTGGAAGAAGATGCTCGCGATCCACCTGGACGGCGCGTTCCTGACCACCAAGGCCGCGCTCAAACATATGTACGGCAGCGGCAAGGGCGGCTCGATCGTCTATATGGGCTCGGTGCATTCGCATGAGGCCTCGAAGCTCAAGGCGGCCTATGTGACCGCGAAGCATGGCCTGCTGGGACTCGCGCGTGTGGTGGCGAAAGAGGGCGGCCCGCGCGGCGTGCGCGCCAACGTTGTGTGCCCCGGTTTCGTGCGCACGCCGCTCGTCGACAAGCAGATTCCCGAGCAGGCGAAGGCGCTGGGCATTCCGGAGGCGGACGTCATCAGGAACGTGATGCTCAAGGACACGGTCGATGGCGAATTCACCTCGCTCGACGATGTCGCCAACACGGTCGCCTTCCTTGCGGGCTTCGAATCGAATGCCTTGACGGGGCAGTCGGTGCTGGTCACGCACGGCTGGTCGATGCACTAACGCGCGGAGGGAGCACATATGCGCAGCAGCAATACAGCCATCCGCCATGCGCCCACGCCGTTCGAACTGCCGCGCTACGACGAAATCGCGCTGGTTTTGCAAGGCGGCGGCGCGCTCGGGTCCTACCAGTCCGGCGTGTTCGAGGGGCTCGCGCAGGCCGGCGTCGAGCCGCACCGGATCGCGGGGGTATCGATCGGCGCGCTCAATACGGCGATCATCGCCGGCAACGAACCGGGGCGGCGCGTAGAAGCGCTGCGCGGCTTCTGGGAGTCGATCTGCCATCCGCTCGACTGGCTCGGCAATTTCGGTTCGCTCGCGTTGCCGCTCCTTGGCCACCACGATCTCGCGCGCCGCTGGGCCAGCATGTGGGCCGCGGGGCGCGCGATCGCCGAGGGCCAGCCGGGCTTTTTCGCGCCGCGCGTGCCGCTGCCCGTGGCGGGCTGGCACAAGCGCCTGCCGAGTGCGGTGAGCTACTACGATACGGCTGCCTTGAAGGCGACGCTGCAGCGTTTCGCCGATTTCGAGCGCATCAACGACGGCCCGATCCGCGTCTCGGTGGGCGCGGTGAACGTGCGCAGCGGCAATCTCGTCTACTTCGACAACACGAAGATGCGTCTCGAACCCGAGCACTTCATGGCGTCGGGCGCGCTGCCGCCGGGCTTTCCGGCGGTGGAGATCGAAGGCGAGTACTACTGGGACGGCGGCCTCGTTTCGAATACGCCGCTCACGGAGGTGCTGCGCGATGCGGACCACAAGGACACGCTGGTTTTTCAGGTCGATCTATGGAGCGCCAGCGGCAACGTGCCCGCCGACTTCATGGACGTGGCCGAGCGCGCCAAGGACATCCAGTATTCGAGCCGCACGCGCGCCATCACCAACATGCTGGCCGACCGGCAAAAGCACGCGCGTTTCATCAAGGAGCTGCTGGAGCACGTGCCCGCCGAGATGCGCCTCAGCGATCCGCTCTTCAAGCTGGCCGAGCGCGTGGCCGATGGCTCTTCGATCAACGTGGTGCATCTGATCTACAAGAACAAGCCGTATGAGGGGCACTACAAGGACTACGAGTTCAGCGTGGACACGATGAAGGAGCACTGGGCGAGCGGGCTCGAGGACATTCGCGGATCGTTTGCGCATCCCGAGTGGTTCGCGGTGCCGAGCCGCGAGCAGGGCTTCGTCACGCACGATATCCACCGGCCCGCCAATGTGGTGCCGGAGTCCGATCGCAGTGCGCTGCCCACGAGCGAGCAGGCGCAGGCAGCGTAAGAGCCTTCGCGATTGACGGGCGAAAGTGCCTTGGGTCTTTCGCGCGCCCGAGCAGGCACGAAGCGCGTACCGCAGTTCGCGGTCGCGCTCGTGCCGGGCCGCCCGCCTGTTGCCCGTCGCCGGCCGTTCATCGACCAATAGGCGTGGGCTATGACCGGCAGAGTTAATCGATAGTTGTCGTTCGCCGCGATCCCACGTGTAATGCGTTCTCGAGTAGCACGTATGAAACAGTGGAGGGGATGAAAGTGAAGATCGTGGTGCCGGTTAAACGAGTGGTCGACTACAACGTCAAGGTTCGTGTGAAGTCCGATGGCACGGGCGTGGATATCGCGAACGTGAAGTTCTCGATGAATCCGTTCGATGAAATCGCCGTGGAAGAAGCGGTTCGTCTGAAGGAAGCGGGTGTGGCGACGGAAGTCATTGCCGTGTCCGCAGGGGTCGCGCAGGCGCAGGAAACGCTGCGCACGGCGCTCGCCATCGGCGCGGATCGCGCCGTGCTGATCGAATCGAATGAGGATTTGCAGCCGCTCGCGGTGGCGAAGCTTTTGAAGGCGCTCGTCGATAAGGAGCAGCCTTCGCTGATCATTCTCGGCAAGCAGGCCATCGACGACGATTCGAACCAGACCGGGCAGATGCTGGCCGCTTTGGCGGGTCTGCCGCAGGCCACGTTTGCTTCGAAAATCACGGTCGCCGATGGCCGTGCCACGGTCGCGCGCGAAGTCGATGGCGGCGCGGAAACGCTTTCCCTGCAGTTGCCCGCCGTGGTGACCACCGATCTTCGTTTGAACGAGCCGCGCTATGTCACGCTGCCGAACATCATGAAGGCGAAGAAGAAGCCCTTGGAGACGGTCAAGCCCGAGGATCTGGGCGTCGATGTCACGCCGCACCTGAAGACCTTGAAGGTGGCCGAGCCGCCCAAGCGTAGCGCAGGCGTAAAGGTCGCCGACGTGCAGACGCTGATCGAGAAGCTGAAGACCGAAGCGAAGGTGCTGTGAGGAGCGAGGAAGAAATGACGAATCTGGTGAATCTGGTAATAGCCGAACACGATAACGTGTCGATTAAAGCGGCAACGTTGAATACGGTTGCCGCGGCGCAGAAGATTGGCGGCGACGTGCACGTGCTGATCGCGGGTCACAATGCGCAAGCGGCCGCGGACGCGGCGGCGAAGATCGCGGGCGTTTCGAAGGTGCTCCTGGCCGATGCGCCGCAGCTCGAAGCGGGTCTTGCGGAAAACGTCGAGGCGACAGTACTTGGCATTGCGAAGCATTATTCTCACATCCTCGCGCCCTCGACGGCGGCGGGCAAGAACGTCACGCCGCGTATCGCCGCGAAGCTCGACGTTGCGCAGATCAGCGATATCACCGCGGTCGATTCGCCCGATACGTTCGAGCGTCCGATCTATGCTGGCAACGCGATTGCCACCGTGCAATCGCAAGACGCCATCAAGGTCATCACGGTCCGTACCACGGCTTTCGATGCCGTTGCAGCCGAAGGCGGCAGCGCAGCGGTGGAAAAGATCGAAGCGGCGGCAGACAGCGGCCTTTCCCAATTCGTGAGTCGCGAAGTCACGAAGCTCGACCGTCCGGAGCTCACGAGCGCGAAGATCATCGTCTCGGGCGGCCGGGGTCTCGGCAGCGGCGAGAACTACACGAAGGTGCTGGAACCGCTTGCCGACAAGCTCAACGCAGCACTCGGCGCCTCGCGCGCGGCAGTCGATGCGGGCTACGTGCCCAACGATTATCAAGTGGGGCAAACCGGCAAGATCGTCGCGCCGCAGTTGTACATCGCGGTCGGCATCTCGGGTGCGATCCAGCATCTGGCCGGCATGAAGGACTCGAAGGTGATCGTCGCCATCAACAAGGACGAGGAAGCACCGATCTTCAGCGTGGCCGATTACGGTCTCGTGGGCGATCTGTTCACGGTCGTCCCGGAGCTCGAGCATGAGCTTTGACGGCCGCGCGGCGCTAGGCCCCGCGCCCCAGCGCGAGAACGCCGCGTTAGCGGCGTTCTCGCCGCAGTCGTACCTGTTCGTGCCGGGCAGCCGCCCGGAGCGCTTCGACCGGGCGCTTTCCAGCGGCGCGGACGCGGTCATCGTCGATCTCGAAGATGCCGTCGAGCCCGCGGCCAAGGAAGCCGCGCGCGAGGCCATCGCGGGCTGGGTGTCGCGCTGCCGCCCGGTGCTCGTGCGCATCAACGCGCGCGCGACACCGTGGTTCGAGCACGACGCGAAGCTCGGCGCGCTCGATGGCGTTGCGGGCATCGTGCTGCCGAAGGCCGAATGCGCCGAGGACGTCACGGCCGCCATCGCCATCGCGCGGCGGCGCGTGCCGGTTTATCCGCTGATCGAGAGCGCCCAGGGCATGTGGAACGCGATGGCCATCGCGAGGGCGCCGTTCGTGAAGCGCCTGATGTTCGGCACGCTCGATTTCATCGCCGAAATGGGCATGCCCGACGACGGCGAACCGCTCAATCACTATCGGAACCAGCTTGCGCTCATCTCGCGCGTGGCCGGCATCGAGGCGCCCGTCGACGGCGTCACGCCCGATATCCACGATCTCGCGCGCATCGAGCGCGATGCGCTGAACGGCAAGCGGCTTGGCTTTGGCGCGAAGCTTTGCATCCATCCGAAGCAGATCGAGGCCGTGCACCGCTGCTATCGGCCGAGCGAGCAGGAGCTCGCCTGGGCCGCGCGCGTGGCCGATGCGGCAAGCAAGGCAGAGGCGGGCGCGATCACCGTCGACGGCAAGATGGTCGACCGTCCCGTGATGTTGCGTGCGCAACGAATTCTCGCGATGGCCGCGATGCTCAAACAACAGGCAGAGAACTCCGAGGTAGTGTCCGC
>NZ_CAJMZF010000059.1:0-41188 GCF_905220245.1 Paraburkholderia sp. J63 | reverse complement strand
AGCGTTGGCCGTCCGGTTCAGGTTGAATCTGAACTCCATCAGCGGCCTCCCGGGGCGGATGCATGCACGACGCCGCATGCGCGCGGTGCGCGGCGTGTCGTTCGCATCGAGCGATTGAACAGGTTGAACGAATTCATGTCTTGAAGCACCAGCGTTTCTGGATGTGGCTCTGTGTTGCTGTCGGCGGCCCCAGCGCCTCGCCTGCATCGCCTTACGGCGGGCGGCACAGGCGCGCGGGGCCGCGCTTTCTTGTCTATCCCGGACGTTGCTTGTCGCAAGCGACGTCAGCCCCGTGCGCGCCGGAACATCCGTGCGCGCAAGTCTCGCCAGCGCGCGGCGAGTCTCGAACGGAGGCAAGGCGGAGCGGCCGGCGCGCGCTGGCGGGCGCCGATCACATCGGGATGGAGGTCTTGCTGCGTTTGCGGCAGCTGCGGCAGAAGAAGGCCGAAGTTCATGCTGAATCTCCTCGCGTCTCACGTTCGTGTGGACGCCTTGGCGAGGAAAGCCAGCAGACCCGGCTGCGCGATGCCAATTCGGCGCGCTACAGCGGCTTTAAGTCTGCGCGCTTTCCTCAGGGAACGAAAAAAGGAAGCGGCATAACGGATAACTGTCACTGTCGGACATCGGAACTCCTCATCGTCACGGCGGCGCGCGGCGAGCCGGATCGGCTTAGCCATGCGCAACGCAAGTGGCGATCCGCGCATCGCACGCATCGGCTGGCGATGCGCGCAACGAACGGACCGTGCCGCGAGCGAGGTTCGCCCACGGCGCGATATCGGCCCGATGCTGCGCGCGAAAAACACGCAGCGGCGCCGGGTCGACGCTAATCAGAGTGCACGAGGATTACTGCTGGACGCGCACCATCTGCCTGGCTGGCAAGACGGCGGCTGAAAGAAAGGGAGCGCGGACGTCGTGCCGGTCAGGCAGCGAAACTATTCGAAGATCGACAACTGCTACTGTCCAAGGCGTCAGCCCCTTTTGTTAAGACGGGCGAATTTTAGTCACGCCCACTGCCGGAAGTCAACACGATTCGCGCCTCGCGTCAAATGTCGTGCCAATGCCGCCACACGACCACCGCGCGGCCATCCCAAGCCGGTGATGGCGGCGCGCGACGGCGCATGGGGCGTGACCGGTCTTCATCTGGCCCCGCGGGCGATTGCATCCGGTTCATTCTGCTGCTGCGGCTGCCATACGCATTGAGGGGCGGATCGTTTGCCAACCTCGTAGATGGTTCGCAATCCACGTACCCGGCGCATGGCGGCGGCGGCCTTTCCGTCTGCGTGACGGACAATTCGACTTTCGTGCCAGTGCGCGTGAAAGGCTGCACTCACGCGCGCTTGCGGACCTGCTGCCGGGTATCGCTCGCGCCCATGCGCTCCAGCCGCTCGCTGGCCTCCGCCAGCACCCAGAACGGCGCGCTCTGCAACTGCTGGTCGTAGACGGCCACGACCGACTTGACCGCCTCGAATTGCGCATCGTCGAGACACCAGACGTCCTCGGCGCCGCCGCGCGCGAAGCACGCGAGGATCGCCTCGTCGGCAGAGCTGACCTGCTCGGGCGTCAACGCGCCGTAGCCCGCGCCGGCAATCGACTGCGCCAGCACGTGCGCATGCAGGAGCGCGCGCGCATCATGTTGTGCGCCGCCCGCGCGCAACGACGCCAGTGCCAGATGCACTTGCAGCGCGAGTTCGTCCGCGCTCGCGCGCGGCATCGGCAGCAGCTCGGCCTTATTGCGCCGCGCGCGGGTGGTCTTGTGCTGCGGAAAGGGGATCGTCTTGGCCATGGCGCACATCGGTGTCCGTTCAGATGCATTCAGCCGCATTAACGGCACGTAGCGCCCAAGGTTGAGCGCCGCCGCGCGAGATGGGTGTAACGATTGGTGACAGGCTGGCGCCAGTAGGCGCAGACGACCCGCCCTAGCTGGTCACGCGCCCGTGCGGGCCTGACGCGGCGCTAGCGCGCGTCGTCGGAGCCTCGGCGAGCGGCCATGAAGGCCTCCACGTGGCGGATGGCCGCCTCGCACTGATCGAGCGTCAGATGGTGGATCGACGGATTCGGCAAGTCGAAGCCCAGTTCCTCGGCGAGCCAGCGCAACGCGCGGCCGCGTGCCTCGAAGACGTTCACCTTGTCGCGCCGCACCTTGGCGGCCACGAGCGGCTCCAGCACATCGTGCAGACGGCTCTTGGCGTCGCGCAGCGCGGCGTTGGCGAGCCGGCCGAGCGGCACGTTGCGCGTGCTGCGCGCGGGCACGCCAATCCACGCCTCGCAGGCCGCGCAGACCCAGAGCGGGCCGTGGTCGTCGCGGTACGGGTAGGCTTCGTCGCCGTAACGGGCGAGCAGCGCCTTCGCGCCGCAGTAGTCGCACAGCGGCTGCGGCAGCGCCTTGACCGGTCGGCCTACGCGCATGCGCGGCTCCCTGGGGCAAAAGTCGACGATTGCATGAGCTTGCTTGCGTGGTGGTGATTGCGTTTGCGGTGTTGCTGCGGCACGGCTGGGGCGCGTCTGGAGCGCATTTGGGTTATGGCGGGGCGAGCGCGGGAAGAACGCGCCCTTTGGCGAAAGGATACCGGGAAACGGGCGCCGGACGCCCGCTCACCCCACCTCAACCCGCACCCGCGGCGGCCCGCGTCTCCTCGTGCTCGAGCGAGCGCGCCTCGCGCAGGGCGGGAAAGAGCTTCATCCATAGCAGCGCCACGCCGATCGTCGCCACGCCGCCCACCAGCACCGCGGGCTGCGCGCCCCACCATCCGGCGGTCAGGCCCGACTCGAACTCGCCCAACTGATTCGAAGTGCCGATGAAAAGCGAATTGACGGCGCTCACGCGGCCCAGCGTGTCCTCGGGCGTGCGCAATTGCACGAGCGAGGTGCGCACGACCACGCTCACCACGTCCGACGCGCCCAGCACCGCGAGCGCGACAAGCGACACGGCGATGTTGTGCGAGAGCCCGAATGCGATGGTCGCGCAGCCGAACACGATCACGCCGCCGAACATGGCGAGGCCGGGACGTCTGCGCAGCGGAAAATGCGCGAGCCAGATCGAGCCCGCGAGCGCGCCCACGGCCGAAGCGGAGCGCAGCAGGCCCAGCGCCAACGGCCCCGCATGCAGGATGTCGCGCGCGAAGACGGGCAACAGCGCGGTCGCGCCGCCGAACAGCACGGCGAACAGGTCGAGCGAGAGCGCACCCAGAATCACGGGCTGCGAGCGGATGAAGGCGATGCCCGAAAACACCGAGGCGAGCGTGACGGGAGCTCGCACGGCGGGCCGCGCCTGCAGCGGAATGGCTGACGAGAGCATGGCGGCTACGGCGAACGACAGCGCGCACACCAGATACGCCGGCCCCGCGCCCACGCCGTAGAGCAAGCCGCCCAGCGCCGGCCCGACGATCTGCGCGGTCTGGCCCGCCGAGGTCGACCACGCGGTGGCCGTGGGCAGTTGCGAGCGCGGCACCACGGCGGGCAGCAGCGACGAGATGGCCGGCGACTCGAACGCACGCGCCGCGCCCACGCAAGCCGCCAGCGCGTAGATGACCGGCGCGCTCAGCCAGCCGCCGAAGGTGCCCCACGCGAAGATCAGCGCGGCGGCGCACTCGATGGCCTGGCAGACGGCGGCGATGCGCCGGCGGTCGTAGCGATCGGCGACATGGCCGACGACGAGCGTGAGCAGGAACATCGGCAGGAACTGCGAGAGGCCGACGAGGCCGAGCGCGAACGCGCTCTTCGTGAGCGCGTAGACGTGCCAGCCCATCGCGACGGCCAGCATCTGGAACGACATCGAGGCGAGCACGCGCGCGCCCCAGAAGCGCTGGAAGCCGCGATTGCGCGTGAGAGGCCCGGGTGCGGCGTCGGGTGCGGATGAGGGTGTGTTCATGAACGGCGGGAAAGGCGCCGCGCGTGGGCGACGTGCAAAGCATCACATTTTAGAGCAGCGCGCCTGACGGCACCGGCGCACCTCGATTCATGCGCGTAGCGGATTGCCGGTTTCGATATATACATTAGAATACAACGAACGCGTCGGGCTTCCCGGTTGGGCCTCCCGCCATGCGACCTGAGATCCATGAGTCAGAAAGAGGTGGTTGAGTGAGCCGTCAGCCCTTGGCGACGAATGCCGCGGGAAACAGCCCGGGCACGCTGAGCGCCGTGCCGCCGGCGTCGCCGTCCAGCACGCCGGCGCACGGAGCGCGGGCGACCGGCATGCGGGAAACCGGCACGCTGGAGTTGGACGTAGAGGCGCCTGACGCCGTCCCGGCCACGTTCACGATCCTGCGCCCCGCGTCGGGCCACGAGCGCGCGGAGCAGATTCGCGACGTCATCGACGCCTTCCGGCGTCTGCGCGAAAGCATCGACCGTTTCAACCGCCTGTTCGCCGCCGACGCAAGCGAGCCGCCGCCGCGCGGCGAGAGCGGCGCTTCGCTGCAGCCGTTGCTCGCGGTGCTTGCACGCCGCGTCGACGGCGCGCGCTTTGCCCGGCATCGCGAGCTCAAGCGGGCGATCCGCGACGCGCGCCGTCTCGACAAGACTCGCGACGCGCTCTTCTCCGACGCCTTCTGCCTCGACACCGAAGCCATGCGGCAAACCGCGGCCGAGCTCGAGCGTCTCGATACGGCGTTCGTCCGCCTGGGCGTCGGGCACGTGCTTGCGCGGCATCTGGAAGACGCGCGCGGCGCGGCGGCCGAAACCGCGCCTGCGGCAGCCGCAGCCGTGGAAGCCGATGCCGTCGCGCCCATGCAAAGGGATGCCGCCTGATCCGGCGCACGCACGCGCCCAGCGGCACGCGGCGCGCCGAACACCATCAGACAAGCGCCGTCAGCCGCCATCCAGCGTGTGAGCGCGGCGCCGCTCCACCCGCCTGACCACGTTATATTCCGTGGTATATTGCGCATTCGGCAGGCAGCCGTGCGTCATCGCCAACGGCTGCGCCACGCGCATCGCCATCCCGCGCTCCCAACCGGATCAGAGGTCACCATGCACGCACCGCCGTTTCGCCTCGCCCGGACGCCGCGACGCCGGACGAGGCGCCGCATCTGCGCGTCTTCGCTCCCGCCGCCGCTGCTGCCTGTTGCGGCCCTTCGCAAGCCGAGCTGGACCGCTCGCGGCGCCGCCCGCGTCTCGCCGATCTCGACGCGCATCTGCACTGCTCGATCATCGGCACCTGTCTTTCCACGCACGAGCTGCGCAAGCTCGTGCCGAAATTCACGCCACTCGACGGCCAGCACGCGAGCGATCTCGAGATTCATCACACCGCGGTCGAGCATGCGATACAGGGCGGCGCGCTCTGCAAGGCGCTGCAAAAGGCGCTCGACACGCGCTACGCCGGCGCGCTGCGCCGCTTTGCCGCCGCGCGAGACGCCGACGCCGTCCTCGCGCTCTGGAACGAAGCCCGCGCGAGCGGCGACATTCCCCCCGCCTACTGGGCGTTGATGACCCATCCGGCCACGACGATGGAAGTGCGCCAGGCCGCGTTCGGCGACCTGCACATGCTCTCGCACCTCGTGGGCTCGGCGAACCGTGCCGATCTGCGCCGCCTCGTGGCGCTGGAGGAAGAAAACGCGGCCTTGCAGGCAAAGATCGAGCGCCAGCAGATGCGCCTCACCGAGATGAGCCGCGAGCGCGACGACGCCCGCAAGGCGCTCGACGAACAGGCGGCGCACGCCGCCGCCCGGCCGGAATGGCAGGACGCGGAGCACAACCAGGCGGCGCTGCACGAGCAGCTCGCGGCGTTGCAGGAAGCGCTGGCTGCACGCGACGCACGGCTCGCGCTTCAGACGAGCCGCCGCGAAGCGGCCGAGCTGCGCGCTGCCGCGGACGCAAGCACGCTGCAGACGTTGCGCACGCAACTGGACGAAGCCCATGCGCTGATCGACGCGCTGCGCGCCGAGGCCTGTGCGATGGAAAGCGCCGCGCAGCCCGACGACGAAGACGCGCCGCGCGCCCTGCCGCGCGAGGCGCTCAAGGGACGGCGCATCGTCTACGTGGGCGGCCGCCCCGGATCGAATCACGCACTGCGGCGCTGGGTGGCCGCGGCGGGCGGCGAGCTCACGGTGCACGACGGCGGCGTCGAGGACCGCAAGGGCCTGCTGGCGGCCTCGCTCGCCGGTGCCGACATGGCCGTGTTTCCGGTCGATTGCATCGATCACGATTCGATGGCCACGCTCAAGCGCGTGTGCGAGCGGCACCAGGTGAGCTGGCACCCGCTGCGCACCGCGAGCCTCGCGAGTTTCGTCGAATTGATGATGCGGCTGCACGTGAACACCACGCCTGCGCTGACGGCCGTGCCCGTCTCGCGGTTCTGCCTGCGCCACGGCTAGGCGGCCCGGCGCGCACGCAGTCGTGCGCGTCCGGCGCCGCGCAAGGTGCGCGTGCGGGTTCAGCCCTTCACGAGTTTCTTCAGCGCTTCGATTTCGAGCGCGCATGAGGCCGCGGCCCGCGCCTCGATGCCGCGATAGAGGCGGATGATCTCTTCGCCCACCGGCGTGAGCGTGCTGCCCCCGCCGCTTTGGCCGCCGTGCTCGGAGACCGTGGCCGGCGATTCGAGCGCGCGATTGAGTTCGTCCATGAGGAGCCACGCGCGCCGATACGACATGCCCAGACTGCGCGCCGCCGCGGATATCGAGCCGTGCTCGCGCACGGCTTCGAGCAGTTGCACCTTGCCAGGCCCGAGCGCGATGGTGCCGTCCTGAATGACGCGCATGCGAAAACGGACGTCAGGCTCCTTGCGCTCTGTCGACACACTGGGCTGCGTCTGATCTTTTTGGGGTGGGGTCATGGGCGCAAGCATACACGAAGGGCTGGGCCATCCGGGCTGGACCATTCGGGCTGTGGGCTGGCGCCCATGCGCACTCAATGCCCCTGCGGAAAGCAGAAGCCGAAATCCTCGCAGCCGGGACAGCCCGGCGCGGGCCCCGGCACGCCGCCGGTGGCCCGTGCCAGTTCGCGCGCGAGCAGTTTCTTCCAGCGCAGCCCTTCGCGATTGCGCGCGACGACCTCGGGAAAGAAGCGCGTGAGCATTTGCGTGACGTCGTCGCGACCCGCGAGACCCAGATCGCGCCACAGGTGATCGGGGCGCAGGCACGCATGCGCGAGGATCGTGGCGAGACACCGGGCATCGGCGGCATCGACATCGGGTGCGGCGAGACCCATCAGGAAGTCGCGCATCGACGCAACGAATGCGGCATGCGTTGCATCCACGACGGGCGGCTGATGCGGCAAATACGGATCGAAATGCGACGATGGCGAGAGCACCGCCGCCGCGTCCGCCGCGAAATGCCGTTGCGCAAGCTCCGCCAGCGCTTGCGCCGATAACCCCAGCAAGACCCGCTCGCCGCGCACTTCGCGCGCCGCCACGAGCCGCGCGAACAGCCACGCGGCGTCGGAACACGCGCCGCCGGGCACGCCGGTCAAACGGTCGCGGCAAGCCGCCGCGCGACGCTCGAAATCGGGCGCCGCCGCGTGGCCGGGCAAGGTCTCGGTCATATCGGTCGCCGTTGCGGTCACGCGCGCGAGCAGCGGCGCGCAAGCCGGTTCAGCACGAGCCGCGTGCGCAAATCAGGCGTCCACGCCCACGATCACGCTAGACGCCTTGAAGAGCGCCGAAGCCGCCTTGCCCGCCGCGAGGCCCAGGTGGTCCACGCTCTCGTTCGTGATGATGGCCGCGATCTGCGCGCCGCCCGGCGCCGCGATCACGACCTCGGCGTTCACGGCGCCCTTCGTGACCGAAGCGACGGTGCCCGCGACGACGTTGCGCGTGGAAACCTTGCTGGCGTCGCCGTCGACCATGATGATCACCGACGAAGCCTTCACGAGCGCGAACGCGCTCTTGCCCGCCGCGAGGCCGAGCGACGCGGCGCTGCCGTGCGTGATGATGGCGACGATCTCGAGGCCACCGTCGGCGCGCAGCGTGACTTCGTCGTTGACGGCGCCGGCCTTGACCGCAGCGATCTGGCCGGAGAAATGATTGCGGGCGCTGGTACGCATGATGGCCTCCTGTTGGACCGCACTGGGTGCGGCCCCATGCAAAGTTGAGAATTCAAGAAACGACAAAATGACGAAACGACGAAACAACCGGCGCGGCGCGCGCGGCCGGGACGTCCGGATGCAGATGCCCAGTGTAGCCGCGCAACCGGATCACGCACAGGTGTTATCGGGAACATTGCCCATGTGGCCAGGTGCATGAACCCGGCAGTCCGTCGTAATATATGGACCTTTATAACGCTACGGGGTAGAAGAGATGATCCGCAAGCTGATCGCATCTGTCGTGGTGATGTCCGGCGTGCTCGCCGCCAGCACGAGCGCATTCGCAGCCGATGACAGCGACGTCAACGTGCTCTACGCAGGCTCGCTCGTGAATCTGATGGAAA
Organism: Paraburkholderia sp. J63; assembly: GCF_905220245.1. NCBI lineage: Bacteria > Pseudomonadati > Pseudomonadota > Betaproteobacteria > Burkholderiales > Burkholderiaceae > Paraburkholderia > Paraburkholderia sp. J63. Next base: position 32,834 of record NZ_CAJMZF010000059.1, on the reverse strand, counting down.
AGAGCGTCGGCCCTGCGTTCGAGAAGGAAACGGGCCTGCACTTCAAGGGCTACGCAGCCGGCTCGAACAAGATCGCCAATGAAGTGAAGGGCAAGCTGCGTCGCGGCGACGTGTTCATCAGCGCGAGCCCGAAGGTCAACGCGAGCCTCATGGGCGAGGCCAACGGCAATCACGTTTCGTGGTACGTCAATTTCGCCGAATCGCCTCTGCTGATCGGCTACAACCCGAAGAGCCGCTTCGCCGCCGATTTCAAGACCAAGAAGTGGGATCAGGTGCTGCAGGAGCCGGGCATCCGCCTCGGCCGCACCGATCCCAAGCTCGATCCGAAGGGTGCCTTTACCGTCGAGCTCATGACGAAGGCCGCGCAGGCGTATGACCAGCCGGACCTCGTCGAGAAGACGCTCGGCGCGCCCGAGAATCCCGCCCAGGTGCTGCCCGAAGAAACGCTGGTGGGCCGCCTGCAGTCGGGCCAGCTCGACGCGGGCTTCTTCTACTCGACCGAGACGTCCGACCTGAAGATTCCGGCGATCCATCCCGCACCCGAGCTGGGGATCAAGGCGAACTACACGCTCACGATCCTCAACGACGCGCCCAATAGCGCAGGCGCCGCGCGCTTCGTCAACTTCCTGCTGAGCGCCGAAGGCCGCAAGCTGCTCGCCGAGCACGGCGTGGACGTCACGAAGCCCGCGGTCAAGGGCGAAGCCCAGGCCATTCCGCCTTCGGTGCAGGCCGTGATCGACGCCGCGCAGCAATGACGATGCGGCAGCCATGACCCAACCCACGCAACGCGCCGCAAGGCCGCTCTGGTGGCTCGGCGCGTTGCTCGCGGTCTATCTGTGCGCGCCGTTTCTCGCCAGCATTCCGCAGATCGATCAGGCCGACTGGGCCGGCGTCGACTGGGGCACCATGGGGTCGGCGGTCGGGGTCTCGGTGGCGAGCGCGAGCGTGGCCGCCCTCGTCATCCTCGTGGGCGGCGTGCCGCTCGGCTACTGGCTCGCGCGTTCGCGCGCACGCGGCGTCGCCGTGCTCGGCTTCGTCGTGCAACTGCCGCTCGCTCTGCCGCCGCTCACGAGCGGCATCCTGCTGCTGTTCCTGATCGGCCCGTATAGCCCGATCGGCCAGCTTTTCGGCGGCTCGCTCACCGACTCCTTCACGGGCATCGTGCTCGCCGAAACCTTCGTGGCCGCGCCGTTCCTGATCGTCGCGGCGCGCTCGGCGTTCGCCGCCGTCGATCCGGTCTACGACGACGTCGCCGCCACGCTCGGCCATCACGCCGCCAGCCGCTTCTTCCGCGTCACGCTGCCGATCGCGTGGCCCGCCATCCGCGCGGGGCTCGCGCTCGCCTGGCTGCGCGCGTTCGGCGAATTCGGCGCAACGGTGATGGTCGCCTATCACCCATACTCACTGCCGGTCTACACCTACGTGGTATTCGGCGGCCAGGGATTGCCGGCGATGATGCCGCTCCTGCTGCCGACGCTCGCCATCGCCATCGTCTGCGCGGTGCTCTCGGTCTATAGCCGCGGCGCGCGCGCAACGCTCGCGGTGAGCGTGGACAACGGCGACGAGCTCACCGCATTCACGCCCGCCGCCACGGCAGCGGACACGGGCGATCTGCGGCTCGCATTCGCGGCGCAGCGGCGCCTTGGCGCCTTCACGCTCGACGTCGCCTGGCAGCCGCGCACGCGACGGCTCGCGATCATCGGGCCGTCGGGCTCGGGCAAGTCGCTCGCGCTGCGCATCGTCGCGGGCCTCGAGCCCAACGACGCGGGCTTCGTCTCGCTCGGCGCGACCGACATCGGCGCGCTGCCGCCCGAGCGCCGCCAGATCGGCTACATGCCGCAAGACTACGGGCTTTTTCCGCACATGACGGTGGCGCAGCAACTGGCGTTTCCCGTCGATGCCGATGCCGCCAGCGCACGCTACTGGCTCGCGCATCTGGGTCTGGACACGCTCACGCAGCGCCTGCCGCGCCAGCTCTCGTTCGGCCAGCGCCAGCGCGTGGCGCTCGCACGCGCGCTCACTCGGCACAGTCAACTGCTGCTGTTCGACGAGCCGTTCGCCGCGCTCGACACGCCGCGCCGGCGCAAGCTGCAGCAATCGCTGCGCGCGCTGCAGCGCGAGATCGGCGCGGTAACCGTGATCGTCACGCACGACCCCGACGAAGCCGCGCTGCTCGCCGACGAAGTGCTCGTGATCGAGCACGGCCGCACCTTGCAGGCCGGTCCCGTTCACGAGGTATTCGCGCGGCCCGCCTCGCTGCGGGTGGCCGAATTGCTCGGACTGCACAACATCGGCGTGGGCGTCGTGCTGGGCTCGGGCGAGATCGAAACGGCGGGCGGCCTGCGCTTGCCGGGCACGAATGCCTGCCAGGGCACGCCGCTCGCCGCGGGCACGCCCGTGATGTGGCGCGTGTCGCCGCGCGCGCTGTGCGCGACGCCGGGCGGTTCGCTCGAAGGCCGTCTCACTGGCGTCTCGCTGCGCCACGGCGACCGCTATGTCACGGTCGAGCTGGCGGGCGAAACATTCGACCTCCCCGCCGACGATGCGGCGTTCCCGCCTGCCTGCGCGCACACGAGCGAACGCGCAGGCGCGCTGCGTTTCGAAATCGATCCCGCGGGCGTTTTCGCGTGGCCTGCGGCGCACCCCTGAAAAAGCTCACCTTTGGGTGCCGCGGCGGTCTCGATCGCACTGTGCCGAACGTCGCGACACGACACAGAAGGCCTTGTTTTCCCGTGTTTTCAAAGCCTTCTGCCCAAACGGTTAGTGTTTCGAAACGACGATACGCACCGCTCCCGAATAGCCTCACCTTTGGCGCTCAGGTGCGCCTTCACGCACGGGATCAAGAAAGATTCGCATCGCTTAACCTGGGACTACCAGGAAATTTTTTCGCGGCTCGATAGAAAATCCCGCGTTTTGGCACCGCGTTTTGGATCGATGGTGCCCGCCGGCTCGCAAGCGCACTCGCGCAAACGGTGAAGGGCAGACTGTTCGTTCACCTCACCGCATGGCGCCGAATCGTACGTTGGCGTCAGCTCCCGAAAACCCTCACCTTGATTCACGCGTGCTTGCACGGCAGGGCATGAGCAATCGCCTCGCGTGCGTGACCTGGGACTCCCAGGAAATATTTCACCGTAACGGCCCGAGAAATCGCGTGATTTCTTGCGCGGGCGCGCAATCGCGGTGAGCGATCCGGAGCCAACGTGCTTCACCTCTGGTCGCATCGAGCCGCGAGCACATGCCCGCGCACCATTCCCGAAAACGCTCACCTTTCGCACCGCAACGCCTCGTTGCGAAGGTCTTCGGCTCAAATGATGAAGCGGCTATCTTCGTCCAATACCTTCGGCAACGGCATGAGATCCGAGCGCGCGAAGCGTATCAGCGAGAACGCGCGCACGCCCTGCGGGCTGGCCGGAAGACGCGCGAGCGGAAACACGATCTCCGCGCCGTTGCTCCGCGCGTCGCGCTCGATCACGATGTTCATCGGGCTCAGCCGCACATGCTTCATCTCGACGTTCGCGTGCCGGGCAGGATCGGCCAGGACACCGCAGATCACGTCCATTTCGTGCTCGAGCGCATCGGTCTTCAAACCGAGCGCGGCAAGCGCCTGTTCGTTCGCTTCGATCGATGCCTGAAGTTGCGCAAGCTCCGCGGCGTTCTCGATCGCACGCTCGCCCACCATCCGCTGGGTGCCCGCGCCCTGCCGCGTGAGCAACTGGCGGCGCGTGCGCAGCAGCGCGCGCTCCTGTTCCAGCGCGTCGCGGCGCGACTCGTCGGCGCCGATCTGCGCGAGGCCTTCGAGCGCGATCTGCTCGACCACGCGCTGCACGATGTGCTCGCGCAGATCCGCTTCGGATTCGCCGCACACGCGCACCTGGTGATCGTCGAAACTCAGCGTGGTCTGGGCGACGTCGGTATGCACCTCGTCGCCGTGCCGCCCAACGCCGAAGCCGCGCCGCTCCATCATCGCCATGCCCAGCACCGCCCAGGTTTCGCTCACGAGCGAATGGCTCTCGAACCACGCATGCAGTTCGGGCGAGCGGCTCAGCACGAGCGAGATCTCGTCGGGCGCGGCGAAGAACGCGTGAATATAAGGATCGTCGAGCCAGTTCGCGGCGCTCGCCTCGCGCGCGGGCGGCAGGCGCTCGACGATATCGTGCACGTACGCGATCGACTGCGCGAGCGCGGGGCAGAGCCGCTCGCGATAGTCGCGCGCGAGTTTCAGCGACGGGCTGAGCACGACCAGCCGATCGAGGAGCGCGCGCATTTGTGCGGTCTCCTGAACCGGCATCGCGCGCTTGCGTGGCCACAGTCGGTCGAAAAATCCCATGATGCAACTCCGTGGTGCGGCGCCGGCGGCGGCACTCGAGGAGTGGGCTCACCGGCGCGTATGGCGAGTCACTATACCGTGTCCCGCCTGCGCGACGATGACAGCTTGCCGCACCGCACCACTCCCGAAAACGCTCACCTTTACCAATAGGCCCAGACGCTTTAGATTGAAAAATCCGCGAAGCAACTTAACGACGTCCAGTAAAAACGCTTTTTCGATGCCACTCAGTGAAGATCAGCTCCCGCAGACACTCACCTTTGTCATTCACGAACCGGATTACCCGGTTATTGGCCATTTCTGGTTGCTCGCAGCGAGCCCGGCGTCTACGCCCCCGAAAATGCTCACCTTTTGGTTAACGCCACGGGAATCGGCTCCCGAATTTGCTCACCTTTGAGCGCCCTGGCCGGCTCGCGAGCAACGCCTCAATACTTCTATCAATTTGATTCGGATGCCGAATCAACTGCACGACCAAGCCGACAACTTGAACCTGCCGCAGCCGGGGTTAGCCTCGCGCCTTCGCCCTGCCCTTCAATTAGCTTGCTATCCGAACGATTCGCGCGCAACGATCTTCGTTTCCCCGGGAATGCTGTTTGCTCAGCGCCTGCGCCGCGCTGCCCTCGGGCATTGCGAACGCATCGGGACAAACCCCTGTTGCGGGCAGCCGGAACCATGCCGGCGCAAGCCGCGCTGCCCCACGGCCCAGATTTAGAGTGCTTCGTTCAATTGACAGCCTCCAATGTCATGATCCAATCTTCAGCGCATAAATTATTACGAGACAGGGAGGCAACACATGTTGGAGAGCATGCTCCGCTGCGTCGCGCTGGCCGCAGCCGCAACGCCATTGCTGGTCGCGTGCGGCGGCGGCAACGCCAGCGATCCGGCGCCCATCACCCCGGCGCAATGCTCGGGATCGAGCTGCGCGAACCAGGGGCCGCCCCCGAGCCAGCCGGCTGCCACGGCGCTGTGCCCGGCCGACGCCGATATCGCGAAGAACACCTACCTGGGCGGCGCGGGCAGCGGCGAAGTGGTGAGCCTGAGCATCGATCCCACCAAAATGACCTACTCGCTCACCTTCCTCACCTCGCCGATCCCGGTGAATTCGAGCTCGGTGCAGAACACGCGTGCGGGTCTCACGATCACGGGCGCGGTCCAGCATCCGCCCGCCGGCTCGCTGCCCACACCCGCGCAGATCGCTTGCGCGTTCCAGCTTCAGCAGGGCACCGGCACGATCAACGGCAGCCCCTATACGACGGCCTATAACGCCAACAATCCGCCCACCATCTACGTGGGCTTCGGCGTGGCGGGTGGCGGCATTCCGGGCGCGAGCGTGGACTTCAGCGGCGACCAGCTCGCCTCCACGCTGTTTCCCAACGTGAAGGCCCGTTCGTTCGACTTCTATCCGTTCGTCGGCTTTTCGTCGGTGAGCACGAATATCGCCGACTTGAAGGGCTCGTATAACGCGCTGCTCTATCACATCCTGCCTTCGAACAACTTCGCGCCCGCGGCCGAAGTCACGCAGGAACAGTACGACGCGAGCGGCAACTGCAGCGTGCCCGCCGGCGCGAACAACACGAGCTGTGCAACGGCCACGAGCGCGTGGACCGCGGACGCAAGCGGCAGCTACTTCGACAGCGCCAACGCGCCGCAGATCCAGGCGCCCACGCCGGTCGGGACACCGCTCGTCGGCCCGCTCCTCGGCCTCATCGTCCAGCGCAACGGCGCGAGCGCGCATCTGATCCTCGGCAAGCTCAACAACGCGATCGTGCCGATCGTCGTGCGCACCGGCTACGTGAACGAAAACCTCACGAACGCCCACGTGGACGACGAATCGGGCATCGCGATGATGGCGCCGGCCACCACGCTCAAGCCGGGCGCGTTCGACGGCAGCTATATCGGCGCCGACTCGAACTTCGCCTACACGGCCACGCTCATCAACGGCCAGACGGCGGGCTTCCTCAAGCCCTCGACGATGACGACGCAAGGCACGTTCACGCTCGATTACACGCAGACGCAACCGGGCCTGATCGGCGCGATCGACGGCAACGGCAACAAGGGCAATGTAATCGCGGTGGGCGGCCTGTACGGCATCTTCCTGAACGGCGAGGAGAACGGCGGCGTCACGTCGACCTCGGCCAACAGCGCCACGCCGAATCAGCCTTACTTCGGTGTGGGTGCGCTGATCCAGCCGCAATAAGCGTCGTGCAGCAGGTATCCGACGGCGATTCGTTCGGATACCTGATCAACTGAAACAAGCTGAAACAAGCGATTGAAAGAAGCCAGACCGGGGCGTCAGGAGGAGGAGCCTGCGCCCCGCCGACAAGAACTATTCTGGAGACGCGGTATGAAATCCAAGCTCTTCGCGACGCTGGGTGTGGGCGCGCCGTTGCTGCTCACGCTGAGCGCATGCGGCGGCGGCGGCAACAGCAGCCCGCCGCTCGTCGAAACCTCGCTCTGTCCGACTACGCTCGACTACAGCACGGTCTATACGGGCGGCGGCGGTGACGGCGAAATCGTCAAGCTCCAGCTCGACACCACCAAAAAGACCTGGCAGATCACCTATGTGGAGTCGCCGATTCCCGCGACCACGGGCACCGTCACGCCCACGCGCAAGGGGCAGGTGACGTCGGGCACGATTACTCAGGAGACCGCACTACCCACGGCCAAGCTCAACCAGTGCGCGTTCCAGCTCAACGGCGCGAGCCTCGATCCGAATCGCCCGGCGCGCGTGTTCATCGGCGAAGGCGTGGCGGGCGGCACGATTCCGGGCGCCGAGATCCAGTTCGCGGGTTCGGGCGGCATCGGCGTGGTGCCGGACACGAAGTTCCCGTATTACCCGTTCATCGGCTTTGCCTCGCTCGAAACGAATCTCGCCAACGTCGCCGGCACCTATAACCAGCTCGGCTATCACCAGGTGCCGTCGCAGAACTTCCTGCCCGCCGCCGTCGACGCGAAGATCACCATCAACGCCGACGGCTCGTGGACCGAGTGCGACAACACCGGCGTGAACGCGGGCCAGTGCCTGCAGCCGGGCAGCAACTTCACGCCGTCGACGGACGGCAGCGGCGCATTCGAGACCGATCACTTCCAGGGGCAGGTCAAGCCCACGCTCGTGACCGGACAGAACGCGGCGAAGGGCTTCATGATCGTCGGCAAGCTGCGCGGGCAACTCGTGCCGGTGCTCGTGCGCACCGGCGTCGCGTATCCGCAGGTGGGCATCGATCCGCAAAGCGGCGCGACCGGCCCCGTCGCAGACGACGAATCGGGCATTTCCGTGCTCGCGCCGCAAACGTCCATCGCGCAGGGCTCGCAGGACGGCGAGTACATCGGCGTGGACAGCCAGTTCGATTACCGCACGCTCGCGCTCTCGGGCACCCAGGGCACGCTGATCGATCCGTTCAACGCCTCGCAGGCCGCGCTCGCGACGGCGCTCGATCTCGACTTTGCGCAGGGCGTGCCCGGCATCGTGACGACCACGCACGTCGGCGCGTCCACCGGCAGCACCCCGACCGGCAAGATGATCTTCACGGGCGGCGTGTTTGGCTTCCTCGACATGACGAATGCGTCCTCGCCCTATTTCACGGCCGGCGCGTTCGTGCAGTGACGCGGGCAATGGCGCGTGCCACCACGCATCGATAAAACCGGGCCGTGCAGCCCCTGAGGTGACCGCCTTGCGCACGCCAACACGTGCGCACCGCCTGGCGTGCGCAGGACCGGCCGTTCACGAAACGGCCGCCGCACACCCACCAGGCGGGGGCAGGACACCCGAACCTGAGAGTAGTTGGCAAGAGCAAGAACAGGGAGGAATGATGAGACGTATCGCAAAGCCAATGCTGGCAGCGGCGGCGGTCGTGCTGAGCACGACCGCCCACGCTCAGCACGCGGGCGACAACGTGGCCGTGCTCGGCTGGTTCCACGTCGCGCCGCAGCAGTCGACCACTCCGCTCACGACCACGGTGGCGCCCACGCCGATCAATACGCCGCTGCGCCTGCCGAATTCGTTCACGTCGCCGGGCACGGGTCTGTCGACGAACAATGCGAACACGGTCGGCCTCGTGTTCACCCATTTCCTGACCGATCACATTGCGGTCTCCTCGGTGGCGGGCGTGCCGCCCACCTTCAAGCTATACGGCCACGGCACGATCAAGCCGCCCGGCCCGGCAGGCGCGCTCGGCAGCCAGAACCTGGGCGATCCGGCCACCAATCCCATCGTCCAGAGCGTGCGCCAGTGGAGCCCGGCGCTGATCTTTCAGTACTACTTCCGGAATGCCGACGCGAAATTCCGCCCGTTCGTGGGCATCGGCGTCTCGTACAACTGGTTCTCGGACATCCAGCTCAACCCGAACTTCGTGAAGGCGACCCAGGACGATCTGGGCTCCGTGCTAGCGGCCGGCGCGGGCAAGCCGGGGCAGACGCAGGTGAGCGCGAAGGCTTCGTCGTCGTGGCAACCGGTGTTCAATCTGGGCGCCGAGTACAACATCACCTCGCATCTGGGACTCGTGGCTTCGCTCACCTACATTCCGCTGAAGACCACGTCTTCGGTGATCGTGAAGGCCGCCGACGGCACCGAGCTCGCCGTGAGCCGCGCGGAGCTCAAGGCCGATCCGCTGATTTCGTTCCTCGCGGTCTCGTACAAGTTCTGAGGCGCGTGACGGCGTGACGGGCATGCTGCGCACGATGTGAATGACGCGCGTGATGTGCGTCCGGCACGTTTCGCGTGCGTTACGTGTGCTCGCCAACGCGCGTTCGTGGCGCTCGCGCGACGGCTCGCGCTAAAATCGGCGCATGCCGAAATCGCCCACGCCTCCCGTCACCGACACCGCGCCCGAGCCCACCGTCGACAGCGAATACACCGTCGACGAACTCGCGCGCGTGGCCGGCACCACGGTGCGCAACGTGCGCGCCTATCAGGACCGCGACCTGCTCATGCCGCCCGACAAGCGCGGCCGCGTGGGCATCTACAACGATTCCCACGTCGCGCGCCTGAAGCTCATCAATCACCTGCTCGCGCGCGGCTATACGCTTTCGAACATCCAGGACCTCATCAAGGCCATCGACGATGGCGGCGACCTGCGCTCGATTCTCGGCCTCGAAAACGCGATTGGCGGTCCGTGGTCGCACACGCGGCCCAAGACCTACTCCCTGCCCACGCTGATCAAGCTGTTCGGCCCGCAGGCGCCCAGCAGCCTCACCCGGCTCGCGGAGCTCGGGCTGCTCGAACGCAAGGGCCTGTCGTTCATTTCGCGCAACCCGGCCATGCTCGACGCCGCCGCGGCCACAGTGCGCGAGGGCATTCCGGCGCGCGAGCTGCTGGACGTGCTCGAAGAGGCGCGTCCGCATTTCGATGCGATCGCCGGGGCACTGGTGGCGATGGTCGTGCGCCATCTCGACCGCTACGACGCGGGCGCGCTGCCGCCCGCGACCGACATGCCCGCGCTCGTCGACGCGATCTGGCGGCTGCGGCCGCTCTCCACCGTGTTCGTCGAGAACGAGATCCTGCGCGCGCTCGAAGAGCAGTCGGGCGCCTACCTGGGCGGCCGCGTCGCGACGATCCTCGAACAGACGCTGGGCCGCCGCGCGGGCTCGGCGGCATCTTCGGCATCGACTCAAGATGCTTTGTCCGAGCCGGGCGAAGCCGTCGCCAGGTCCGCGAGATCCACCAAGGCCACGCGTGCATCGGACGGAGCAGCCGCGAAGCAATCCGCCGGTAAAGCCGCAGGCAAAGCGACGGGCAAAAAGCGCTGACCCGGCCTGCGGCAGCAGTCTTCCAGATCACGTTTTTTTGCGGGCTTGTCTTGTAGCCCCGTTTTTCTCCTCCCCTTTTCCCACCCGTCTTCGGCACCAAACCGGCGCCAGGCGGGCGTTTGCGCGTTTTTTCCTGCCTGCGCGCTTTTCCTGGAATGCTCCCTCTAGCCCCTTGCGTCAAAGCGTCTCGCCCACTATGTTTACATCATTCAATGTAACAGTTCGTACTGGACCATAGAGAGGCGCTCCGAATGAACGCACCCACCCGGTCTGTCGACCCGGCAGGCAACGGCGGCAACGCTCCGGCCGGCGAGCCGCTCGGCATCGCCATCATCGGCACGGGATTCGCCGGGCTCGGCATGGCGATCCGCCTCCTGCAGCGCGGCCATACCGACTTCGCCGTATTCGAAAAGGCCGGCTCGGTGGGCGGCACCTGGCGCGACAACCACTACCCGGGCTGCGCATGCGATGTGCAATCGCACGTGTACTCGTTTTCGTTCGCGCCCAATCCGCGCTGGACACGCATGTTCGCGCCGCAGCCCGAGATTCGCGCGTATCTGAACCGCTGCGTCGAGCAGTTCCGCCTCTCGCCGTGGCTCAACTTCGATCACGAGCTGACCAGCGCGCAGTGGGACGAAAGCGCGCATTGCTGGCGTCTTGCGTTCGCCAACGGACGGCGCCTCGCCGCCCGCGTGCTGGTCTCCGGCATGGGCGGCCTCTCGCGGCCCGCGCTGCCCGCGATTCCCGGCGTGGACACCTTCGAGGGCAACGCGTTTCATTCGCAGCAGTGGGACCACGGCTATGCGCTCGAAGGCAAGCGCGTGGCCGTGATCGGCACGGGCGCGAGCGCGATCCAGTTCGTGCCGCAGATCGCGCCGAAAGTGGCCGCCCTCGCGCTCTTCCAGCGCACGCCGCCGTGGATCATGCCCAAGCCCGACCGGCCGCTTTCCCGCTTCGAGCAGTGGATGTTCCGCACGCTGCCGTTCACGCAGAAGATCGCGCGCACGGGCCTCTACTGGATGCTGGAGTCGCGCGTGCTGGGCTTCGCGATTCACCCCGCGCTCATGAAGAACGTGCAGAAGCTCGCGCTGCGCCACATCCGCCATCAGGTCCAGGACCCCGCGCTGCGCGAGACGGTGACGCCCGATTACACGATCGGCTGCAAGCGCGTGCTGATATCGAACGACTATTATCCGGCGCTCACGCGCGCCAACGTGAACGTGGTCACGGACGCGATCGCGCGCATCGACGCCACCGGTGTGATCACCGCGGACGGCAAGCATTACGAAGTCGATTGCCTGATCTACGGCACGGGCTTCCAGGTAGCCGATCCGTTTCCGGCGGGCGCCGTTATCGGGCGCGGCGGCGTGGATATCGTCGATACGTGGCGCAGCGGCGCGCATGCGTACCTCGGCACGACTTTGCCTGGTTATCCGAACTTTTTCATGATCATGGGCCCGAATACGGGGCTCGGCCACAACTCGATGGTCTTCATGATCGAGTCGCAGATCGAGTACATCCTCGGCGCGCTCGACGCCATGAAGCAGGATCGCGCCGATGCGATCGAGGTGCGGGAGCAGGTGGAAGCGCGCTACAACGCGCGCATTCAGGAAAAGCTCGCGCGCGCGATCTGGTCGGTGGGCGGCTGCAAGAGCTGGTATCTCGATCCGCGCAACGGCAAGAACACCACGCTCTGGCCCGGCTTCACGTGGCGGTTCCGCCAGGCCACGGCGCATTTCTCGATGGCCGACTATCAGGTATTGCGCGCGCCGCGTCGTGAGGAGGCCGAAGCGCTGCTCAGCGTCGCCACGCAGACCACCGAGGCCGCCTGAAGCGCAGCCTCACGCGCAACGTCAGGCACCACCCAGCGTCACGCATCGCCAGGGAGAAACAACGCTCATGAAGCACTTCGACAACAAGGTCGCCGCGATCACGGGAGCGGGCTCGGGCATGGGCCGCTCGCTCGCCGTGCAGCTCGCCGGCGCCGGCTGCCATCTCGCGCTCGCCGACAAGAACGCGCTCGGCCTCGCCGAGACCGAGCGCATCGTGCGCGCGCTCGCCCCCAAGGTGCGCGTGACGACGCGCGTGCTCGACGTGGGCGAGCGCGACGCCGTATTCGCATGGGCCGATGAAACCGCGCTCGCGCACGGCCGCGTGAATCTCGTGTTCAACAACGCGGGCGTCGCACTCTCGAGCACGATCGACGGCATGTCGTACAGCGATCTGGAATGGATCGTGAACATCAACTTCTGGGGCGTCGTGCATGGTACCAAGGCCTTCATGCCGTATCTGAAGGCGTCGGGCGACGGGCATATCGTCAATACGTCGAGCGTGTTCGGCCTCTTCGCACAGCCCGGCATGAGCGGCTACAACGCCACCAAGTACGCGGTGCGCGGCTTCACCGAATCGCTGCGCCAGGAGCTCGACATGATGAAGTGCGGCGTCTCCGCAACCTGCGTGCATCCGGGCGGCATCCGCACGAACATCGCGCAGTCGAGCCGCGTGGCGTCGAACATGGTCGGCTTCATGGTGGCGAGCGAGCAGCACGGCAAGGACGAATTCGAGAAGTTCTTCATCACCACCGCTGACGACGCCGCGCGCACGATCCTCACCGGCGTGCGCCGCAACGCGCGGCGCGTGCTGATCGGACGCGACGCCCGCATGGCCGACTGGCTCGCGCGCGTGCTGCCCTCGGCCTATCAGGCGCTCGTCGTGTTCAAGGCGCGGCACGAGGCCGCGAAGGCGCGCAAGCGTGCGCGCCGCGAAGCGGCCAATGGGCTCGCCAGCAGCAGCGCCAGCGCAGGCGAGCGTGCAACGAATAACAACGCAGGCAACAGCAATCAGGGAGAAATAGCATGATGCCGATCCGGCGCGACATCCGCTTCGCGTTACCGCCCGAAAGGGCTTGCGACTGGCACGTCGAGGGCGTGCCAGTCACCCACTTCTTCAATGCGCTCTCGCTGCTCTTTCCGGCCGGCGAGCGCTTCTTCATGGACGCCGTGCGCCACTACCGCGACCGTATCGAAGACCCCGAGCTCAAGAAGCAGGTGATGGGCTTCATCGGCCAGGAAGCGATGCACACGCGCGAGCACGTCGAATACAACGATCTGCTCCAGGCTGCGGGCCTGCCCGCGCACAAGCTCGACAAGCGCCTGTGGGCCATCCTGAACTTCGCGCGCAAGGTGCTGCCGCCTTCGCTGCAGCTTGCGCAGACGGTGGCGCTCGAGCACTACACCGCCATGCTCGCCGATCTGCTGCTCGCCGACACCGGCACGCGCATCGAAGGCTCGGTCGAAGGCTACAAGCAGATGTGGCTATGGCATGCGCTCGAAGAAACCGAGCACAAGTCTGTTTCGTACGACGTCTGGAATCTCGTGATCGAGCCCGGCGTGAAGCGCTATCTGATGCGCACCGGCACGATGCTCGTGACGACGGCGCTGTTCTGGCTGATCGTATTCGACTACCACCTCGCACTCATGCGCCGGCACCGGCGGCGCATCGGCAAGTTCGGCGGCCGCTGGCAGCTCATCAAATTTCTCTACGGCCCGCGCCACGGGGTGTTTCCCGGCATCGCGCCCGAATGGCTGCGCTTTTTCAAGCCGAGCTTCCATCCGTGGGATCACAACAATCGTAAGCATCTCGAACGACTCGACGGCCTCATCGCGCAGATCGACGAGACCAATGCGCAATATGCGTCGCAAGCCGCGCCGCGCCGTGTGCCGCTGCATAAGGCCGCTACGCCGCGCGCGGCCTGATCGATCATGGGCGCGATGAGCAAAGCGATGGGCGACGATTCGCATGAGCGCGACGCGGCTTCGGCTTCGGTGCCGGCAAGGCTCGAAGCGGTCTCGGACGGAGTGCGCCTGGCCGTGTACGTGAGCGGGCCACCCGACGCCCCGCCCTTGATCCTCGTGCACGGCTATCCAGACTCGGCGCGCGTATGGGAGATGCTGCGCCGCGAGCTCGATACGCGCTTTCGCGTGATTGCGTACGACGTGCGCGGCATGGGCGCCTCGGCGGCGCCGCAACGGCGCGCCGATTACCGGCTCGCCCAGCTCGCCCGCGATCTCACCGCCGTGGCCGATGCCACCTGCGGCGGGCGGCCATTTCATCTCGTCGCGCACGACTGGGGCTCGATCCAGTGCTGGGAAGCCGTGACCGACCCGGCCAACGCGGCCCGCATTGCTTCGTACACGTCGATCTCGGGGCCGTGCCTCGACCACGTGTTTCGCGCGCGCATGAGCCTCGCGCAGTCGCTGAAATCCTGGTACATCGCGTTCTTCCATCTGCCGCTCGTGCCGCAACTCGTCTGGCGCCTGGGCGGCGCCGCACTGTGGCCGTGGTGGCTGCATAAGACCGAGGGCGTCCATGCGAAGCGCGATCCCGATCAGTTGCGCAACGGCATCAACGGGCTGCAGCTTTATCGCGCCAACTTCGTCGCGCGCGCCTGGCGGCCGCGCGAGCGGCGCACCGAGGTGCCCGTGCAATTCATCGTGCCGCGCTTCGACCACTATGTGACGCCGGCCCTGTCCGAGGGCGTCGCGCAATGGCTGGGCCGCTACCGGCGCGAGGTCATCGACGCATCGCATTGGACCGTGCTGCGCGACGCGCCGCTCATTGCCGCGCGCATCGAACAGTTCATCGCGTGGACGAAGCGCGGCACGCAGCCGACGACAGCGCAACCGCAATTCGCAGACGATGCCGATACCTGCGGCGATACACCGGAACGCGGCTTGCCTGAAGGTATCTGATATCTATTCCTGTACTTTGGATAACGAAGAATTTCGCATTCTTCACTTTCTCCCAATCTTGCCAGCAGAGGACCGCGTGAACGCCATCGTCTTGCCCCTCGTACCGGGAATCGTCGTGATAGCCGCGGCCTGCGCCGCGCTCATGTCATTCACGCGGCGCGCGACGCGCCGCATCGAACGGGCCGTGCCGATGGACGGCCGACATATCGATATCGACGGGGAGCGCATCCACTACGCCGAGTATGGCAATAGCCACGGCAACGGCGATAAACCGCCCGTCGTATTCGTGCACGGCCTCTGCGGGCAAATGCGCAATTTCGCCTACCTGCCTCTCGAAGCGCTCGCGCGCGAGCATCGCGTGATTCTCGTCGACCGGCCCGGCTCCGGGTACTCCACGCGCGGCGCGCATAGCGCCGCCAATATTCGTGCGCAGGCGAACACGATTGCGCGCTTCATCGCTGCGCTCGGTCTGAAGGCGCCCGTGCTCGTGGGGCATTCGCTCGGCGGTGCGGTCGCGCTGGCCGTCGCGCTCGATCATCCCGAATCGGTCGCGCGGCTCGCGCTCATCGCCCCGCTCACCCATGTGCAGACCGAGGTGCCCAAGGCGTTTCGCGCGCTCGCTGTGCGCTCGGCACGCGTGCGCCGCTTCATGGCGCATACGCTCGCCACGCCCCTCGGCCTTGCCACAAGCACCCCGACGCTCAAGGCCGTATTCGCGCCCGAGGCTGTGCCCGCGGATTTCCGCACGCGCGGCGGCGCGCTCCTCAGCGTGAGGCCGACGGGGTTCTACAACGCGTCCATGGACCTCATCGCCATCGAAGATTCGGACGATCTCGAACAGATGGAGCAACGTTACGCAGATCTAACGGTTCCCGTCGACGTGCTGTTCGGTCGCGACGACATCGTGCTCGACTGGATGCGTCACGGCGATGCGCTGCGCCGCCGCTCGGAGCGCGTGACGCTCAAGGTCGTCGATGGCGGCCATATGCTGCCCGTCACCGCGCCCTCGACCACTTGCGACTGGCTGCGAGCAGCGATCGCGGGCACGATGCAGACGAATGACGAATACCCGATCGCCGTGGACCAGCACGATGGCGCGCATGTGCCCGTCGCTCCAGCGCCGTTGCATAGCGGGTCGGCGATGCAGTCCGTCCGCTAGCGTGAGCGTTATACAGGAATACGAACCAACTGGGCGCGGCGCAAAACGGTGAACAGGAAATTGAGAAACAACGCGCAGCGCAGCCATTACCATCGCGCTTTTCTCCGCGCCGTTTGCCGTTCTGTTTAACGTTTCGTTCAAAAAAGTAGCGACACAGGGAGCCAGACCATGAATACCAACTCATTGCATTCGATGCCGCCCGGCGCCAGGCCTGCGCGCGTGCCGGCGTGGCGCGCGCGGCGCCTCGCTGCGCCGCTCGCCTGTGCGGCGCTCGCCTTCGCTTGCACGGTGGCCTTTGCGCAAGACGATGTGCCCGCCAGCGCAACGCCACAGCAGAGCGCCCAGCAAGACGCCGCGCCCGTCGCGGCGAAGCCATCGGGCAACGCCGCAGCCGATGTCGGCAAGCTCCCTCTCGAACAGCAGGTCCGCTGGCTTCAGCGCGCGCAAAAGAGCGGCGCGCTCGTGAAGATGAGCGACGCGCAACTCACGGCGCTCTTCCAGGCGTTCGATCCGCTCGTCGTGCCCGCGCTCATCCAGCTCGGGCCGTCGGGCTATCCGTCGTACGAGTTCGTGCTCTCGCGCTGGGAGCGCCTGAACGGCAAGTGGCCCAGCAAGCCCGCACATATGCTCGTCAAGCTCGATCATGATCCGCTGCGCATCTACGCGAAGTGGCTGCCCGACGGCGAGCATTCGGGCGAAGAGGTGATCTACGACGCCTCGAAACGCAGCGACCAGATGTACGGGCATCTAGGCGGCCTGCTCGGCGTCATGCCGATGTGGACCGCGCTCGACGGCTCGCTCGCGCGCTCGCAATCGAATCACAAGATCACGGAGCTCGGCACGGAGTTCATCGTGAGCCAGTTCATGGCGGACGCGAAGAAGTACGTCGAAGTGGGCGCGCCGTACAAGCCGCAAGTCGAGGTGAAGACGATAGCCGGCGTGCGCGTGGTCGCGCTCACGTATGTCTCGCCGGCCGGCAAGCCGCAGTTCTATGCGAAGAAGCAGACACTCGGGCTCGACCTGCGCCGTCCGTATTTCCGCACCGTCGAAGCCTACGACGACGACGGCCAGATCTTCGAAAGGATCGTGATCGAAAGCATCACGCCGAAGAGCTTCGACACCGAAGCGTTCGATCCGAAGAATCCCGACTACAAGTTCTAGTACGTGTTTGCGACGCGCAGGACAAAGGCGTAGACCGCATTAAAAACGTCATCCATTGCGATATTAAATTTGTCAACACGCACCGGGCAATCGACGCGGTGCCAACCGGATGGCGCTGAGGAGCGGCTACGGCAACCTAGTCTGTCGCCATCTGTGGGCTTCCGGTGTCGACCCTGAGCCGCCGGTCGGGCAACCGGGATGCAAGGGCAGGTATCTGGGTGTAGCGGACACCGATACGTAGCTGGATCGAGCGGGTAGACCGCGCAACACGCTGTACCGGACTACCGCGAGGTCGCCAAGCGTGCGCTGTGGAAAGCCGCATTCCAGAGGGAAATGCGGCATCGGATACGGGAACGCTGAAGTGAATCGTCAAGCTTGGAGTTTTGCTTGCACCAACGCAGTCGCACCCGTCAGTTCGCCCAGAGCAGCATTCGGACCCATCGAGCCAAGTCCCCGCTTTTCCATCTCCTGCATGGCCATAGCCCGTTCGATGTCGGAATCGGCTTCCGGAGAGGGGAGAAACACCACGCCGCCCTCGTCGGCGATGACGAGGTCGCCTGGACGAACAACAGCGCCCCCACAGGAGATCTGCGCGTTCATGACACCGCCTGCACCGAGTAGTCGCGTTGTGACGCTGCTTACACCACTTGCCCACACCGGCAAGCCGATCTCGCGAATTTCACCAGGGTCGGCGATCGGACCGTCGATAATGACGGCCGCTACGCCGCGATTCGCAATTGCGTAGGCAACTCCCCCGCCGAGGCACGCATGGGTATCGTCACCAAGCCGGTCGATCACCAGCACATCGCCTTCGCGCAGCATCGCGACGGCATGATGGAGCAGCGTCGAATCGGCACCCGGAAGGGCAAGGGTGACGGCGGTTCCTACACGACGGCCACAATCGTGCAGCGGCCGGATTGTTTTTCGCGGAAACCCCATGATCCGGAA
This sequence comes from Paraburkholderia sp. J63, assembly GCF_905220245.1. Taxonomy (NCBI): domain Bacteria; kingdom Pseudomonadati; phylum Pseudomonadota; class Betaproteobacteria; order Burkholderiales; family Burkholderiaceae; genus Paraburkholderia; species Paraburkholderia sp. J63. The sequence goes on along the minus strand of NZ_CAJMZF010000059.1, from coordinate 14,746 downwards.
ATGGCCGATCGTCGCCGGTTCGGCGAAGCTCGCACGCTCGACGGTAGCAGGCTCGACCTTCGCGGGCATTTCATTGATGATGAACATAGATGAACCTCTCTCAATTGCCGATCAGAGAACGCGATGCTGCCGGAGCGGAATGCGCGCGCGAACAGTCTCGATATATTTCCGGTCGATCCGGGTAGTGGCAAAACCTTCGCCATTGGAAACCTGCGCAATAACCTGCCCCCACGGATCAACGATCATCGAATGTCCGTAGTTCATGAACTTGCCGTTCTCGAAGGTTCCCGTCTGACCCGGTGCGACGATATAGCACTGGGTTTCTATCGCGCGGGCACGCAGTAGCGGTTCCCAATGATCTGTGCCCGTCTGGAATGTGAAGGCTGATGGCACAACGATGACATCTGCTCCCTTGTCGGCGATCGCGCGAAAGAGTTCCGGAAAACGCAGGTCATAGCAGATCGTCATACCGAGGTTGAAGCTCTCAACGGGTACACACATAACGCGCTCGCCGCGTGCGACGTTCTTGGATTCCCTAATCTCCGTGCCGTCTGGAAGCACAACATCGAAACGATGGATCTTCCGGTATTTGCCGAGCAGTTCACCCGTTCGGCCGAAGAGCAGTGAGGTGTTGTACACACGGTCGTCCTCAAGCTCCATCGCGCTGCCAATGTGGAGAAGGACGTTGTGCGCAGACGCCATGGCCGAAAACGCCTCGAACAGTTCGCTGCCGGGAAAGGCGCCCGCGGACTCGCGCATCTTCGAGGGTGAGATGCTGATGCAGGCAACCATTTCCGGGAACACCACGAGATCCGGCGAGTCGGCGGCAACGGCCTCGGCGAGCAGCCGCTGCATTTTTGCCAGATTGAGTTGCTGATCATCCGTTACGTTGGATTGAATTACGGTAACTTTCATTGCTTGTCCTTTGTAGTACTAAGTTAACTGGAAAAAATTAGAAGCGGTGTCGAATCCCGGCATAGAGTGCAACCTGGCTGGTCGTGGACGAATTACCTGCCGTAAACAGGCTGGCAACCTGGCCGGGGCCGCTCGTGCGCTGGAAATTGCCGCCGACCGTCACATCGGTCCTCTTGGAGAGAAAATAGTCGTAGCTCACGTTCAGCGTATTCCACCGCGAATCGTCAAGACGTGACTGCCAGAAGCCCGCAGTGACGAGCGAAAAGGTGGTGATCTGCCAGGAGGCTCCGATCTCGGGCGTGCGTAGCTTTTCCGTGCGTCCGTTTTTCGCCGAGGTGAACACCACGTCGGTGTAGAGCGCCCTGAGCGTCACCGAGCCGATGTGGTAGCGCGCCGCAGCTGCGTAGATGTCGGTGGTGCGCAACGCGAGCGGTGTGGCAGTGGAGAGCGACAGCGGCGTGCCGAAGAACTCGCTGACGCCCATGGACGTGGAAGGCGTAATGCTCGTTCCGCCGATGCTCGAATAGACCAAAATGCCGTCAAGCACACCGTTCGAATAGGTCAGCTCGAAACTGTTGGAGCGCCGGCTGTTGGTTCCGCCATTCGGATCTCCAAAGCTGTAGAGTGCCTTGCCGGAGAAGCCGGCAAATTTGGGAGACTCGTAGCGTACCGAATTGCTGAGCGTCACACCGTTGATCCGGTCGACGCTGCCGGGATGGAACGAGAAAAGGGTGGAACTGGCCGCACTCGAGTAAAGCAGCAGGTCGACGGTGAAATCGAACTGCCGCCCGAGCGCGAGCGTGCCATATTGGTCATTTGTGATACCGAGCCACGCGCTATTGCCGAACAGCGCGCCATTGTTGCTTAGCACGCCATTGTTCAGGTTGAACGTGCTGTTGAGGTTGAACAATACCCGGGTCGAGCCACCCAAGTCTTCCTCTCCGCGAAAGCCGAAGTTGTTGGACCACGAGCCGGCGTTCTGGGCCTTGACGGCCGATTTGCCGCCCACGTTGTTGATATAGGCGATGCCATCGTCGAGCGTGCCGTACAACGTCATCGAAGAGGCGGAGCAAGGCTGCTGGCAGATCGCTCCGAGGGTGGCCAGCGCAAAAGCAGAAAGTTTCAGGGTTCTAGTCATTTTCGTTCGTTCATTGTGTATCGGACTGCGACAGGTTCCTGTCCAGTGCTTGCGGTACCTGCGAGCGCCGGGACTGGAGAAGCAGGTATGTGCTGAACAGTCCGGCCGAGATTGCAAGAGCGAGGACACCGACCAGGGTCACCGCCATGCGAAGCGCCGCGCCCCCCGCAGGCAATTGATCAACCGCGAACCCAACCAGCAAAGGGGCGATAGACAGACCACAGATATTTACGAGCAGCACATAGATGGCTGAAACCCGGCTGCGGAGTTGAGCAGGTGTCCGGCTCTGGATGAGCGCCGGTGCCACGCCAACGGCGCACGTGCAAAGGGCGTGTAGTAACGCCGTAGACGCGAGTACCGCCACGGGTGTCTGGGCCATAAAGAAAAGGCCGAGGACGGGAAACGCAATCAATGCCGCCACACCCGGAATTTTGAGCGTGGCCGCGTAACTGGCCTTCTTTTGAATGGCATCCGCAAGCGTGCCAGCAACGAGCATGCTCGCCGCACAGGAAATCAACACGATCAGGCCGTAGGGGCGCCCGATTTCGCCCGGCGTCCAGTGAAATTCCCGCCCGAAAATGGTCGGGATCCACGAAAGCAGGCTGTAGTTCAAGGTGAGCAGGCCGGACATGCCGACGTACAGCGTGCCGAGAAATGCCCAGTTGCTGGCAAGAAACGACTTCAGGCTCGTCCCGTCAGTGGCCATCGAACCATCGACGGGCGAAGAACCGGCTGTGCGTGATACGGTGCGTTCACCGCGAAGCGCATAGGCGAGCAGCGGCAGCAGCACGATGGCTGGCAACGCTACGCAGATAAAGGTTGCCTGCCAGGCAGCGAGCACACCGACCACGGGAAGGCTGACGCCACCGAGTGACTTCAGGTGATCGAAGAGACCGCCGACCACATAGAATGCGGATCCCGAGCCTATTACAGCGCCCACCTGAAAGAGGCTGATCGCGGCGTTGCGCTTGCCTGCCGGAAAGCGCTCGTGAATGATGGCGTAGCCGGCCGGCGCAAGCGCGGCTTCCCCTGCACCAACGAGCATGCGTGCGACCAGCAGTTGCGGGAAGCTTGTGGCGAGCCCGCACGCTGCGGTAGCGACGCCCCAGATCAACAGGCCGAGCAGAATGGTCCATCTGCGCGACCACCGGTCGGCAAGCCAGCCGCAAGGAATGCCGAGGACGGCGTAGAACATCCCGAACGCGAGCCCCTGCAATTGCCCGATTTGCGTATTCGAAAGCGCGAATCGCAACTTGATGGGGTCGATGACGAGCGCGAGCGCAAACCGGTCGACAATCGACACGATCATCGCGATGCAAAGAAAAACAGTGAGCGTCCAGGCGCCGGTAAGCGATCCAGAAGCGACGGGTGGTGCCGAGGTGGGTTTCATGATGAATGAGCCGAAAGTGAAGCGGTCCTTGAGCGGGTTGGCGAGCCTCAAGCCGAAACGGGGGCATCAAGAAGCTGGACGGTGGATTGCCACATCTGCTGGAGACCGTGCGCGAGCGCGACCTGCTCCATCGCGATGAACATGCGGTGCGCGCCGTGCTTCACCGCAAAGGCCCTTTCTTCCGGGCTCCACGCCGGAAACAGCCACGGCTTGCCCGCCGCCTTGGCCGCAGCGGCAATCGAGCGAAGGTCGTCCCAGTCGCCGTCTTGCTTCTTGTAGATGCCCCGGCCACGGCGAATGGAGAGATCGGTCGGGCCAATGAACACGCCATCAACCGTCGGCAGATCAAGGATGCCTGCGACCTCGCGCAGCGCATTTTCGTCTTCGATCATGGGATAGCAGCGCGTGCGCTTGTCCTGCTCGTCGATCCAGCTGTCAGGCGGATACATGAAGTTCGTAGTGCGGCCCCCTGCCAGACTGCGGTCGCCAAGCGGCGGCAGCTTTGAATACGCACAAACGCGTCGCGCCTCTTCCACGCCCGAGATATGCGGAATGATCACGGCGTCCGCGCCGAAATCCAGCGCCTGCTGGATGGCTTCGCGCGTGGGGCCCAGCACCTTCGCGAATACCTCGAACTGCTTCGCCTTGAGGAACGGAATGAAGCGGTCAAGCGCGTCGAGGTCGAACGTGCCGTGCTCGATGTCGAGAATGGCAACCCTGAAGCCAATGCAATGGGCGATCTCGGCCGTGGCGATATTTGGACCCGAAAACCAGAGCCCGAGATGCGAAGTTGAAAGCGTCATAGTCAGATGGATGTGAGAGGGTAGTACGTGCTCGAGCGTTGTTCGTGTATCCGCCATGTATACACGATGGATGCGAGAGATTGTCGAAGAAGCATAAGCGCGCCCGCAATACGGGTATACCTTCGGCCCGAAGAGTTAGACGATTTGATGTATACTCGGCGTATATTTAAGGAAACGCTATGGATGACGCGCACGGGAACACTCTCTCAGCACGCGACCGTGCCTATGCGCACGTTCGGGACCAGATTCTCCGCGGAAGCTTTCGCAGCGGGGAATTCATCGAGGAAGGGCCAATCTCCGACGAGATTGGCGTTTCCCGAACCCCCGTGCGCGAAGCGCTCCACCGCCTGTATGCCGATGGCTTTGTCGAGCTTCTTCCGCGTCGTGGCGCCCGTGTGCGCAGCGTGACGGTGGATGAACTACGCCAATTCATGGACGCACGCTTTGCGCTCGAAAGTCACGCGGTCAGGGTGATTTGCCAGAATCGCTCCACGCTGCCGGCAACGCTGTCCGGTCACGTCGAATCACTGCGCGATAACCTGCTCACGAACAATACGTTCGAAGCCGCGGAGCAGGATCGCCTGTTTCATCGTGAATTGATGAAGCTCACCGGGAATGACCTGCTTGTCGAGCTGTTCGATCGCCTGCGTTTTCGCTTCATCTTGGCCACCGTTTCGTGTCCGGTAGACGTCTCGCGTGTGGATGAACTGGTCGAGGAGCATCGGGCGTTGCTGGAGGCGATTTCCAGATACGACGCCCCCGAAGCGGTCCGGTTACTTGGTGTGCATTTAACGTCGGATCGGGCTCCCAGATTCCGTCGTGACTGAACATCCCGTCTGTCTTGCCTGATCGTTTGTGGCGATCGTGGTCGATCGCCCAAGTGCCATTTTGGAAATCTGCAAGTACGGCTAACAGCCAGTCAAGTTGTGGTTCCGGCTGATATATGGTTTGCGGGAAAGCGTCGGCAGTGGCGTGACTCCGTCTTCGATTGAGGAGACACCGAGCTCCACGGCGAGGCTTGGCTCATGATGCAAAGGCGGAATGTGCAACGCTCCCCGACCAGAGTCGAACGGCCGATTGTTCAAGTGGAACCGACGCCCGAACGTCCGAGAAGTTGTGCTGGCGACTGGCGCGTCATGGCCGGGTAGTGCCCGATACGTTTCGGCTCAGTTGGACCTGCAACGGGCCTTCAGATTCCCACTGTCGAATGTCGGAAGCCGAAAGTTGTGCGGGCTTTTGCCGTATGCAACGTGTCGGCGTAGCATTCCGCTATTCAAGTCGATTCCTCCTCGCTCATGCCGACGATTCTTATTGTGGATGACGATCCCGCGATCATCGTTGCATGGAAGCGCATATTGCGCTTGAAGAAGTTCGAGGTCGCGAGCGCTGGAGACACTGACGCGGGTCTGGCAGCCGCGAGCGTTCTACACCCGGGCCTGATTGTTACAGATTGGCATATGCCAGGAATGGACGGGATTGAATTTTGTCGTCAACTCAAACGTAATCCGAAGCTGGCTAAAATCCCAATCATCCTGGCCAGTGCAGGCGAGAAACCAGCCTTGAGCGAAGCTCTGTGGGATGCGTTTTGGCAGAAGCCCATATCCGCAGGCGTCATGCTCATGACGGTAGAGCGGCTTTTACCGAGGCCCTGCTAGGGGAATTCGCCGCCCCGGAAACAGTCATCCCTGCTCGATCTTTCCGGCATGACCGGTGGCTGCGCCATCAGGGTTGAACCTCGACCGGGTTCGATCCAGTCCTGATGGCGTCAATGACGGAAAGCAAAGATCATCCGTGCAGGTTCAGTGGAGAGTGGCGATGAGCACCAACAACACCGCCGGACCACGGTGGTCGGGTCGCCGGGCGCGAGCAGCCCGGATGCTGGCTGCGGGCATAGACATCGCGCGCGTAGCGACTGTGCTGGATTTGAGTCCAGCAACAGCGCGGCGTTATCAGAGCGTTTTCGCGGCGGGCGGTGCAGATGCGCTGATGGGAGTGGGCGACGTCGGGCGCCGGCCGCGTCTTACCGCCGATGGGCTCGCGCGGCTGATCGAGGCAATCAAAGCGCTGAACCAACAGATCCGTCCAGCACTCTGCCACGAGGCCTACCTTGTGCGGTGACTGCCCGGTCGCGGAAGGCCGGATTCAGCCGTATTACGAGCAACGTAACGTTCATCTAGATGGGCGGCGTTGCGTTCCCGTGACTGACGGTCTAATGTGACGCTATTTCTGGTGGTTCACCGGCGTGCCGGTCTGTGGGGTTCGAGTGCTTTAGATCGTCGCCCGGGCGTCAGATCATCAGAAATTTATGGTAACCCTCGGGATTTGGGACGCCTCCAGCCACAAGCCTACCAGGACTGCTCATGAGTGATACAGCAGCAAGCGCGACAGACCGTTTCCCGGCAGAGGTGCGCGCCCGGTTTGGCGTTCTGCCGAATTTCTTCTGCACTGCAGCAAGCGCCCCTGGTTTGATCGAAGAGTTGTGGGGCTTCGCCAAATCGGCATACCTTAACAGCCCACTACCGTCACTTTTCAAAGAGCGACTGTTTGTCCAACTGTCACGATTCTGTGAGATTCGCTATTGCATCATTCGTCACGTGGGTTTTCTGGTCGGCGAGGGGCGGCCAGCCGGCGACGGTTCTGTGGGACCGCAGACCATTGAGCAAGCGATTGCACTGCTGCGTAGACCCCTGCCCGACTCCATGCAGCTAGATCGGTCGCTTGCGCGACTGGAAAGCCTCAAATCTCCCGTGAGCCTTCCCGAAGGGGAGAGCGAACTTGAGGCCGCGTTGTTTGATGCCCTCACCATACTTTTTATCGCCCCGCGTGGCGCGGATCGTGCCCGCTCCGCGGTGCTGCACGCCGTTGGGGAGCGAACTTTCGAGCTCCTGGTCGCTTTCCTCGCCTTCATCCGCACGGCCCACTATTGGACTGAAACGCATCCTGCGCTGGAAATTGAGAGCGATATGAAGGCTTTGATGCAAAGTCATCCCGATCTCGCAGGCCTGTTGCTGAGCACCCATGACTCTGACTGGGCCAATTCAACTCAGGCCCTGCGCCGCGCACTTGAGGAACTCCGGACCACCTCTGGAGCCCTTCAGGTGAGCGAGGAGCGTTACCGGATGCTCGTGACGACCACCCACGATATTTTGTATCGAATGAACCCGGACTGGAGTGGGATGTGGACGCTGGATGGACGAAATCAGCTCGCCGACACGACCGCATTCGATACAAACTGGGTTCAACGGTATATCCCCGAGGATGACCGGGAGCGCGTGACTGCGGCTATACAGCAGGCGGTGGCGGATAAACGTCCGTTCGAACTCGAACATAGGGTGTTTCGCGCTGATGGTTCACGGGGCTGGGTGCTTTCCCGTGCGATTCCGGTCATGGATGATCAGGGTGCTGTCATCGAATGGTTTGGCACCGCGATTGATCTAACGGGACGAAAGACGGCCGAGGAAGCGCTGCGCAACGCGGACCGGCGCAAGGATGAGTTTTTGGCCACCCTCGCTCATGAGCTCCGGAATCCCTTGGCGCCACTACGAAATGGATTGCAGATCGCGCGGCTTCATGGATCGCCCAGTGCACCCATCGCGCGAACGATCGACATGATGGTTCGTCAAGTCAACATGTTGGCGCACCTGGTCGATGACCTCCTTGATGTCAGCCGCATCACCTCGGGCAAGGTTACGCTTCGGCGTGAAAACGTAAATTTGCGCACCGTACTAGCCGCAAGCGCTGAGGCCTCGCGCTCGATCATCGACGCCCATGGGCATTTGTTACTAATCCACCCGTCCGATGAGGAAATGACGGTAAACGGTGATTTTGATCGGCTCACGCAAGTGTTTTCAAATCTTCTGTCGAACGCAGCCAAGTACACCAGGGACGGTGGAACGATCGACCTTCGCCAGCGCCGCGAAGGCGACGACGCGGTCGTCAGCGTTACAGATTCCGGCATTGGGATCCCTGCAGAATCGTTGTCCTCTATTTTTGATATGTTTTCCCAGGTGCGTTCGCACCAAAACCACGCTGCCGGTGGACTGGGGATTGGATTATCGCTCGTTCGGCAGCTCGTTGAGATGCATGGGGGGGCAGTGAGTGCTTCGAGCCCCGGACCCAATGCCGGAAGCACGTTTTCCGTTCGCTTGCCTTTGAGCGTCTGCGCAGAGGAGGCAGCGACCGCTTCTGCTCCGGGATACGCGAAGCCCAATGGCAGACCTGCGCGGCGAATTCTGATCGTCGACGATAATCAGGATGCGGCAAGCTCGCTAGCGGAGTTACTGGAGCAATGGGGGCACACGGTGGCGACCGCTTTTAATGGAGAGGATGGCTTACGGAAGGCCGCAAACTTCCGACCCGATGTCGCGTTACTGGATCTCGGCATGCCGGGGATGGATGGCTTTGAAGCCGCCTCCCGGCTTCGCGCGCTGCCTGGCGGTGCTCAGATGAAGCTGATCGCTGTCACGGGATGGGGCCAGGAACATGACCGCGAGCGTACGCGCGCGGCAGGATTCGATCGTCATCTTCTAAAACCTATCGATTTTGAGGCGCTGGAACTGCTGCTTGCGCAATGCTGAATGCTGCTCTCGCAGCGCGTGCGGCGCAACATGCTCGAGTTTCTTGAAGTCACGCGCTCGGCCACCGGTATCGCGAAAGACTTTCACGCGAATGTCGCTCGTAACGTCCCCATCGTTCCCGCCTCCCTCTGCGCGCTGCGCGCGTGGTACGACGGTGCCGGGGCACACGACGCGATCAGCCGATATTGCCCCCAAGCCATCGCGGACAGCCGTTCGGCGCGCGGCGTGATCGGCCGCCTTCGGCGACAGATGGTTGGATTTGCCCTCAGCCGCCATCGCGCCGATCTCGCAGAGCCGTTTCAATGCATGGCCGGCGAACGTACCCGTCATCGCGGTGCCGCGATCCGGGCGCTCGCCGCCCTGCCGTTACTTCCGGTCCCGCAACCGCTCGTGAGCGATGCGGTCGAGACGTGGCTGCCACCCCGGGTCATTCCAGTACTGCATGGACACGGCATCCGGACACTGGCCGACCTGACTGTCCGGGTCCCCCGTCGCCGGCGATGGTGGGTCGTGATACCCGGCCTCGGCGAACGTAGCGCGCGTCGGATCGAAGCCTTCTTTGCCGCGCATCCTGCGCTCACCGAGCGCGCCCGCGCCTTGATCACCACGGAAGCGATCTCCCCCGTTACGCCGTGGGAAACCATCCTCGTTCCGCACGAGGTGGACGGCTCATCGGGAATCTACCGCGCGCCAAAACCGCTGTGCGCCCTCGAGGCCGATAACGACTGGCAGGCAATCAACGCCTGGCTCGAATGCCACGAGGCAGCGGAAACCCGGCGTGCCTATCGCCGGGAAGCAGAGCGGTTGCTGCTGTGGGCGATTGTCGAGCGCGGAAAGGCGCTGTCTTCATTGGCCAGCGAGGATGCGACGGCGTATCGCACCTTTCTGCGCCATCCGGTGCCGCGAGCCCGCTGGGTCGCGCCGGCGCGGCCGCGGTCGTCCACCGAGTGGCGGCCGTTCACGGGCATGATGTCACCGGATTCGATCGCCTATGCACTGTCAGTGCTTCGCGCCATGTTCCGGTGGCTGATCGACCGGCGCTACGTGCTGGCGAACCCGTTCGCGGATCTCAAGGTACGGGGCGCACAGCACGCCGGCGAACTGGACGTGTCGCGAGCCTTCACGGCCGGCGAATGGGAGCTGGTCCGCACGATTGCCGATGGCCTCGCGTGGTCCCATGGTTGGGCGGTACCGGCTGCCCAGCGTCTACGCTTTCTGCTCGACTTCGGTTACGCAACCGGCCTGCGCGCGGCCGAGCTGGTCGGCGTCACACTCGGCAGCATCCAGGCCGGCGTACATGGCGAGCGCTGGCTGCATCTCACCGGCAAGGGCGCAAAAGGTGGCAAGGTTGTGCTGCCACCGCTCGCGCGCTTTGCGCTGGAGCAGTATCTGAGGCAACGTGGGTTGCCGGTGAGTCCCGACCGATGGCCTGCGGATACGCCGTTGATCGGCCACCTCGATACGTCAGCTGGCATCACCACACCGCGCCTGAGAGAAATACTGCGCCGGTTCTTCCATACAGCCGCCGATGTCATCGAGGCCGATCACCCACCGCTCGCCCGCAAGCTGCGTCGCGCGACGCCTCACTGGATGCGCCACACGCACGCTACCCATGCGCTCGCCAGTGGCGCCACGCTGACCACCGTGCGCGACAACCTGCGGCACGCGTCGATCACCACCACCTCGATCTACCTCGATCACGACGACGTTCAGCGTACGCGGCAGATCGAGCGCATCTTCGTGCGACGGCCTTCGGCATGAACTCATCCGAGCGGACGTCGCACCGGTCGTCGCGTCTCCGATGCTGCTCATCCAAAATATCTCTGGAAATACTGCCGCGTGAACGCCTTGCGATGTTCGGCTGTCATCCATGGGTTCCGGCCTGGCGTCCATCCCTGGCCCCCATAGCTCGCGCCGCAGTACGCGCAACGGCAGGGTGCCTCCAGGAGCCGCACGTTCACACGATACGACGCCTCGTAGCCGCATGTCTCGCACGCTGACTCCAGCACGCGGTCGTGCGCGGGACACTGCGCATTACTCTCCATCTGGTGCAGCACGCTGTGATAGCCGTGCGCGATACAACGGCGACAGAAGCGGAAAAGCCCACTGTAGCGCCGGCGCGGGATCGCGGGCAACAACGCCACGCGCAGTGTTTCAGCCGGCACGCGAAGGCTTTCGTGAAGCCGGTCGACGTCCACAATGCCCAACTGCGGCACCACACCCTCGTACGGATCGACGTCCGGCCCCAGCAGTCGTGCAACCACATGGCCTGGCAGGGCGTTCGCCTTCTCGAATTTCCACAGTATCGAGACGAGGGACTCGCATGGATCGAGCCACTTCCTGTTGAAGACGTAACCCAGCGCAGGCGTCAGCTTGCGCTCATCGACCGTGAGGATCGGAAAGCACGGTGCCTTCAGGGGCGCCGTACTACGCTGCGGCGACGAGGACGCGACCGGTCGCATGACGTGACTGAACGTAACCGCAGTGCCGCACTGCATGAGCCCACAGCGCTTCTGCCGGACAATAACCCGGTGCATCCCTGAGCTCGCTATCCTTCAACACGATTTCGACGGCGCGCGCGAACGATTCCATAGGGAGCTCCAGACGTCCAGGCAGGGTGGCCTTGTGGTGCGCGACCTCGAATGCATGCCAAAGCGTGTCGGCGTCGTCAACCAGCCGGTATCCGGCGTCAAATGCCTGCGGGATATAGAAGCGCGTGAAGCTCCACGCGCTGCCCTCCGGATAGGCGGTCTGGTCGTATCCGTTCAGGCAGGTTGCGACATCCTGCGCGTTGCGAATTCCGTAGAACGACAACTCCTCGACCATCAGCCTCGCGACAATCTGTGTCTTTCCCGCGAGCTGCAGCGCCGTCTTCTGTGCGAGGAGTTCCTGCTGCCCAACCAGAAATGTGAAAAGCTTGATCTGCTGACGGTCAAGTGCGTCATGAACATCGCGCAACCATTCGTATTCGTTTTCGTTGTAGCGCTGGGCCTCATCGCAGAACAACAGTACCGTCCCGCTGCCAGTACGCGCCGCCGCCTCGCGTATGCGCAGCGACAGGCGCATGCGTTTGGATGGGTTCGTGCCGGCATTGGGATCCGGGTCGCCGACGGCTTCCAGCAGATTGGCAAAGAATGGTCCTTCCGCGTGCCTTGGCTTGTGCTCGCACTGCGCGTGATAGCTGGTCATCCTCGGATGATTGCGCGCGAGCAACAGGCGCACGTATTCGATCGCCCGGGTTTTGCCGATGCGTGACGGACCGTGAATCAGCGCGCCCATGATGCGATACCGCAGGCAGCGCTCGACGAGTTCGTAAAAGGCTTCGATTGCCGGGGTGGCGATACGGTAGTTGCCGCTAGCGAGCGGATGCAGCGAGGGATCGACTGGCCGTGGAATTTCAACTGACATGATGACGCCTCCAATACAGGAGCCTGGGTTAGAAGACCTGGCCGGTGCCAATCGTGAGCTTTCTGGGATGCACGGGCCCATTCGGCGCAGGGTCGACGAAGGCTGCTTCCGCCACCGGTGTCGCAGGCGTTGGCATCGTGACCGGCAACAGGGTTTCCGGGACTTGCGATGCGCGTGCCGGTCCGGCTGGCATGCGCACGGTCGGCGCCGATGCAAGCAGTTGAACAGCCTGTGCAAGTTCCGACGCCGCCTTGCGCGTTTTCTTCGCCTGTGCGAGTTTTTGCTGCACGTAGGCTTCGATTGGATTCCACCCGCCCGCAGCGTCGGTCCGGCGCCGCCCTTTCTGCTTGCGGATTTCCTGTCGCAACTTGAGGTTGTGCGGCACCACCCGCCACGCCCCTTGCGCGTCGAGCACGCCAAGTTCGGTTCCATCGGGCAGGAACGCACGCATCGAAGATCGTCGGCGTTCATGTAGACGAGCAGCCGCTGGCCGATCAGATGCGTGCTGGTCGCGAGCACGCTGTTGGTGTAGCGCACGCCGTGAAGATTGATATGGGGGCGAATACCCTGGTCGAGATAGGCGCGCACAGGACAGCGGCGCGCCGATTGCATCAGGCACAGCGTCCGGCGGTAATGTTCGGCAAGCCACGTCACCATTGTCTGCCGTCCGCGAACAAAGAATTCCATCGCTTCGAGCGGCGTCGCATTGTTCAGCCCGCTGTGCGGCGTGCCGTTGTAGCTCGCGATCGAATACTCAACCAGTTCCTCGAGCTCCCCGAGCGAGACATACAGACGCAGGTTGCCCTTTGGGTCAGCGAGCGCCCGCCGCAGGTCGCGCGGATGCGACCCGGTGTAGCCCGGCAGGCGCGACGACAGGCGGCTCGCGACGGTGCCGAAAAACCGCTCGATATAGGGTCGCTCGTCCGGACTGTGGCGTGGCCCCGCATCGACGAAGCACCCGACAAATTCACAAAGCACCCTGATTGTGTCGTCGGCCAGGTTTGCTTTTGCGTTGTCGAGCTTCATCCGCTCCCACACGGCATAGGCGAGCTCCGTCATCCGCTGCGACGCGAAGCCGTCGTGCGCGCCGTAACCAAGGCCAGCGATTGAAAAGGTCTTCGAACGATGCGGCTCAAGCGCGTTTTCGATGGTCTTGATGACATCGTAGCGGCTGTACTCGCTCGCCAGCACAATGTGATAGCCCAGAACGACGCGCGTGCACACGTCGATGATCACCTGTTGAACGGGTAGTCCGCAGCGGTCAGGCCAACTTCACGGCACTGGCGCAGGAATCCGTCATGCAGCGCCTGCAAACCACGCAGGCGCGTGCGCAGGTGTCGGTCCGTATTTATCTGCCCAAGCGACACCCGGCGCTGTTTCACCTGCAGCAACAGCCACGCCGCAAGCGTTGGGTAGCGTTCCAGAAGCTGGGAAAACGCACCTACTGTGCCGCGACTACCACGTTCGCCACGCACCACCACAGCACGCAACCTGACGTAGTCGGCGATCCTTGCGTACCTGACCAGGGCACGAAAGCCGAAGGGTCTGCCGTCCGGATGGGGAGAAAGTGCCCGTCGGAGGAGGCGATAGAGCTGGCGTCGGTCGACTCCCGTCGATTGCTCGAGCTGTACGAGCGAGTCGCCTCGGGCGTAACCCAGAACCGCCTCCATCCGCGATTCGAAAACACGTCGTGTGTCATCATCGAACTCCGTGTAGGCGACGGTCGGCCACACCGTGACATCGATCCCCTGCAACTCCGGTTTGCGGCGATTCATGGATGCGCCCCTTCAGCCAGAAAGGTCGTGAGCAACGACAGCGGCTGCGTGCGTAGATCCCGCGCACTGATTTTGCCGGCGTGCAACAGGCCAAATAGCGCGGCACGCACCAGTACGGAATCGCCAGTCACAAACTCCCGCTCAACCTCGAGCAGTCTGTGCGGGTGAGCCAGAAAGCGCTCGATCGCGCGGGACAATGCTGCAGAAATGAGATCCCGGTTCGCGACGATGTACGGCAACATACGCTGCCAGTTTTCGATCCATACCTGCGCTGCAGCGATCTCTGCTGACGCAACCGTCCGAATTGGCAGGGTAGCGGCGTCGAGGTCGTGGTGCGATCTAGCCGGTGCGCTTCCAGCATTCTCATCACTAAGGATTACTAACTATTGTCGACCAGAAAAACCGACCCAGAAATCTGCGAGCCGCTTTACGCCCTCAACAACAACGTAGCCCGGGCGCTCGCAGAAGGTGATCACTGCAGGGTTCGCCTCAAGCAGAATCCACTGATCCAGTAAGGCTCGCCGGAAAAAGATCACTCGCCTCGAAAGCTTCGGGCTGAATGCCTCAAGGCGGCGTGCGCCGCGAGGCCGCGCGAGTGCGATCGGCGCCGGGATTTTCAGAGAATTTTCCATAAGATCAGAACCTTACGGACGGGATTCGAAGTTTAGGAGGCGAAGTGACGAATTTAATGCGGACTTACGCGAATTGACGCTTTTATTACGATTCAAAGGTAAATAAAA
>NZ_CAJMZF010000058.1:0-41420 GCF_905220245.1 Paraburkholderia sp. J63 | reverse complement strand
CTCGGCAAGTGGGTCGGCGTACATCTTTCTGCGGAGAACCACCGGCAGCTGTGGGTGCCGCCGGGCTTCGCGCACGGTTTCGTGGTGCTCTCCGAGTCGGCGCAGTTCCTCTACAAGACGACTGATTACTGGTTCCCGGAGCACGAGCGCAGCATCGTATGGAACGATCCGGAAATCGGCATCGAATGGCCGATTGATTACGAGCCGTTGCTGGCGGCAAAGGATGCTGCCGGCAAGCGGCTCGCCGAAGCCGAGTGTTTCGAATGAGGACCGTCGTGCAAATGCCTGAGCCCAAGACCATTCTGCTCACCGGCATCAACGGCCAAGTGGGATTCGAGCTGGCGCGCACCCTTCAGGGACTCGGAAATGTCGTGGCCCTCGACCGCAGCCGGCTCGATCTCTCGAACCTCGATCAGGTGCGCGAGGTCGTGCGCGAAGTGAAGCCCGGCCTCATCGTGAATCCGGCTGCCTATACGGCCGTGGATCAAGCGGAATCCGATGTCGCGCTCGCCATGCGCCTGAATGCCGAGGCGCCCGCCGTGCTGGCCGAAGAGGCGAAACGCATCGGCGCGGCCATGATTCATTACTCGACGGACTACGTGTTCAACGGTACGAAGGATGGCCTTTACGCCGAGGATGATCCCGTCGATCCACAGAACGTCTACGGCACGAGCAAACTCGAAGGCGAGCAGGCCATCGCGGCTTCGGGATGTGCACATCTGATTTTCCGCACGAGCTGGGTGTACGGTGCGCGTGGCAAGAACTTCCTGCTGACCATGCTGCGCCTTGGCGCCGAGCGTGAGGAACTGAAGATCGTCGCGGACCAGATCGGCGCGCCCACCTGGTCCAACACGATCGCTGCGTTGACGGCCAACGTAACTGCGCAGGCCATTGGCATCAGCCCAGCTGGATGGGACGAATGGTGGCACACGCATTCGGGCATCTATCACCTGTGCGCCTCGGGTTCGACTTCGTGGCACGGATTTGCCGAGGCCATCTTCCGTCTCTCGAATTTGCCCAGGAAGCCCGTGGCAATGCCCATTCCGGCAAGCGCCTATCCGACGCCCGCGAGTCGTCCGGCCAATTCGCGCATGTCGAATGCGAAGCTCGCCGAGCATTTTGGCTTGTACGCCCCGCACTGGGAAGTCGCACTCGAGCTCTGCATGAGAGCGATGTAACCCCAGTCGCATTGGCAAATCGTACACGCGCGTCGCTCCGGGTAGCACGCGCAAATTACACGCATAATACTCAGGCCAATAAAGCAACCAATCTGAATACCGAATATATTTCCGATCGTTACAACCGGTCTTCCGCTTTAATTGCACATCTGTGCAATCTGTTCAATGCCTGCACGGCATCGACTGCGGTTCCAGGCACACGCCGAACCCCGGCGATTCGCCGATCTACCCTGCATAAACGAGCCAACTCGCGCAATCAATCCATCCACTGACCCCGCCACAACGCCTGCGCGGCTGCCGAAGAACCCATACTGAGAGACATAATCGGGGCCGTACGCAGAGAATCTGTTGGTTTCTGACAGAATCCTACTTTGCAGTCAGCTTTCGAGATAAAATCTGTCCCCGCGTCCATGTCCAAAGGCTGGCAGGCATGGCCAATATCCTTGCTCCCACATGCGCACCATTCGTGCCGCTTTTGCTTTTCACATGCATATATCGGGGAAAAAACGCAAAGTCAGCCAGTAACAAAGAATGAAGCTCATGAGCAAATGCGTTGCTTTAGTCGGATTAGCTTTCCGATTTCCTGGAACAGATACTCGTAACTACTGGAACGATCTGCTCAATGGCAAGGACTGCGTAACCGAAGTCGAGCCCAGCAGATGGTCTCGGGATGCCTACCTGCATCCGGCCAAGGAACACCCGGGCACCGCCTATACCTTCAAGGCAGGTTCGATCGGCGATGTCTCCGGATTCGACGCCGACTTCTTCGGGATCTCTCCGCGCGAAGCCGCGCTCATGGATCCCCAGCAACGCCTCTTGCTGGAGCTCTGCTGGGAGAGCATTGAAAACGCCGGAATCCAGCCTTCCTCGCTGCGCGGGAGTGACTGCGGCGTCTTCGTTGGCATCGCCAGCGCTGACTATTCATATCGCATGGCCGACGACCTGGCCACGGTCGACGCATCCATGGCGACGGGCAACACCGCCAGCATCGCCGCCAACCGTCTTTCCTACGTATTCGACCTGCGCGGGCCGAGCATGGCCGTCGATACGGCTTGCTCTTCGGCAATGGTGGCTTTCCACCTGGCTTGCCGCGCCATCGCCAACGGTGAAATCAGCCACGCCATTGCGGGCGGCGTCAGCCTGCATTTGCACCCGTATGGGTTCATTACCTTCTCCAAGGCGTCGATGCTCTCGCCCAACGGACGCTGCAAGGCGTTCGATGCATCGGGCGACGGCTACGTGCGCTCAGAAGGCGGCGGCCTCTTCTTGCTGAAGGACTATGACCAGGCCGTGGCCGACGGCGACCGCATCCTCGCAGTCGTGGCGGGCACCGCGGTCAACACCGATGGCCGCAAGTCCGGCCTCACCGTGCCCAGCGTGGAAGCCCAGACGGCGCTGATGCGCCAGGTCTACGAGCAGGCCGGCATTTCGCCTGACGAGATCGACTATCTGGAAGCCCACGGCACCGGCACGCCAGTGGGGGATCCCATTGAAACCCGGGCGATCGGACAGGCGCTCGGCCAGCGGCGAGCGAATACCCCGTTGCCGATCGGTTCGGTCAAGAGCAACCTCGGCCACCTCGAGGCGGCGTCGGGCGTTGCCGGACTGGTCAAGGCGGTCTATAGCCTGAAGCACCGCATGGTGCCGGGCACAGTTGGCATCAAGGAATTGAATCCCAATATCCGCTTCGATGACTGGAACATCGAAGTGCTCACCGAGCCGCGCCCTCTCTGCGCGACGGGCACGCTGACCATCGGCGTGAACTCGTTTGGCTTCGGCGGTGCCAATGCACACGTCATCCTGCAAACGCCGGCGCAATCCAGCCCTGCGCCCGATGCGCGGCTGAAGAAAACCGCCGCCGTGCCGATGATCGTGAGCGGCCGCAGCGAACAAGCCCTTCAGGCCAATGCACGCCAACTCGCTCAAACGCTGCGCAGCCAGCCTGCGCTCCCGCTATACGACGTAGCGTACGGAGCCGCACTGCGCCGCGACTGGCACGAAAAGCGCGCGGTGGTATTTGGCACCGACAACGAGAGCGTCGCGCACCTGCTGGAGCAGATCGGCCTTGGCGACGCTCCGAATCCGCTCGTGCACAGCGCCGTTGGCGTTCAGGCTGCGCAAGGTCCGGTTTTCGTGTATTCGGGCAATGGCTCGCAGTGGGCGGGCATGGGAAGCCAGTTGCTCACGCATCCGGTCTTCGCACAAGCCGTTACCGAAATCGACGGCCTGTTCTCCGGGCTCGCCGGCTGGTCGATCAAAGACTTGTTCGAGCGCGAAGCACAGGGCAATGGCTATGAGCGCACTGAAGTCGCCCAGCCCGCGCTCTTCGCGATTCAGGTCGGCATGACTCGCATGCTCGCCGAACAAGGCGTGCAGCCCACCGCCGTGGTCGGACACAGCGTTGGCGAAGTCGCGGCTGCATGGGCTTGCGGCGCCCTCACGCTCTCCGATGCCATCATCGTCATCTACCATCGCAGCCAGCAGCAGGGCCTCACGAAGGGCAAGGGCCGCATGGCAGCACTGGGCATGGACGGCGTGGCCGCCACCGAGCTGCTGAGCGAGCTCGGCCTCGAACACGCGCTGTGCGTGGCGGGCTTCAACAGCATCAAGGGCGCAACCCTGGCCGGCGACGCGCACGCGCTGGAGCAAGTCGCCCAGGTACTTGCCGAGCGCCGGGTGTTCTACAAGCAGCTCGATCTGGATTACGCGTTTCACAGCAGCGCGATGGATCCGATCGAAGCGCCCCTCAAAGCGGCGTTGGCCAATGTTCGGCCGCAGCGTACAAACGTGCCCTTCTTCTCGACGGTGACCGGCGCACTGCTCGACGGCACCGCGCTCGACGCCGACTACTGGTGGCGCAACATTCGCGTGCCCGTGCAGTTCGAGCAGGCGCTGAACAGTCTCGTCACACAAGGCAGCGACGTCCTCGTCGAAATCGGTTCGGCACCCGTGTTGCGCGGCTATGTCAACGAGACACTCAAGCATCACGGCAAAACCGGGCAGTGCATCACAACGGGCCATCGCGGGGACGACGGCCCGGATCGCGTGCAGGCCGCAGCGGGTCAGGCGATCGTGAGCGGCGCGCCGATCGACTGGGCGCAACTCTTCCCATTCAGCGCGGCGCCTATCGAATTGCCGCCGTACGCGTGGCAACGCGAGCGCTACTGGCACCCCGTCACGGCAGAATCGATGAACTCGCTCGGACGCCGCCGCGTCCACCCGCTGCTCGGCTACAAGATGAGTCAGCAGACCCAGCCTGCCTGGGAAAACCAGCTGGACACACAGCGCCTGCCTTGGCTCGCTGACCACGTCGTAGGCCACGCAACGGTCTTCCCCGGTTCGGGATTCGCGGAAATCGCACTCGCAGCGGCCCTGCAATGGCATCCGGGCGAGCGCGCGGATATCGAAGAACTGGAAATTCTCGCGCCGCTGCTGCTGGCAGCCGCGCCAAGCAAGATCACCCGATTCTCGCTCGACGAAAGCGATGGCCGCTTCCGGCTGCGCAGCAAGGAAGTCGGCAGCACCGATCCGTGGACGGTGCACACGAGCGGCCGCCTCCTTTTGAGCGCAACCACGCAACAGCTCGACGAAATCGCGCCCGCGCTGCCGGAGCGACGCCCCGATTTCACGGGCGCCACGCACCTCGCGCTCACGCGCGCGGCCGAACTGGACTACGGCCCGGCCTTCCAGGCGGTGTCACATGGCTGGCTCGAATCGCCCACCAGCGTGCTGGCCGTGTTGCAGACTCCGCAGGCGCTCGCGGAGAGCCTGCCCCACAGCCTGCTGCACCCCGCCCTGCTCGATTGCACCTTCCAGCTCATCATTCAGATGCTGAAGGACGATCCCTCGCTGGGACAAGGCATTGCCTTCGTGCCCACGCGGATCGGGCGGCTGCGTTGGCGTGCCGGTCTGGGTGTACCGCACCGCGTGCGTGCGCGCCTCATCAAGCGTGCGCCGCACTCGCTCACCGCCGAGTTCGCCCTTTTCAACGAACAAGGGCAGCAAATCGCAGCCATCAGCCAAGCGCGCTTTCGCAGCGTACGCCTGTCCAAAGCGCATGCCGAGCCGCTCGCCTTTCTCGATTACGCCGGTATTCCCAGCCCGCACCCACTGGCCCCCCAGCAGGCGAACGTCGTTCTCCAGCGCAGTGCGCTAGAGCCCGCCCTGCGGGCGATCGCAGATGACATCGCGACGAACGGCCTGCTCGAGCGCTACGCGCAGGAGGTCGATCCCCTGCTGGAGACGCTGTGCGACCGCTATGCCGCGCAAGCCCTACTGGCATTGTCGAGCGATGGCCGTCTGGAAGCCAATGCGCTCGCGGCGCTACGCGACGCGGCGCCCGAAGCGGCCCCGCTGCTCGACTGGCTGTTGAGGCGTGCCGCGCATCAGCAGCTTGAATCGTCTGCGTGGCAGATCGATGCGCCACTCGACGACGATGCCAGCACCGCTGACATCTGGAGCAGCCTGCAGCGCGAATATCCCGACTATTTCCCGCTGGTGAACGCTGCAGGCCGTATTGGTTTGCACCTGCCGGACTTGCTGAGCGGTAAGACCGCATGGGCGAACGTTTGCCCGCGAGACATCACGCCTGCGGAAATCGCGCACTACATACTGGGCGACGCGGCCCACCAGCGCCTCTCCGACGCCTTGAGCGCCCATATCGAGAAGGCCTTGCGCGCGCGCGCGCCCGGCCAACGCCTCGGTATTCTGGAAATTGGCGCCGGCGCTGCGCGCATTGCGTCCGACCTTTGCGGCCGCCTGGACTTCGCCGTGGCCGACTATGGCTACGCAAGCTCCGAAGACGCAGCGCTGGAACACGCGGAACGTCTGCGCGAGCACTGCCCGGAGCTGTCCGTCCTCCGCATCGACGCCACCGCTTCAGATGCGAGCCGTCATGCCGACCTCATCCTCTTCCATTGCGACTTCAGCAATCTGGAAAAGGCCCAGGACGCGCTGCAGTATGCGGCGACGCGCCTCAAGCCCGGCGGCACGCTGCTGATGTGGGGCACGCAGCCGAGCGCGTGGATGGACTTCGTCTTCGGCGGCAACGCGACGTGGTGGAGCAAGCGTGATGACGGCACGCCGGTCTCGCCGCAGCGTCCGGCCAGCTATTGGCAAACCGTGCTGGCCGAGTTCGGCCTCGAATGTGACCAGCCGCTGGAACTCGCGCGGGGCGCCGCCTGTGGGCCCTATCTGCTTACAGCCGGCCTGCCCGCCGATGCGCTCACCGAAACACAGCCCCAACCACCTCAATCGGGCGGCTGGCTGATTCTCTCAAGCTCACAGGACACCGGACTGCCGAGCGTTGCGGGCATGCTGGCCGATTACCTGTCGAGCACGCACCGGTTGCCGATGCTCACGCAGGGCGTTACCGCGACAGAGAATCTGGATACGCTGCTCGAACATGCGCAAGCTACGTTGGGCCGTATCGAAGGCATCGTGCACCTGGCCGGTCTGGCGCAAGAAGCCAGCACTGCCGGTGCTGAAGATCCACAGCTTCTGCTTGAGGCACAGGTACAGCGCTGCGCGCTGGCCGCCGCGCTCGCCGCAGCGTGCGAGCGCACCGGCCTGAAGACCACGCTTTGGCTGTTGACGTCCGGCGCTGCGCCCTTCCTGCCCGCGGCGGAATCTGCCCGCTATGCGGCCCTGAACGACGCGTCGCTGTGGCACTACGGCCGCACGATGATCAACGAGGCCGCGGGGTTCGACGTACGGCTGGTCGATCTGCCTCACGCAAGCGCGCTGCCACTGGAAGCACTGACGCGCGAACTGCTCTGGCCGGACGACGAACAGGAAGTTGCACTCGGCGCGTCGGGCGAACGCTATGCGCCGCGCCTGCGCAAGAATCCGCGCCCGCGTCCGCCCTCGCCGGCTGCTCGCGCGCACGCCCCGGATGCCGCGCTGCGCCTTGGCTTCGAGGTGCCCGGCCAGTTGCGCAACTTGCGCTGGGAAACTCACACGCTGCCCGAACCCGGAGAAAACGAGCTCGAAATCCGCGTTGAGGCCACCGGCCTGAACTTCCGCGATGTGATGTACACCTTGGGCCTGCTGTCCGACGAAGCCATCGAAAACGGCTTCGCCGGCCCCACGCTGGGTCTCGAGTTTTCGGGTGTGGTCGAGCGAGCGGGCAGCAACGTCACCGGTTACAAGCCGGGCGACGCCGTAGTCGGCTTCGGGCCGGCCAGTTTCGGCAACCGGGTCGTGACCCAGCCGAGCGCACTAGCCCATATCCCGCAAGGCATGTCGTTCGAGGCTGCGGCGACCATCCCCAGCACGTTCTTCACGGTGTACTACGCGCTGCATCACCTGGCTCGAATCGAGCCCGGCGAGAGCGTACTGATTCACGGCGCGGCGGGCGGCGTCGGCATTGCCGCGATTCAGTTCGCGCAGTGGCTCGGCGCGGAGATTCACGCAACGGCCGGCTCGAACGAGAAGCGCGACTTCCTGCGCCTGATGGGCGTGAAGCACATCTACGACTCGCGCTCGCTGGACTTCGCCGACCAGATACTGGCAGCCACCGGCGGCCAGGGGGTCGATGTCGTGCTGAACTCGCTCGCAGGCGAAGCCATCAACCGTAACCTGCGCGTGCTCAAGCCGTTCGGCCGCTTCCTCGAACTGGGCAAGCGCGACTTCTACGAAAACACCCGGATTGGCCTGCGCCCATTCCGCAACAACATCAGCTACTTCGGCATCGATGCCGACCAGCTGATGTCGCAGCGCCCCGATCTGACCCGCCGCCTGTTCGGCGAGATGATGGCCCTGTTCCAGGAAGGCGTGCTGCATCCTCTGCCCTACCATGCGTTCGATGCCAACGACATCGTCGATGCGTTCCGCCACATGCAGCAGGCGCGTCAAATCGGCAAGATCGTCGTCACTTATCGCCGTGGCTTGCAAGCGAGTGCCGCGCAAAAATCGGCGGAGCCCGCAAGCGAGTTGCACCTGAGCACAGAGGCCAGCTACCTCGTTACCGGCGGCTTGTCCGGCTTCGGCCTGCGAACCGCGCAATGGCTCGCCGACAAGGGCGCTCGCCACCTGGTGCTCGTAAGCCGAAGCGGCCCCGTGGCCGATGAAGCGCGCGAAGCGATTGCCGCATTGCGCGAGCGCGGCGTCGAAGTACATGCCGCCGCGTGCGACGTGACCGACCGAGCGGCGCTTGGCGCGCTGCTCACGCACATCGAGACGCAGATGCCGCCGCTGCGCGGAATCGTGCATGCGGCGATGGTGATTGACGACGGCCTCGTGCGCAGCGCAACGGCGGCGCAAATCGAACGCGTGATGGCGCCGAAAATCCTCGGCGCGCTTCACCTCGACGAACTCACCCGCGCACTGCCGCTGGACTTTTTCGTATTCCACTCCTCGGGCACCACACTCTTCGGCAACCCCGGCCAATCGAACTATGTGGCCGCGAATGGCTGGCTCGAAGCGCTGGGCCGCCAGAGGCGCGCGCGCGGCCTGCCCGCCACCAGCCCCCGCTGGGGCGCCATTGCCGATGCGGGGTTCCTTGCGCGCAACCAGAAGGTCAAAGACGCGCTGCAAAGCCGCATGGGCGGCAACGCCCTGCCGGCCGCCACGGCGCTCGGCGCGCTGGAGGACATGCTGCTGGCCGGCGCTGGCGACCTGGGTGTGCTCGAACTGGACTGGCGCGCGCTCGCACGCTTCCTGCCGAGCGCGCAAACGCCCAAGTTCGCGTGGGTAGCGCATGAGGCGGCGGCCACCCACCAGGACGAGGACAGCAGCGGCGATATTGCCGAGCTGCTGGCAACGCTGAACGACAGCGAGCTTCACCCGGTGGTAGTCGACATGATCAAGCAGGAGGTGAGCGAGATCCTGCGCGTGCCGGCCGACAAGATCGACCCCGACCGTTCGGTGTACGACATGGGCCTCGATTCGCTCATGGGCGTGGAACTGGTCGTGGCCCTTGAAAGCCGCTTCGGCATCCGGCTGCCTGTCATGGCGCTCTCGGAGAGTCCCACCATGACCAAGCTGGCCACGCGACTGATCGAGGCGCTGCGCGGCGACGACGCGGTCGAAGCCGACAACGTCGCCCAGCAGGTCGCCCATGTGGTGGCCCAGCATACTGAGGACGTCTCCAGCGAAGCGATCGCCGAATTCGCCGACGAATTCAAGGCCGCACAGCAAACCGGCCACAAGCCGCAACGCATGATCCGATAAGCACGATATGAGCAACAGCAAGACCGGCCTGCCGGGTCTGACCTCGGCCCTGAAGAACAAGCTGATCCAGCAAGCGCTCGAGCGCAAGCTGCGCGACGCGGGACGGGAGCCGCCCGCCACGCCGGCCGGCGGCCGCAAAGCGGCCAGCCCAGTGCCGGAGGCCTACACGCGCTTCGACCAGTACCCGGGCTACCGGCAGTTGCGCATCATGAGCGACGGCGCTGCGCGCCTGGGCGTGCGCAGCCCGTTCTTCAAGCTGCACGAAGGCACTGCCAACGCGCAGTCCAGCATTGCCGGCAAAACCTATATCAACTACGCCAGCTACAACTACCTCGACATGTCGGGCGACCCAGTGGTCTCACAGGCCGCCAAGGACGCGATCGACCGGTACGGTACCTCGGTGTCGGCGAGCCGCCTGGTGTCAGGCGAACGACCGATCCACCGCGAGCTCGAGCGTGCGCTCGCCGACCTGTACGAAGTTGACGACGCCATCACGTTCGTGAGCGGCCATGCGGCCAATGTGACCACCATCGGCTACCTGTTTGGTCCGCGTGATCTGGTGGTGCACGACGAGCTCATCCATAACAGCGTGCTCCAGGGCATCCAGCTTTCTGGCGCCAAACGCCTTTCCTTCGCGCATAACGACGCCGACGCGCTCGACCGGTTGCTCGCCGAGCAGCGTCATCAGTTCGAGCGCGTGCTGATCGTGCTGGAAGGCATCTACAGCATGGACGGTGATTACCCCGATCTGCCGCGCTTCATCGAGATCAAGCGCCGCCATCAAGCTTTCCTGATGGTGGACGAAGCGCATTCGCTGGGCGTGATGGGCAAAACCGGACGCGGCATTCGCGAACATTTCGGCTTGCCAGGCAATGCGGTCGACATCTGGATGGGTACGCTAAGCAAGACGCTAGCGGGTTGCGGAGGCTATATCGCCGGCGAAACCGCGCTGGTCGAGCATCTGAAATTTCTCGCGCCGGGGTTCCTGTACAGCGTGGGGATGCCGCCGCCAGTGGCCGCCGCTTCGCTCGCGGCGCTGCAACGCATGCTGGAACTACCGGAGCGGGTAGCGACGCTGCAGGCGCGCGGGCAGTATTTCCTCGCGCGGGCCAAAGCCGCGGGCGTCGATACGGGCAGCAGTGCGGGGATTGCTGTTATTCCGGCGATTCTGGGTAGTTCGCTACGAGCGACCAGGTGGTCGGACGCCCTCTTCGAGCAGGGTTTCAACGTGCAGCCCATTCTCTATCCGGCCGTGCCGGAACAGTCGGCGCGGCTGCGGTTTTTTATCGCCTGCACGCATAGTCAGGAGCAGATCGACAGGACGGTTCAGGCGATGCAGATATTGCTCAAGAAACTGTAGTCCCGTTACGTTTAGTATACGGCCCACTCTTATTACAATTTATTCGACACGCTCATGAAGATCGCCATCGCTGGCACCGGTTATGTTGGTCTCTCCAACGGCATACTGCTCGCTCAGCACCATGAAGTGGTTGCGCTGGACATCGTTCCCGAAAAGGTGGAGATGCTCAATCGCAAGCACTCTCCCATTATCGATGACGAGATCGAGGACTATCTCGCAAACAAGCACCTGAACTTCCGTGCCACGCTGGACAAGCATGAGGCCTACGAAGGGGCGGATTACGTCATTATCGCCACGCCAACCGACTACGATCCCGAAACCAATTACTTCAATACCCGCTCGATTGAGGCCGTCATCAAGGACGTACGGGCCATCAATCGCAAGGCGGTGATGGTGATCAAATCGACGGTACCGGTGGGGTATACGGCCAATATCCGCGAGAAGCTGGACTGCGATCGTCTGATCTTCTCGCCTGAATTCCTGCGCGAAGGTCGCGCGCTGCACGATAATCTGCACCCTTCTCGCATCATCGTGGGTGAGCGATCGGAAAGGGCTAAGGTGTTCGCCGGGTTGCTGCAAGAAGGGGCGATCAAGAAAGATATTCCAATCCTTTTCACGGACTCGACAGAAGCCGAGGCCATCAAGCTCTTTGCCAATACGTACCTTGCTATGCGGGTTTCGTATTTCAATGAGCTTGATATTTATGCGGCGACACACGGCCTGGACACCCGGCAGATCATCGACGGCGTGTGCCTTGACCCGCGCATCGGCGACCACTACAACAACCCCTCATTTGGCTATGGTGGCTATTGCCTACCCAAGGACACCAAACAGCTTCTCGCCAACTATCGGGATGTGCCTCAAAATCTGATTCAGGCCATCGTGGCATCGAATACCACGCGTAAGGACTTCATTGCTGAAGACGTGCTTCGGCGCAAGCCTAAGGTTGTTGGAATCTACCGCCTGATCATGAAGCACGGATCGGACAACTTCCGGGCATCGAGCATTCAAGGGGTGATGAAGCGGATTAAAGCCAAGGGGGTCAAGGTCATTGTGTACGAGCCTGCAATCAAAACACCAGATTTCTTCAACTCCCCTGTAATGAATGATCTGGAGGAGTTTAAAAGGGAAGCCGAGATCATCATCAGCAACCGGATGACCCCGGAGATTCACGATGTATCGCAAAAAGTATATACGAGAGATCTGTTTGGCGACAATTGAAAGCGAGCCCAGGCTCGCCGTCATCTAATCTCCAATTCCACGCCAGGTTAATTGAGTAAATATGGGAATCAAATTATGCGTCGCAGCCATCGTTAAAAACGAAGCAGACTCCCTCTTGGAGTGGATTTCCTTTCATCGCAGTGTGGGCGTACAGACGTTCTTTATCGCTGACAACGAGAGTACTGACGCTACTATAAAAATACTCGACATGCTTTCCCACGAAGGCATCGTCGAATATTTTTCCATTGCAACTCCTTCTGACGGCAATGCACAAATGCCAGCGTATTCCGAGATTCTGAAAAGAGCAAAAGGAAAATGCGATGTGCTTGCCTTTATTGATGCCGATGAATATTTACTATCAACAGAGGAAGACCCATCTATCCTGCCTTTAATCAATGAGATTTTCTCCACTTCGACCGTAAGCGCCCTCGGTTTGAACTGGGCAAATTTTGGATCTAACGGCCATCTGTTTTCCAGGGATGGTATGGTTATTGAGCGATTCACAAAACGAGCTCCTCAAAACTTTAACGTCAATCTTCACATAAAGAGCATCGTTCGGCCGGAAATGGTTTCTGAATTCCACAATCCGCATTACGCAATATTGAAAGAGGGGCGTTATGTCGATACGACCGGGACCGATATCGTGGCTAACGAGAGACACGGCTCCGGCCTCACAAACAAGGTCGTTTGGCATCGCGCACGCGTCAATCATTACGCAACAAAGTCTCTTGAAGAGTTTGTACTCGGAAAAAGCCGGCGAGGTAGTGCATCTAAAAAAAGTCGCGTAAAACATGAAAAGTATTTCATGCAACACGATCGCAATGACGAAGAATGTCTGTTGGCGTTCGGAATAGCTGACGCCACAAGAGAGGAAATAGCCAAATTGAAGGAATTACTGGATAAAAAAGATACAGAAATAATAAATAGCGGACGCAACGTCGGGGACCACCTTAAAAAGGCAATTTCCACCTTAAAGAAAATTCTTTAAGTACCACCGAAGATCGCAGTCGATTTTCACGATAGGTGATCGCCGCCGGTCGATGGACGACCATGCAGTCCTGCATACTGGTTCAACCCACCGGAGCAAGTACAGCAGCAAGCAACGCCTCATTCCCGGAATTCCTCGATGAAGTTTTTTAGGGGATAATCGGCGTCAGCTTATGGAGATAGCCCCATGAAAGAAATCGCTGCCTGCTTTCTCTCTGTCTTCGCACTTTCTGCACATGCAAGCGCGATGTCCGAATACAACACGGTTGTGCGCTGGCTCGACGCCAAAGGCGCCACCAAGTACCAAGGTACATGCACTGCCCGCGCCGATGCCGCCGACGTTGACCCTACCCGCCCACTACGTTATGACCTGATCTGCCCGTCATCCAAGGAAGTCCACGTCCTGATCTATCAGCAGACCGATCTTGCCAGTGTCAATGGTTGGCTGCCTGCGCGCGTCTTGCTTCCTGTGAAAGGCTCTATCTCGCTCCTTACTGCTGAAGGCGAGACGCTCACATTTGTGACGGATGAAACAGTTTCGTCAACGGATTTCGGGGCGAAGGGTGATGGGGCACGCGATACGTCCACCGGCGGTACTGCCGTGGCCACATCACCACTTCGAATCTCGTATTCGCCGGATACGATCACACACGCAACCGCCAAGCCTGCTGGATTCGACCCACGGGCCGAAGCCGACGGAAAAGGCAATTCCTCTACCGACGACGATGTGATGCGCTACGACCGGAATGGCGATCAGGCCACCGACTACAGCGTGCGAATCACGCGCAATCGCAAAGATGTCCAACCGGACGCATCGAAGCGTGGCTATTTCTTTTACCAGAACTATCAATCCAGTCGACCGGGACCGGGAAGCCTGTTCGGCTTCGCTGCGAATGTCTCTCGAACTGGCGGCAATCGACTCGTTGTCCCTGCACAGCTAAATGGGTACGCTTTGGACCCGGCTGGCGGGGGAACTGCCGGGTCAGTGTGGGGTATTGCGACCGAGGCGTGGAACGGTAACCCTACAACAGCGCCTGTACGTACTGCGACGTTGGTGGCCGGCGAGTTTGCAGTTTTTTCCCAATACGATAAAAATACGAATCCAATTGTTGGCGTAAACCCCGTTTTCTACAATCGGGCCGGTGGTGCAGCCGATGTGCTTCATGGGAACGCAGGCGGTAATCAATTCAATAAGAATTCCGTTGCCGTTTTGATTTCCAATGGATTTAATAAACCTCGTCCACCCTCTGGAGCATATTCGGGATGGAATACCGGAATCAGCTTCGAATCAAATAGCCTCGACAAGAGCGTTGACAGAGGCGCGGTCGGCATAGACCTCGGGAAGGTGAACCCCTCTGTGATGCTCGCCTCCATCAAACTGCCGAACACAGTTCCCGTTATTGTCGGCACTGCGCCGGGGAACGTATACGACGGGTTCGTGTATCGTAATGACGTTCATGGAAACAGCGGGCGGCGAATCGAATTCGTTAGAGATATCGGTGGAACACCGGCCGTAAAGGCAACCTTGGACCTCGGCTCGAACGGCCCTTCGGGAACCATTATGGCTTATGGATCCGTTGCGACCACTGTCGGTGCCGCAGGGAGTGCGGCAGCGTTGCCGGCAGCGCCCGCAAAATACATCCAAATGCGGGACATTACGGACGGGAAAATCTACGCGATCCCTCTTTTCAACGTAGAAAAGTAAGCACGCGACGGCAGTGGTGCGGCCATGGTTAAACAATGCGGTTTGGCATTCGAGTGCCGCTCCCAACTGTACCGGGGCCGCATGCCTAGTACAGGTGACCGGATAAACTACACGCTAATCTGCGGCGCACCTGGATGCCTCGGCCAGATTCCATCATCGCCGATCTCTCCAGCACACTTCGACGCGAATCTCTGCCAAATTCCTGTTGGAGGTTTCCGTTTCCGGTGCAATCGGCACAAATGTCGGCGCGGCGCCCGTTGCGTATCTACCGGATTCCCAGCAGGGAACTTGGGGTACCGCCTTCGACTTGAACAACTCAGCCATCGCAACCGATCGCAAGCTTAGCCTCCAATAGGCGCGGGGTGTGCCGACATAAGGTCGCTTGAGGAGACAAAGCCAGGTTCGAAAGGTGTAATCGTCCCTCGTGCCTCTCGCTCCCCTATCAGTTCTATGCATCTCTCGACATCATGAAACTGAATACCTCTCAGATCCCATGGGGCAAATCGCCACCACCTGATCGACAGCAATTGTTCAATTACACGTTCATCAAACCTGAGGCGAATGACCCGCGCCGGATTACCACCCACAATGGCATATGGAGGCACATCTTTGGTGACAACGGCCCGCCCAGCGATAACCGCGCCATCTCCGACCGTTACACCTGGCAGAATGAATGCGCCGTTTCCTATCCATACGTCATTACCAATAATGACAGGATCAGGTTGCGTTGAGCGCTTATCTTGCGGAGTCGCTTGGTCGGCTTTGTATCGATCGGCGCCAAGGAAACTGTCGCCGACACGGAAACGGAAGTCATTTCGATATTGAAAGGGATGGGAACTGAGCCAATCAACAGGATGAGCCCCCGGTCCGATTGTTACGTCCCTAGCAAATGATCCATAGCGCCCGATTTCAGCGAAGTGAATCGCCCCATCCACCATATAGGTGAAAGCCCCGATCCTTGCCTTGCTGAAGATAGTTGTCGCCAATGGCCTGGCCGGTGGTTCGAATGCAAAGTCATCCGGCAGGATAGCGTTCGCTGACCAGCCGTGGTCCAGACCATGTTCCCGTAACCAGCGTAGTTGATTTTCGTTCAGTCGAATAAGAGCCATACGAACAGCTTATCATCTCGGGTAGCAGATTAAAAAATCGGAATAGCCTCATCAACACCATTCCACCGCCAGATGATGAAATCTGCACTTTCCGGAACAGCAGCGTTAGGCTTGAGACTGTATCGTCCGAGTCCCGTCGCCATAGAACTCGAGGCTTCGTTGATCGACGGATCGCCAAATGCGGCGAGAGAACCAATTTATGAACGATGCAAGCTCAGCCAAACGACATGATCTATTTTTATTTAGGCTTCCTGCTCATACAGCCAAGTTACGCAGCGGAAGCGGCAATCGATACCCGAAACCCGCAGGAGCGGCGTGTGGATCACCGCCCCGCGGCCCGATCACCGTTACGGCATTACGTCTCTCCGCGAGAAATCAGCCTCTTCCATTTCGCGAGCTTGGAAGTCATCTCACAGTTCAACTATTACATCAAACGGTATCGCTAACCCGCTCTCCGCGCTCGAGCAGTGAATGCGCTATGCCTATGCCAGAGAGGACCACCTTTGTGTCTACGACCTGGAACTCCGGACGAGTGTTCACAATATCGCAAAGTTTGTCCACATCGAAGATTTCGTCAATTTTGGTCTGCTGCTTTGCTTCGACAAGTAAATCTACGATTTGGGTTCGCTGGTTCTCGACGAATTCACACTGCCACGCCTGGATAGAACGAGGAGGAGCCTTTACCCCACCGTTCCAGGGCGTCATCGCGTGCTGCAAGCCAAACCGACCTTGCAACGCCGGATCCCATTGAGCATTTAGAAATGGATGCTCTACAAGTTTGGGGACCAAGCCAGCCATCACGGAGTAGTGAAAAAGCTCAAGCGTCCGTGCATGCGGATGCAACTTAAAGACAAGGCGAGCCACCTTGGGGGAAAGAAGTGGCATCAGCTTTACGCGGCCAGTTACATTCTGAGCAAGTGGTCCATTCCAGTGAGAAAGTCTATTTTCAACGAAAAATTTCTCAGGCAGAACGTCAACACGAACTCGGCCGTGATTTTCATCCAACCAATTCTGCAGCCAATCAATTTGAATTTCTTTATATTTATCGCGCAAAACTGCGAGGGGATCCATTCGCTGATGATAATTAACCCATTTAGCAATCAAATTTTCTTCGTTTAAAAACGCCAAATTCTTAAACTGCTTGGCGTGACCACCAGGTCCACGATATAGTTCGCCCCCGAAACCGGTCATCTCAATAAAACTACCCCGCTGCTCGCCCGAGCCAGCACCATCCCAGGGGCAAATATAGCCATCGAGCCGGTACGTATGCTGTCGCAGTCTTCGCCAGGAAGTATCGAAATCCTGCTGGCTGCGAGACGCTTTCGAAACGACAGCATTGTGACGAACCCCTGCGACGGCGGCTACATTTCTTGCGCAATCAATCTCCGGACTGCCCTCAGGGCCGTTGGTGAATGTCTCGATGCGTTCTCGCAAGCCCGCACCCATAGCAAGTGCCAGGGTGAGGCGTGAATCCTTTCCACCGGTGAGAGACAAGCGCAGCGGATCGCCAAGCTGACTAGCTGCCGCCTTAACATTTTTGACCAGTTCGTCAGTAATCTCCGCCCACTCATCTGTCGTAAGATCGTCCAACATCGGACTCTTGCCCTCTCCCGACGGCCATACCTGATTGATAAACGGCGTCGATTCCCCGTGCGTACTTCCTAGTTTGTTCCGAAAAAAAGTGCCAGCGGTAATGTTTTCCACATCCGTGTACGGCGTTTCTCTGCCGAAAACGTTTGCGTGCCCTATGAGCCAGCTCATCGCTGTAAGGTTCCGGGAACGCACCGGATCGAGGGCCGCCAACGCGCTTGCCCGATTGGAAACAGCGGCCGCGCCGCTCATTTCGCGCTTATAGACCGGATAGGTTCCAGAGAAATCCGAGAATGCCACGAGCCCATTTCGCAACGTGACCGATGCACAGTTGTACGACCCAGCCAACGCGTCAAACAGTGTTTCCGGGTCTGAATCGGCCACAGCATCGAGTCCCGCATGCGCGACGTCCAGACTATCTCCGAGTCGCAAAACAGGTCCGTTTACCAGGAAGAATCCACGCTGGCTAACAGCGACACGGCGCGAAAGCTCCTCTTCGGTAACTGCGCATGCAACATAGGCCCAGACACCGTTCTCGGCTATCTTCGCGGACCAGGCAGCTGGCACAAAGGTCAAAGTGGATTCGAGTGCCTCTTTGGCTGAAGCGTAGATCCGCCTCACTTCAATCGGGTCACCAGTCAGAGCAATATAGTTGATCATCTTTCGGGATGCAGCGGGATCTAGATAACTGCAAAAATTGCGCGTCCATCCGACGCTAGACGCGCAAGATTCTACAGCAACCAGCTAGCCCACAAGGAAGCTATGGGGAAGTCCAGTAGTACGCCGCTACAGGCAATCTGCCTATAGCGGCGTACTTAAGCCCCCCAACCAACACGAGACGGAGACTGCAGACGAAGCTATACGACCGTCCGGGTAGGCAATTGAACTCACCAAATTGTCCCAGCGACATCAGTCGGAAGCCGCTCTCGCCAACAACGCTGCGAACCTGTACGCCCTCAATACGAAGCAGGCGCCCAGCGAATCCACCCTCGTACCAAACACCACAAATTCATGATCCACCTATACATCGGCGGATCAAATCATCAGCACTTCTGAACAGCTATTTCTTCGAACTCAGCAGAGACTGGTAAATCTCGACGTATCGGCTCGCCATATTAGCAGTTGTGTTGCTGCGCCCCTCATTTTCCTGCCAACGCTTAACCGCCTTCAATTTACTTCCAAAACCAGCATAATCAATCAACTGCTCTTGAATATACGAGAACACTTCGTCTGCCGAAATACCTGCCTTTAAAAGCCAGCCACAACCCGTAGCGCGAATACGGTCGCCCACAGCACCCAAGTCGATACCGAACACAGGGATTCCGCAAGCCCACATCTCCGTCAAGGTATGGCAATAAGTCTCGGGCCAAATCGACAGCACAAAACCGATATGCGGCTTGATCGCTCTCACCCTTTCAGAGAATTCATCTCTCGCGTAAGGCCCGTGATGTACCCCAATACCTTTTAGCTCGGATGCAGCAACACCCAAAAAGTGGAACTCGAACTTTCCATCTACATCCAGTTGTGCCAACCGTTCTATAATCGTCGCACCTTTTTCAGCAGAAATATTTCCTGGAACGAGAATCCTTACTCGCTCTCCCTCACCAGGAATCGTCCCGACGGATAAAAAGCCTGTAAAATCTCGGCCATGAGGAATAACACTGAACTTACGCTCTTGCTCCGGATAGGCTTCGGAAAATATAGAGACTGCGGATGGCGTCGTCGTTATTAGTTTGTCACAATTCCCCAAAAATCCGGACATAGATCGCCTCCAGCGAGCCGAGAAGCCCTCCGGAATCTGATGCATCGGCCACAGTGGATTTAATTTTTCACCAGCCAAATCCACCCCGCAATATTGATTATCTCTGTTAACCAGCTTTACAGAATAACAAACACTGTAAAAATCATGAACTGAAAATATAACCGGAATTCCCAGTGCCTTGGCCGATTCCGCCAAACCTAACCCATGCCACGCAACATGCCGAATATGGAGCAAATCGATCGATCTCCGATAAATCATATCGATAACAATTCGATCATATTCGTTCGAACGGTGAGTGTAAGGCTCTATTCCCTTTGACAATTCCCTACTTTCGCACTCTACTAGCTCGCCATTTTGCAAATGGTATAACGTGAGACGAATGCTATCGGAGCGCAAAAGCCAACAGTCGTAACGGCCACGCATTGCACGCATCAAGTCCAGATTGGTCTGAGGCGTGCCACCTGTTTGCGTTGAAATTACATACAAGATTCTTGGCAAAATATTATCTTTGGACGCAGCGTCCAGGTTTCGCCGAATTCTCGCCCGCATCATCGAAAACTCTATATCCGAGAATCGAGTAATCAATGTCTTGTATTCGGGATACTCCCGACGAACCTGCATCGCTCCCGCAGCGATTAGATCAACCTTCTCACCCTGAAAGCTTTGCGATCGCTGATGAAGCACGTATGCCTTGTCGCAAACCAGATTACCCCATCCTGCATAAATCGCGCGCATGCAAAATTCGTTTTCCTCACCATATCCGCGGGGAAATTTAACATGATCAAAAGCGCCAATTTCGTCCAATGCGGCCCGTCGGATATACATACAAAATCCGTTTCCAGTGGGGACCGACATGCCTATCCCAAGACCGCTTTGTCGCACAACCCCCCCAACATCCTCCGAATTCAGATGTGACGGACCAGCATTAAATTTTCCGAATTCAGGCACTGAAAACGCGCCGGAATTATCGGAAAGTGCGGTAACAGTCGCCACCCTCAATTGCGAATAGGCACAGTAACGCAGATTCCGCAACCAATCCTTGGTAACCGTCGTATCGCTGTTCAGCAAAACAATATCTCGACCGGTACATTTCTCTATGGCGGCGTTTACGTTACACGTATATCCTATGTTCTTCGAATTCCTAAATACCTTGAATCCGGGAACATTACGATATTGTGCCAGTAAATTCGGAATTCGCTCGTCCGTACTGGCGTCATCCATAACCAGAACTTCAGCGCCTGGAATCAGGTTGTTAGACAGGGACGAAAGACACCTCGAAGTCGCCTCCCAAGCGTTATAAACGGGGACAATGACGGTAACCGGAAGAATTTCTCCACGCTGAAAGGCGGGCAAATAATCGCTTAAAAAATTGGATCCGGGTTGACGTGTGCTTTTTACAAAAAAAGATCCGTTCTTCAACGGTACGTCACCCGCACGCACCTCGATTTTTTGACCCAAAGTCAATAAACCAGGTGGAAATGGAATGAAAAACCCCGCTGTCTTTCCATCCATCCCGGCCCGCGAAACATCAGGTCTTGCTCGAAATGTTTTAAGCGAAAATACATGCAGCCCATCAACCAGCAAATTTATATCGACCGATGCCCCGGGATTGGACATATCGACCGCCCACCCGGTAATACCTTTTTCATCCGCTGATTCCAGATTTCCTTTGCAGCTCTTCGACGGAAATGGAGTTTTCGAGACACTCCCTACCTCCTTGGCCTTATTCACCGGCAAGGTCGATTTTGATTTTTCCTGAGTTGCCTTTTTATTTCCCGCTCCTGTACCAGGCAACTTGACCACCGGAGTCGAGTTTACCACTGGAACAGAAATGACATTGAACGGTCGAGCACTTGCCTCTCCTCTGAAATAGGGCGAGCGCTCCTCTTTTTCTCCGTGCTTAATAAAATGAACCAACGGATTCATTTTTGCAATTGCTACATCCGGATAACTCTCGAGGTAATACAATGTATCAAAGCGAGGACCCGGATTGCGCCCCTCGGCCGCCCCGTGTAGCAAATAATGCAAATGCGGATCGATGCCCAGACTAGCCAGATCCGAATACTGCCTCATGTACCATTCTGCATCGAATAGTCCAGATTTTTTAATGATCAGCAAATCGTCCCGAACACGCTTATCCAGGCCACGGACCGCGGTTACGTCGGCAGCTCGTCGGAGTTTTTTCCAGATTTTATCCATTACCGGCATCGCCATGCTGGAGTCGCCATCACTCTTCATCTCTCTTAACTTTCCTTATTCGTTTATTTAATCAGATGAGCCAAAATCATCGTCCCCTCGGTCTCATCAGTAGATTTTTACAATATCTTCCAAACCCTGGCCCATGCTATTTTCAGGCATTTCTCGGCCATACAAAAAGGCATCCAGACTTTATATCTTGGAGTAGGCATTTATTCCTTCCTCGACATCGTCAAAAACCTCCATCTTTCCGTCACGTAACAGCAAAACCATGTCGCATAATTTTCTAACCTGCCCCATACCATGCGTCACCAGAATCAAATTAGCCTGGCCTACCCGACGCTTAAATTCATCCGCCGCTTTTTCACGAAAATGAGCGTCCCCAACGGACATTGCTTCATCGACCATATAATAATCGAAATCGAAGGCCAAGCTCATCCCAAAGCGGAGCCGGGCGTTCATTCCAGATGAATAAGTTTTTACCGGCTGATTAAAATATTCACCCAGTTCGGCAAATCCTTCAACGTAGGCAATCACCCTTTTCATCTCCTCGCCTTCGGCCCCCAGTGATCTACATATAAATTTGACGTTCTGCCTTCCAGTGAGCGACCCCTGAAAGCCGCCTCCCAGCCCCACCGGCCACGATATACGCTTATCGGTAATTATGCGCCCACTATCCGGCACATCCGTGCCGCACAGCAGACGCATCAACGTACTTTTCCCCGCGCCGTTCTTCCCGATGAGAGCGATGTTCTTATTCGGTGGAATAGAAAATGAAAGATCTCGAAAAATATATTTTCGACCGTGCTTCGTCACATAAGACTTGGTTAGCTTCGATAACTCGATCATCTCGGTTACACCTTTGGAGCACGAAGAGCCTGTCGCCGCTTTCTATATATTGCCATCGATAAAAACGTCAGCACAACGGAGAATATGATCGGATACCCAACTCCCAGGCTCTTGGGGATCGGATAGTTTGCGAACATCGCCGAGCGAATTCCCTCAATAATACCCACATATGGGTTCAATGAAATTATTGCAATCTTATCCTGCGGCAGATTCCAAATTGGAAACAAGACGCCTGAAGTGATATACAAAGGGATGAAACTCATCTTGCATAGACGAGCTGAATTCGGTACCGCATGTCCAATCATCGCGAACGCGATGCCCAGGGAAAATGAAAGCAGCACGCCTATCATCATGTACCAGATCCAAGCCAAGGGATCACTGATGAGAATGTCACGCTGCAGCCAAATTCCAAGAAAAATGCAGATTATTATATAAGCACAAGAATATGTACACAGTTCGACGATCAAACGCGCCACGAAGGTATCGAATGGCATCACCTGACGGTATGCAAATAAGCCTTGATTGGCCTGTACCGCATCGCTGACGCGCCACGCGATATTTCTCATCATGTGAATCGGAACAATTCCACTAAACAGAAATACGGCAAAATCTATCCCCTGCATCGGCCTGGTCCGAAGGGCTGCATGGAATATCAATATAATCGCCAGAATTCCGAGCGGTTCGAAAACAACCCAGACAAAACCCATTCTTCGCGCGCCGAATCGTGTCTGCATCTCCCTCATAAACAAGGCGAACAAAACCGACCTAACAATCTTTAGAGGTGGCCGGCTCGCTTTAAATGGAGATTCGAGTTCAGACATGTTCCCCCCAATATCAATTACTTATGTTTTGACCCAAGACCAACATCTGAACAATCGGTGAGATAATTTTCTGTAGTTCGTATACAGGCGAGTTTGTTACATAGACTGTGTCATCTGAGTGGATCAAGAAATTTTTTGCCAAGAACATCGATACCGGCTCTCGCAGATCTAGCCGAAATACCTCGGCCTTCGGCGTACCGCCATCCGAATCATGTTCCAGCCGGAATATGAAGACCCCTTTAGGATTGGCCGTATGCTCGTTCAGGCCACCTACCGATCCCAATACCTCTAGCAAACTTGGTGAGGAAGACGGGAAGTCGTGAAGCCCCGGTTGACTAACTGCTCCCATGGCCACAAAACGCTTACGGGCTCGTTCAAGCACGATCTCGGAGTTAGGTGGCACAGGTACATTGCCGCCCGATAGCAGATCCTGGTAGTTATAGCTATGCACAGCAGTTCCGGTACGAACTACCACATTGATCAGGTACGGCTCGAGAACCGGTCCACCCGCCTGGTTTATCGCATCCAGGATCGTCAGCGGTCCTTGCAAAACCGAGAAGCGTCCGGGACTCTTTACCGCGCCCGCAACCAAAACGGAACTGGACAAATCGCTGATCAGTTCGACGTGCACCTGCGGCTCACCGGCTCGTCCCTTGACCCCGTGCCGAATAATGTCCTCGGCCTCCGACAACGTCGCACCACGTACGGTCTCTTGTCTCATGTAGGGCAGCGAAATTCTGCCTTGTGCATCTAAACGAACCTGGGCAAATACCGTTCCACCCTGCGACAGAGGCGCAAATACGGTCTTGTCAGTCCCGCTATCATCTGAAATGACAACCTTCAATACGTCACCAGGCATCAGGCGCACATCGGGTTCTTCCGGGCGTGCGACCCGCTTCAACAGCGCACTCTCCGGCGGCCGCATATATGGCCCGATATTGCTGGGTGCAAGGTCTATCAGTTCGTACGGATACTCCAGATTCTGGGCATTGCTCTTTCCCGTAATGCTCATCATTCGTGGACCAGCTCCCGACAGTACGTCACAACCGCTCAGCAATGTCATGGCAACAAGGATTGCAACGCCGCATACAGAACGAGAATATTTCATGCTCGAATCGACAGTAATTTTTTTACGTATACTACGCATTCTTTTCACTTAGTCTTTGTGATCGTTAATCGTTGCAATAGCAAAACGGGCAATCCCATAGAGCAAGAGCAAAACAATGAATGTTGTAAACAGACCGTATATCCGTCGCGGGAGCAATGCTTCATCCGGCATGTTGGGGCTAACCACAACGACCAGGCTCCGTAGTTTTCGCGTGGCGTCAATCCGCGCGCTCTGCAGCGAAGCAACTGATGCTTTATACGAATCTTCGGCAATGCCCGCGTCTACCTCCAACCCATGGAATTGCGAGGCGACTACGTTCAACTTGCCCTTGGCGTTACCCGAAATGAGTTTCTGCTCTTCTATAGTAATTTGCTTTCTCAGCGCATCGATTTGTATGCTTTGTTGCCGGACTTGGGGACTATCCTCGCTCAGGCTGGCACGCATGGCACGCAGAGTTGCACTTTGCCTTGTCAGGTCTGCTTGCAGCTGATCAATGACCTGATTACTGGCAACAGCTGATTGTTGTGCGTCCAGTACATTATTCGCACCTTGAAATCTCAGCAGTGCTTCCTGGCTGGCTTGGTAGTTGAGACGGGAGTGCTCCAACTCTCCCTCGGCAAAACTCACCTGTTCTCGCGCCAGCCGGTGAGATATCTCATTTACAAACCGATCACTCTCCGCGATGATTGTAGACAAAGTTTCGTTCGCGAAAGCACGATCGAATCCTTGTACCTGAATTGTCAGTAGTCCTGTCGTCTCGTCAAACTGAGCCGTTACCATACGCTGGTAGTATTTCAACAACTCCTCTCTCGATGCATTGGGGCTCAGGTAATACCAAAAATCGCGAAAACGACCAGAATAATGCTTACTCCAATGCAATTTTTCCTGAAGCTTATTCAACATGTCTTGTGATACCACGAACTCTCGCACATAGAGAGTTTCCGCAGCCGTGCTATCGGCCATCCCGCCACCGCCCATCAGTGCTGCCAACCCCGAGATTTGGGGAGCCTCCTCACCGCTATCCGAGCTGACTTTGTGGACAACGACTTCCGACGAACTGACGTAACGGTCTTTAGCCAGAAGACCATAATAGGCTGTGGCCAAAAGCATCGGCGCGACAACCATACCCCAAAAAAGCTTATGTTTCTTGATGCTGTCTATAATCATAGTATTGTCGTTTCTATATTTCACAGCAAGACCGTGGCTCATACCTCCAGGCCCTATCCATACTAAATATGTCCGCGCCACGGGTACACAATTCCCGGCGTCGCGTTTAACGTAAAATCAGCCTGAAGATAGTTGAGGTTGGGGTTGTAGTAGGGATCATGATGCATTACGTGTGCCCAGCGCTTACGCATGTACCTCACCTCAGCCTTGAATCGACGTCGCTGGCTTGGCGCATCTTCCTTGCCACGAGAAACTGATTCGTGATGGTAAAGCACGGCATGAGGCGTCCAAACCACACGGCGTCCCGCGTCTCGCAGACGCAAGCAATAATCCACGTCGTTGAAGGCTACCTTAAGGCGTGTTTCGTCGAGACCACCCACCGCTCGATAAACCATTTTATTGGTGAGAAGGCACGCCGCAGTAACCGCAGACAAATCCTGCGCGACCAACGCCCTACTTGTATAACCGGGCTCATCCCGCCCAATACCGTTATGTAAATGATTGGCGCATCCGCCAGGACCTACGGTATCGCCAGCATGCTGAACCGTGTCGTCGCCATACAACAATTTGGCTCCAACAGCTCCCACGTCGGTACTCAGCACCAACCCCACCATCTCCTCCAACCAATCCGGCGAAATCACCTCGGTATCGTTGTTGAGCAGACAAACCAACTCACCCTTTGCATGCGCAACCGCCATATTATTGATGCGCGAATAGTTGAACGACTCGTCAAACGGCAAAACCCGGACGTTGTCCATTTGCCGCAAGCTCTGCAAATAGTCCAGCGTGCCGGGATCGGTGCTTTGGTTGTCAACAACGAGAATCTCGTAGGGCCCGTAACGCGTCTTCTCCAGCACACTGTCGATGCAACGACGCAAGTGACCCAACTGATCACGAGTGGGAATGACGATGCTCACCAAAGGTGCGGGCTCACATACCGGATAACGCACTCGGCACCGGCCCAGCCCGGTGCTTTCGGCCTTGGCCAGAACTCCAACACGTTGCAAATGAGCCGCGACCGCCCTGGCCGTCTCCTCGCCATCGATCTGCCGGCCTTGAGGTGTCATATGCCACAGCGGTGCAGGCACATGCACCATAGGCAAACCCAGTTCGCTCAAAGCGAGCAACAAGGCATGCTCCACGTTGGCATCGCTTGCGTCC
This sequence comes from Paraburkholderia sp. J63, assembly GCF_905220245.1. Taxonomy (NCBI): domain Bacteria; kingdom Pseudomonadati; phylum Pseudomonadota; class Betaproteobacteria; order Burkholderiales; family Burkholderiaceae; genus Paraburkholderia; species Paraburkholderia sp. J63. The sequence continues at coordinate 15,034 of NZ_CAJMZF010000058.1, read as the reverse complement.
GCAGCCCATTCGGGCAGGCGCTGCGCATACTGGCCGTTCCAGGCGAATGCCTCGCCAATGTAGTTGGTGGAACGCAGCAACTCGGGAGACCAGTCCGGCTTGAAAACAGGATCAGCCAACTGCCGGTCCACGCCAAGAACGTCATGATCCGCATAAACCACGGCAGCATCCGGCGTTTTGACCACAGCATCGGCGAGGCAAAACAATGCCTGCTCCGCAAACGTCACCCCAGCGCGAACGACGATGCGCCATGTACCGTGTGCGAGCGGATCCAAAATCGAGCTGAGCCGATCCCGCAATGAATCGTCCAAAACCTCGATCTGAAACCGCTGATACGTCTGCGCCTCCAGACTGGCGCGCGTAGCGTCAATATCCGCCTGGCTGGTTTCCCAATTTACCCATAACGTAATACGAAAGTCAGGAGAATATCTCCATCGCCCTGCACAACGAGCCATTAATGTGCGGTCCGCCGGGGTAATAGAGTAGAACTCCTGATACCACCCTGCGTATCCCTCGCGATATACATTCGCCCGAAAGCGGCAAGCCACCTCATAGGCATAATCCAAATCGCATAGCAAGGTGGCAAATGTGAGGCCCGCACGCGCGCATCGTTGCAAAGGTTGCTTGTACAACGTACAACCCACTCTCCAGATTTGCCGCAAGCGGTATTCCGCGCGAGCCAGGCGACGATATCTAAGGAACTGAATGCTAACGGCTTTCTCGTTTTGGCCCCGCGTCAACTGGATGGCGCGCACGGTCGCCGGGGTTTCGACCAGCTCTTGTATACGGCCCTTGCTGCTGACCAAGACTTTTAACGTTTGCGTGTGACCATCGTGCAACGTCAACGCGACAGTCGCGACACAAGCCTTGACATTGCCCGCGACCCGGCCTTCTATAAGCCAAGCCATGCCTGAATGCCGATTCCGCCCCCGAACGATTCCAGCCGCCACTTCTTAATTACCTGCCTTGGTCATGACGCTAAATTGAATCCGCGATTATAATTCAGGATAAGAGGAAGACCAGCAAAACCTAAAAGTATCCAACATGCGCCGAGCCATCCTATTTCTCCAGGGCCCACCTTCGCTTTTCTGGCGTCAACTTTGCGAGCACTTCGAGTCTGCAGAGATCCGCACACATCGAATCAACTTCTCTCTGGGAGACTGGGCCTACTGGCGCAAGCCTGGCGCGGTGAACTACCGCGGCCGCTTCAGCCGCTGGGCCGACTTTCTGCGCGACTACCTGGTTCGCCACCAGATCACCGATATCCTCTACTACGCCGACCGCCTGCCCTATCACGCGGTTGCGCGCGAGGTGGCCCAATCGCTGGGTATTCGCACGTACTCCGTCGAATTCGGCTATCTACGTCCGGACTGGCTCACATTGGAGCGTGGCGGAATGGGTACACTTTCGCATTTTCCTGGCGACCCGGAAGCTATCCGTGCTATCGCCCGCCGTGTCGGACCACTCAAGCAGGAAACTGCGCATTACTCGCACAGTTTCGGCCAGGAGGCCTTCAACGAGGTCTTCTATAACCTCCTGACCTCGCTGGTGCCGTACTTCTTTCCGCTCTATCGGACCGACAAGTTTTACCTCCCGCTGCTGGACTATTTAAGCTGGTTGCCACGTATGGCTCTTCAGCGCCTGCGTGAGCCCGCGCGTGTCGCTGCGGCCGATGTCTTGCGCCACTCCGGTAAGCGCTATTGGATGCTCGCCCTGCAAATGCAGGCCGACTACCAATTGCGCGCCAATTCCGCCTATACAGACCAACGCCAGGTAATTGAGCAGGTCATTTCGTCCTTCGTACGACATGCACCGCGAGACGGATCCCTCGTCATCAAGCTGCACCCGCTCGACAATGGCATGGAGCGTTGGGAGCAGTTCGTCGCGCGCACTGCCAAACGTTACAACGTGGCGTCCCGCGTGATCGCGGTGTCCGACTGCGATCTCAAACGCACGATTAAACATAGCCAAGGTGTAATTACCGTGAATTCCACTGTTGGCCTGCATGCATTGCGCGCCAATTGCCCCGTGAAGGTGCTGGGCATGGCCATGTACGACATTGCGGGGCTCACGCACCAAGGGCCGCTGGAGACGTTCTGGACAAAACCGCAGCGCGTCAACAAGGCATTGCTGAAGGACTTCGTGGCAGCCATCGCGGCCACCATTCAGGTGCATGGCTCGTTCTACAATGCCGCCGGCCGCAAGGCGGCCTGCGTGGAAATCGTGCGTCGTGTGCTGGGGGATCAGGTCAATGCCCACGGTGCATTTGTCGATCCGCCGCCGCGGCTCGAACGCGCGCTTCAGTCAAGGGTTCCGATCTTCGACTCGTTGCGTGGCAGCGGCATCGAACCGGAGGAGGCTACGGACTCCGCCACTACGCCTCACGGAATACCCGTGCAACCCAATGCCGCCAACGTGGCACCCGTGGCTTAGCGCGCCATTCGATCAATTCCTGCAGGGCATGCTCCGGGGTGGTGAAACGCCCCGTCTTGCGGCTCACGTACGTGGGGTACAGAATCAGCGCCGCCGCCACTAGTTCATCGATGTTCAGCGCACGGCTGCGCCGGCGGCGCAATGCGTCCGTTAAACCGACATCGTGCGATACCCCCCAACCCGCGTAGAACGGCTGCCCGTAAGTCACCACCTTCACGTTGCGCAGTAGCGCCTCGAAGCCGGCCAGCGAAGTCAGCACATGCACCTCGTCCACGCTGCCGAGCAACTGATGGAACGATACTGAGCCAATCACCTCGTCGCACCACTGCGTCGCACCGGTTTCGCCTTGCCCTACTTTGCGCAGGCCGGCCGCCACATCCGGATGCGGTTTATATAGAAGGTAGGCATCGGGATTGGCGGCGCGCACTGCTCGCAGTAGATCCATATTGCTGCGAATGCCCGATGAGCCAAAGCGAATGGAGGCGTCGGTCTCCACTTGCCCGGGCACGAGAATGACGCGCCGCCCCTGAGGACGCGCCCAAACCGCCGGCCCCGCGAGGTTGTACTTGGTGATGCCGGCATCACAGATGGCTCGCCGCAAGTTAGAAGCGCGCGCAACCAGTTCTGAAGCAAACGTCGTTTGCGCAAGCAGTTGCTCCAGTTGAGAGGGGCGCGTAGCGTCGTAATAGATGCCAACATCATCCTGCACCCAGGACAAGGGGCGAGTCAGGTCTGCGCCCAAACCGACGGAGCGCACAAAGCCATCCTCTACCCGAATAATCTTGCGCGTTTCAGGCGAAGCAAGAGCGAGCCGATCATCGAGCTTGCATCCCCAGGTGGCAACGGTCTCGTCGATTCGCCGGGGAACACGCCAACGAAACCGCATGGCGCTGCCGCCGAAGAATTGACGTACATAATCCTTTTTCCAGCCGGAAAAACCCAAAGCATCGATCTTCGTGTCAAACCGCTGTTGCATGCGCCGCTGCAACGCAATCCATGCGATCAGCGTTTCAACCTCGCATCGCTTGCCGGTTTCCGGATCGACGTAGCGGCAATAGTCAATGAGCGCGGCATGAACCAGTTGTTCCAGCGCCACAGAACGACGGCGCGTGGGCGCGGGCAATTCGTCTCGTGTGAGTCCCCAACCGGCATAGAACGGCATGCCGAAGACGCGCACCGGCCGCCCCCAGAGCAATGCCTCAAATCCCAATTGTGAAGTCACGGTGTAAACCTCGCGCACCGAGCACAACAGGCTGGCCGGGTGCACGTTGTCGTCCAGCACCTGTACGCGCGGCATCGCGCGTAAAGCATCCAGATCGTAGTGGCCCTGCTTGCGTCCGGCCACCACATCCGGATGCACCTTGAGCAAAACGATGCTGCGAGGATGCTCGCGAAGCGCGGCCTTCAGCATGCGCTCGAAACTCGCGACGTCGGCGAGACCGCAGGAAACCGAGGCGTCACCGCGCGTCTGGTCCACGACCAGCACGCAGTCATCGGGCAGCGCCCTGTCCAGGTCACGGCTATGGTTGTACTTGGACACCCGGCCATCGCGCCAAGCTTTGACCAGCGCGCGAGCGCGCTCGACCTGATCTTCGCGCAGCGATTGTGCGATCAGGTACTCCAGCCTCGAAGGCTGGCTGGCGTCGAGATAAAGTCCAATATCGTCGAAGACGATGGCAAGCGGCGGATCGTCCTTGCCCAATCCCACGGAACGCAGGAATCCGTCTTCGATGTGATAGACGGCAAGAGCATGCTTCTGGGCATAGCGCTGCGCAGCCAGAGCGCTCGGGCGTCGCCCCCATGCCAGTACACCCGTGCCCGCGGCCGGTTGGCCCACCGACCGATAGTGCAATTGAAAATCGTCGAGCAATGCCGCCAGCGTAGGGATGCGGTGAACGCCTGGCGCCAGCGTATAGGCGAGCGGCAGTGCCATGGCACGCGCGCCCCGAAGCGCCGGGGCGCCGACTCCGCTTTGGCGAACCGGGAATTCCGTCAAAGACATAGGTCAGGGCAATAAAAGCCGCCAGTCTCCGCGCGAGCGGGCAATTGCTGCAAGCGGGATATATTCTGCGAGGTCGAAATAAAGCGTATATCGGCGCTCCCGCTCATTTCTTTATGCTGAACGGGTAGACAATCATCGGTTCGCGTGGACATACGGTAGTGCAATGGCTGGGACACGGCCTGAATGATGCGTGAGGCGCAGCTCTTGCGACGTTCCCGACGCGAGCAACCACACAGAGGCCAGCACGGCCGCTTCACGGCAGACTGGCAAGCAGATTTCTGAATTTATTCGATTGCGAGAATTACACTATATAATTTAACATTAGAAGCGATACACGCGCAATCGAATATCCTTCGAGTTATCACATGCGCGAATGAACCACAGGTGTCGGGGCGGCTTGGCATGCGTCATTCTGATGACCGCTGGCCAACCACACGAATTGACTTGCCCTGATGCTGCGCAGGCTCCTTTACCGAAAATCGGCGCCCGAGGTTTCCCATTCCCTCCGCCACGGCGTCGTCCGACGCTGGCTCGTTTTACACCAAGGCGAAAATCCGTCTACAGACTATTACGTTTATCCCCGTTTGCAAGAACTAGGATTACCTATCGTCTATAAGAACCTGGACAGCGCATTGCCGGAAGCCGGAGACCTGGCGCCGGGCACGGCGGTCGTCATCATCCGCTACCTCAATGCCAGGTGGGCCCGCGCGCTGCATATTCATCGCGCTCATCTGCCCCGCGTCGTGTACTTCATGGATGACGACCTGCTACACCCTCAATCGTGGAAAGGTCTGCCGCGTCCATACGCGAAGAAGCTGCACAAATACTGTCGCGCCCATACGACAGACATACGCGACCTGGCAACGGAATACTGGTTTTCCACGCAGGCGCTCCGCGATCGCTACCCGGAACGCGCGGCCAAACTCGTCCCTCCTCGCGCGCTGCATGAGGATGCCCGCAGGCTGCGATCCCATAAAGTATCCCCGGATTCACCCATCCTCGTCTTCTACCACGGTAGCGCGGCCCACCAGGCGGAGATCGCCTGGCTGCAACCGATCATGGCTCAGGTGCTCGCGCGTTGCCCGAACATCCATTTCGAGCTCATCGGCGCTCACGACGTGAACGTGCTTTATCGCCGCTTGCCTCGCACGCGCGTCGTGCATCCAATGGACTGGGCCAATTATCGAGGTCATTGCCGCCTGCTGGACGGTCATATCGGCCTCGCCCCCCTGCTGCCCTCGACCTTCAACGCCGCGCGTTCGCACGTGAAGGCCTACGACATCGCCCGCTGCCGAGCCGTAGGCCTTTATGCCGCGTCGGGCCCGTATCACGAAGTGATCCGGCACCGCGAAAACGGCCTGCTGCTCGATAACCACCCGCAATCCTGGGTGGAGGCGCTATGCGCGCTTGCCAACGACCCCGACCGCCTTCACGCTTTGCGTGTCGCCGCGCAGGGACTGCTGCAGCACCGGGCGACCGACCAGGCGAACGCCCTTGCAGGCACGCCTGGCGGCCCCGTACAGGTGGCGATTACTCGTAGCCCAGCCGGCTCAGGAACCACCCCGACACCACGGGATGCAGCCCCGCCAGCAGGAAACATCCCAGATTCAGCGGAAATGGAAAGCTGATCCGCGCGCGGTTGGCTCTCAACCCAAGGCGTATCACGCGCGCCGCTTTAGGCGCTTTCCAGAGAAAGGGCTTGGGACCGGGCATATCGAAGCACATCTGCGATTCGACGTATCCGGGCATCACCACGTTGATCTTGACGCCCTCCGCCGCCAGCCCATCGCGCATGGCTTCGCCATAAGCCTTCACGGCGGCCTTGCTCGCGCTGTAGCTCGGCGTCTCGGGCAACCCTCGCCAAGCCGCAAGGGAACTGATCAGGGCAATTTGCCCCCCGCGGCGCGCCCGCATGGCCGGCAAAGCGGCATGAGCCGTGGCCAGCGCGCCCTTGACATTCACCTCCAGGAGCCGGTGCATGTCCTCCCAGGACTCGCCCACATTCCCATGGCCGGTATTGATATTCACGCCGGCGTTAGCAATGACCAGGTCGGGCGACTCGGCCGCGCTCACCTCGCTCACCCAGTTGCGCAAGGCGTCGTGGTCGCGAACATCGAATGCTGCAGTGATCACCCGGGCACCCAGCGCTATGCAGGCATCACTCAGGGACTGCAGCAAGGCGTTGTTGCGACCATGCAAAACCAGCACAGCCGTACCGGCTCGAGCGTATTCCTGCGCCAGCGCTGAACCGATGCCACCCGTTGCACCGGTAATCAACACGCATCGAGGAACCCCGTTTTTTTGTTGTATAGACATGGAAGAGAAGCTGGGCTTCGGCCAGTGGCACTTCCCGAAGCGTTATCGGATGCTCACTGCCCAAAGCAGCGCACCACTTTCGATGTCAGTTTGCGGAAAACCGAAAGCATTTTCCGAATACTTGATCATCGCCAATCCGAATCGGTTAGACGAAAAGCGCACAGGATACCAGAAATAAGCATGCGGCTGACACCTCTCCAGTGCCGGGCGAGAATCGGCCGACCTGGCGCGCCCGAGGCTCTTCAACGGTACGTCCAACGGCACCAGAACGCGAATTCTACTGCCGGTAGTTTGCAACTCGACACGACAAATGCTTCGGATTCCTACGTATTGAGCAAACAAGGCAGAATACATTTTCTCCACCGCATGCCAATTAACAACATCGTTATCCTAAATTATATAAAACCCGATGAAAATCATTTGCACGGCCAATATCTCTTCGCAAATGTGCCCTATCAGCGCCCCATTTGAGCCTATCAATCAACAATTGCCCAAATCCATCACACCGACGGGCAGCATCCGCCGAACGAGCATTCGCGCCCACACGTGGCCTTTCCCGGTAAACTGCCGTCTTTCGGGACACGCCCGCCTTATTTACAACGGCATTACCGCCTTTCACCATTGTGCAACCCAATGACAACGCCGCGACCCGTGCGGCTCGCTCGTCCTCGCCCGTGCAGCCTCTGAACGTCGCTCTCGTCTGCAACACCGCATGGGCCATCTACACCTACCGCCAGGGTCTGCTGCGCGCGCTCACGCAAAGCGGTGCGCACGTTGCCGTGATCGCGCCACGCGACCGCACATTCGAGCCGCTCGAGGCCATGGGCTGCACCTGCATCGACCTCCCCGTGGCCTCGAAGGGCACCAACCCGATCGACGACCTGCGCACCCTGCTCGCGCTCTTCAAGCACTACCGCGCGCTCAAGCCCGACGCCGTCTTCCACTACACGATTAAGCCCAACATCTACGGCTCGGTTGCGGCGTGGCTCGCGCACGTACCATCGGTGGCAGTCACGACGGGACTTGGCTACGTATTCATCCAGAAGAGCCGCGCCGCGCAGGTCGCCAAGCGCCTCTACCGCTTCGCCTTCCGCTTTCCGCGCGAAGTCTGGTTCCTCAATCGCGACGACGAAACCGCCTTTCGCGAGCAGAACCTGCTCGTACACCCCGAACGCGCACGCCTCCTGCATGGCGAAGGCGTCGATCTGGAGGAATACGCGTTCACACCGCTGCCCGAGCGCGATGAGTTCGCCTTCGTGCTGATCGGTCGGCTGCTCTGGGACAAAGGCGTGGGCGAATACGTCGAGGCCGCGCGCCAGTTGCGCACGCACTATCCGCATGCACGCTTTCGCCTGCTCGGTCCGGTGGGCGTCGACAACCCGAGCGCCATCACGCGTGAGGAGGTGGCCGCATGGGAGCGCGAAGGCGTGATCGAATACCTCGGCGAGACTGCCGACGTACGCCCCTATATCGCCGATGCGGATTGTGTCGTGCTGCCCTCGTACCGCGAGGGCGTGCCGCGCACGCTGATGGAAGCCAGTGCGATGGGCCGCCCGATCGTGGCCACCGACGTTCCGGGCTGCCGTGAAGTAGTGGCAAGCGGTGAAAGCGGCCTGCTCTGCGCCGCGCGCGACGCGGCGTCGCTCGCGACCGCCCTCTCACACATGCTCGATATGACCCCGACTACCCGTGCTGCCATGGCGGAGCGCGGTCGTGAAAAAATCGAAAAGGAATTCGATGAACGGGTTGTGGTACAACGCTATCGGGAACTGATCCGGGGGTTGACCGGATTGACGTTTTGAACGAATTCAGGGAACTCGGGAAAACAACATGGCAACAACGAACTCCAAGGGCACGATCCTCGTCACGGGCGGCGCGGGCTACATTGGCTCGCACACGTGCGTGGAGCTCCTCAATGACGGCTACGACGTAGTTGTCGTTGATAATCTCGTCAACAGCCGCCAGGAATCGCTTGCGCGCGTCACGCGGATCACCGGCAAGCCGGTCACCTTCTACGAAGCCGACGTGCGCGATGCGCAGGCACTCTCGCGTATCTTCGACGCGCACAAGATCACGGGCGTGATCCACTTCGCGGCGCTCAAAGCCGTCGGAGAATCGGTCGCCAAGCCCATCGAGTACTACCGCAACAACCTCGACGGCCTGCTCGTCGTGCTCGACGTCATGCGCCAGCACGACGTCAAGCAGTTCGTGTTCAGCTCGTCGGCAACGGTATACGGCGTACCCGAGCGCTCGCCCATCGACGAGACATTCCCGCTTTCGGCAACGAACCCTTACGGCCAGTCCAAGCTGATCGCCGAACAGATCCTGCGCGACGTCGCGATCTCGGATCCCTCTTGGCGCATTGCGGTGCTGCGCTATTTCAATCCGGTGGGCGCGCACGAAAGTGGCTTGATCGGCGAGGATCCGGCCGGCATTCCGAATAACCTCATGCCGTATGTCGCCCAGGTCGCAGTGGGCAAGCTCGAAAAGCTACGCGTGTTCGGCGGCGACTACCCTACCGCGGACGGCACGGGCGTGCGCGACTACATTCATGTCGTCGATCTTGCCCAAGGGCACCTCAAGGCACTCGATGCACTGATCGCCCGCAACGAGGGCTTTGTCGTGAATCTCGGGACGGGTCAAGGCTACAGCGTGCTTCAGGTCGTGAAGGCGTTCGAGCAAGCCTCGGGCCACCCCGTCCCCTATGAGATCGTCGCGCGCCGGCCTGGCGATATTGCCGAGTGCTATGCAAATCCCGCAACGGCAGAAAAGCTGATCGGCTGGAAGGCGCAATTCAGCATCGAGCGTATGTGCATCGATCACTGGCGCTGGCAGGAAAAAAATCCGCGTGGGTTTGAGTAAGGCGTGAATGCCTGACGATGGAACGGGGCATCCGGGCCCGATGAAAACAGGTTGTGGGCCACTGCCACTCAATGGAGCGGCGGCAATTGGTCCGCTTCCATTTCAGCGTGGCGCTTTGCCTCGCCGAGCATCAGATCGAAGCTCTTGAGCGGCCGGTCAAGACCTTCCGTGTAGTACTCGCCATCGATCTTGTACGACCAATGCCACCGACCGTTGCGGTCTTCGTCCACGTCGATGTCGATGCTGTGCCCGCTGTACTCGTAGCTGACATGAGACATTTCAGACTCCGTCCATTGAACTGCGTACCAGTGCAACTACTGCGAAAACTCAACCGTGGATAGGCGGACAAAAATCGCTGGATCTCCTGGCCCCCTATTTCTCAAAGCTTCAATCTCGCACGAGAGTAACGCAAGCCAGGGCGAGTACCACTCTGAATGCGACCGATAGCACCGCAGCCGTTACAACGGCCGGACGCGAGGAAACGGTGGCCTGTGAAACCGGCAAATCCGGAATTAATCACCCGCAAGCTACGACCCTACCGTTTTGCCCAATCACCAGGTCAACCTGCAGCTCGCGCCGCCGCTCCACCTACGCTCTGCAGCTTCGGTGCGCTCGACGGCTGATACTCGGGCACCCAGCGGCGCAAATCCCGGCGCACTTCGTCGTCGGTGGGCACGCGGTGCTGCATCAGCCAGGGCAGCAATTCGTCGAGCAGGTTCTCAGGCACTTCACGCGCCCGCGCAATACGCAGTTTGGGATGCGGCGTGCGCGTCGTGGTTTCATCGTCGGCGAGCAGCTCTTCGTACAGCTTCTCACCGGGTCGCAGGCCCGTGAAGGCGATACGGATTTGCTCATCGGTGAAGCCGTACAGGCGGATCAGGTCGCGCGCGAGATCGACGATCTTGACCGGCTTGCCCATGTCGAGAATGAAAATCTCGCCGCCATGTCCCATGCTCGATGCCTGCAGCACAAGCTGCGAAGCCTCGGGAATCGTCATGAAGAAGCGCGTAATCTCCGGGTGCGTAACCGTCACCGGACCGCCCTTCGCGATCTGCTGCTGGAATTTGGGAATCACGCTGCCCGCGCTGCCCAGCACGTTACCAAAGCGCACAGTCTCGAACTGGGTACGCTCGCTCGTCTGCTGCATGGCCTGACAGGCCATCTCCGCGAGACGCTTGCTCGCGCCCATCACGTTGGTCGGATTGACGGCCTTGTCGGTCGAAATGAGCACGAAATGCCGGACCTGGTGCTTGATCGCCGCGCGCGCAACGCGGTACGTACCCAGCACGTTGTTGCGAATCGCCTGCCATGCGTTGAGCTCTTCCATCAGCGGAACGTGCTTGTATGCCGCCGCGTGGAACACGATGTGGGGCGTGTAGCGCGCCATCACCTGGTCGAGCAGCAACGCGTCCTTCGCATCGCCGATGATGGGCACCACGGAAAGCTCGGGAAAGCGTTCGCGGATTTCCTCAGTGAGCCGATACATCGCGTATTCGGACAGATCGAGAGCAATGAGTTGCGCGGGTGCGAAGCGCAGAATCTGGCGGCATAGTTCAGAGCCGATCGAGCCGCCCGCTCCCGTCACCATGACCACTCGCCCACTCAAAAGAGCCTCGACGTGCGGGGTATCGATGTTGACTGCATCGCGACCAAGCAAGTCTTCGAGGTCGATGTTGCGCACCTGCGAAAGGAAGCCCTGGCCGGGAGCGAGCTCGGTCAACGCGGGTAGCATCAGCGCCTTCACGCCCGCTCGCAGACATTGCGAGGCAACATGCCGCTGCACCTCCGCCGACGCCGAAGGAATGGCGATGATGGCGAACTCGCAGCGCAGCGCGCCGGCCCAATGCTCGATGTCGCCGATGGGCCCGAGCACCTTGTAGCCGTAGATCTCGCGCCCCTTTTTGGCCGGATCGTCGTCGAGCAGACCCACGAGGCGCCACTCCGCCGAGCGCGACAACTCGCGCGCGAGGCTTGCGCCGGCTCCGCCTGCGCCCACGACAATAACAGGCTTGCCTTGAGCAACAAGGCCACCGTACAGGTAGAACTCTTTGGTCGCACGATAAAGCGCGCGCGCGCCGCCCATGACAAAAAACAGCAGAAGCGGCGAGACGATCAGCACGGAACGCGGAACGATCGGCGACGGTTGCAGCATGACCGACGCCACCATCACGATGAGTGCGGCCGAGACGATCGCCTTCGAAATGCGCATCAGATCGGGCAGGCTCGCAAAGACCCACATGCCGCGGTAGAGCCCGAAAATGCGGAACATAATGGCATAGACCGGCAACACCCAGAAGAGGTTATCGACGGCACCGTGCCAGAATTCGGTCGGGACGGACGCGTTGAAGCGCAACAGATAGGCCGTCAGCCATGCGGCGGCCACTGCACCGACATCGAAGAGAAAAGCGCTGAATGAGAGCCAGGAGGCTTTATTGCGGAGCATCAGCGTTCGACCTCAGGTTGACTGGTAAGGGACTGGAAACGGCGCCAGCGCACGTCAATTGCCGCGCCCATCAGAACAAGAACGACAGCCCAACCTGCAACGATTCCCCACTGTAAGGCCGTGGGTAGTACCAAGGCCCAAAGAGCAAGTATTATGCCGGCAAACATGACCAGATACCATGTCAGTGCCGTTGCTGCATGACCGGTCCCAAGGCGAACCATGCGTTGATAATAATGTTCGCGGTGCGCTTGCCAAAATTTTTCGCCGCGCAAGAGCCGGCGGATCAAGGTGATGGAGGCATCGCCAATAAAGGGCGAGAACACAAGGGCCGGGAACCAGATCGGCCAAGCCCCGCTGCGCCAGCCCCAGTAGCCCATTGCGCCGGCCAGAAAGCCCGTGGGGATCGACCCGGCGTCACCAAGAAATATCTTCGCGGGGTGGAAGTTGAAAAATAAAAATCCCGCCGCCGAACCCGCGACCGCGGCGCACGCCCAGCTCAACTCAAGCGTCGGCGTGGGCCCGAGCAGCGCCGCAACCGCGTAGGCCCCGAAGCCAAATAGCGCCATGCCGCCCGCGAGGCCGTCCGAACCATCCATGAAATTGTAAAGATTGACCAGCCACAACATCAAAAATGCCAACCCGGCGAGGCACCACCAAGGAACCGGAGCCGGATAAACGACGATCAGCGCCAGTACCGCGACGAAATGCGCCGCAAAGCGCACGCGCGCGGGCAAGCCGCGGCGATCGTCGATCTGCGAAACCGCTGCCAGAAAAGCAACGGCAACGGCGACCAACCACAGCGACGGGGCCAGAAGCAGGATCGCGACCACGATCACGGGCATCATGCCCCAGCCGCCAACGCGCGGCGTCGGACGCTCGTGAAGCGAGCGCTCGTTCGGGATATCCGTGGCGAGGCGCCACGCCAGGCCGGTCTTGAGCAGAACGCCCAGTACGGCCGCGCACAACGCAGCGCAAATGACTACGGTCGCCGCGGCGCACAGGGGTATCGACATCGGTGCCTGCAACATCGGCTTCAATGCTCTCCGTTAGTTCAATGCGTGGAGCGATACCAGCGCGCCGTCGCGGCCAGTCCTTCGTCCAGGGTATAGGGGCTCGTCCATCCGAGCGTCTCGCGGATACGCGAATCGTCGACTCTCAGGCTCTGGGTCAGCCGCTCCATTTGCGCGGACCGCCCCGTCAGGGCGCCTGCCGCGCGCAATAGCGACACCGGTACCGGCAAGAGCCGCGCAGGACGGCCCAGATGGCGTCCCAGCGCGCGCAGCAGCCCGGCGACCGAGGGGTCCTGGTCGTCGCGAACGTAGAAGCAAGCATTCGCGGCACGCGGGTCGATGGCGCAGTGCATGAGCGCGTCGGCAAGGTTTTCGACGTAGACGAGGCTGCGACGCGCATCGACCGCGCCGAGCGGTAGCGGCAGGCGTCGCCATAACGCATTCATCATCTGCAAAAAATTCGCGCCGACGTCCGGGCCATACACGAGCGGCGGTCGCACGATCACGATTTCGAGACCACTCTGCTCGCCATATTGCCAGAGTGCCTCCTCCGCCTGCAGTTTCGAGCGTCCGTAGGCGTCGTCGGGAGCGGCCTCCACGGATTCGGTGAGCGGCACGCCGCTATCGAACTCCGCCGCGGCCTTCACGCTGCTCACGAACACCATGCGCCGTGCACCGCGTTCGCGGGCGGCGCGCGCCACCCGCAACGCGCCTTCGACGTTGGTTGCGCGAAAAGCGGCGAGCGGATCTGCGGCCGTGTCGTTCATTACGTGCACGCGCGCCGCGAGGTGCACGATGCAATCGGGTACGAGCTCGCGCGGCCATGCCTCGGCGAGGCCGGCGAAATCTGCCCCGCCATGGCTCCATTCGCGTGCCGTGCCGGCGGCCGAGCCTGCTCGCCGGACGAGCGCCGTCACGTCATGGCCATTGGCCGTCAACGTGCGGCACACCGAGCGGCCGACGAAGCCGTTCGCACCTGTGACCAGAATGCTGCTCACAGCCACTTCCACCCGAAGCGGTTGAAGAACTTGAAGGCCGATGCCACGAACATGCGGATGTGTGCAAAGCCCTTGCGCGAAGCGCCGCCGCCGTGGTGAAGCACGCGCACCGAGGGCACATAGGCGACGCGCGCCACGTCATGCGTGCGCAGGCTCAAATCATAGTCCTCGAAATAGAGGAAATAGCGAGGGTCGAATCCCTCGAGTTTTTTCAGCACATCCGTTCTGAACAGCATGAAACAACCGCTCACGATCGGTGGATCCCAAACCGTGTCGCACTCGTTGATCTGCGCACGCATCTCATAGCGCGCGAGGCGCCGCGCAAACAAACGCCGCATCGATGCGGGCAGGAAGCCGCGGACGAACAGGTCGATCAGCGTCGGATATTGGCGACAGAGGAATTGCATCTCGCCTGTATCGTCGAATATGGCTGGTGTAAGCAACCCTGTGTCTGGGTGCGAGTCCATGAACTCGATCGCCTTCTTCAGCGCGTCGGAACTCATGTCGATGTCAGGATTGAGAATCAGGTGATAGCGGCCTAGAGGTTGCGCCATCGCGAGATTGTGTCCGCGCCCATAACCCACGTTGCCGTGCCCCTCGATCAGCGTGTAGCCGATTCCGGCGCGCGCAAGCGCTTCGAGACTTTCGCCTATATCGGGCAGCCCCCCGTTATCGATCAGGTAAAGGTGGAGCGCCCCCTCTTTGCCTGCAGCAAGCGCACCACTGGCGGCCACGAGACTGGCCAGCGTACGGGCCAGCAACGTCCGATCGGGCCGGAATACAACCACCGATGTGGATACTTCGAAGGGGTTACCGCGTGACACAGCGTTCATTGTGGTCCGATGGCGCTCCAGGTTGGGGCGGCCAGTAATGATGGGGTAACTGAAGACATCGGACTCTATTTTGACATCCTCGATGACGGGCGACCACAGTACGTCCTGCGCAGCGACCGCGAGTTCCAACGAGGCGT
>NZ_CAJMZF010000057.1:0-43870 GCF_905220245.1 Paraburkholderia sp. J63 | reverse complement strand
AGATTGAGCACTACCCCTTTCTCACCCGGCAGGGCCACGAGCTGCGCGCCCTGCCCGAAGTGCGCCATCCTCGCCGCCAGCGCATACACCATCCACCGTGACGCCGGGGCCTGTGGGCCGATAGCCGTTTCCAGTGCGTGTGTGGAAACCTTCAGTTCACTGTCCCTGACCGCACCCAAGGTTGCATGCTGCGCGAGGCCCTTGAGGCGGCAGTGCCAGAAGTTGCGGATGCGCTTCGACTCCACCTGTTCAGCCTCGAGTAGCTGCGTCAGTGCATCCTCCACCTGGTCGGCTTCTGCCTCGATCCCGCGCAGCAGCCACGCCTGCCCGCGTAGCTTGCCGCGCTTTTCCCACATGAGCGGGTGCGAGCCAAGCAGCAGGGCGACCCCGAACTCGGAGAATTCCTGGGGTGCGTCCGGACCGCCGTCGTTCAGATGCCACGCGAGCACCAGGCGGTATTGCGGATTGGCGTCAGCGGGAAACCACTGCTCCGCAAACTTTGGCCCGGTGTCGGGCTGCATGCGGATGATGTGCGGATATCCTGGCAGCTCCAGTTTTTTCCAGACCTCGTTAATCACATCGGATGAGTTGTCGCGGTCGGCCTGCATCATGAGCTGGAACGACTCACTGCGCCTGGCCCCGGCCAGTTTCGGGGCGAGCGGACCAAGCAGCTTTTCCAGCAGGACGTGCAGCCGCGATTGCCCACCGTCCAGTTCTTCCAGCGCCATCACCTTGCCGGGGTTCTCGGGTGGCGTGCCGTCGAGTGCCAGCATGCGTTCGGCCAAGTCCGGTTCGGGCGCGAGCACCACGCTGTCGAGTACGGCTACGCCTGAGCGGCTGGAGCGTAGCCACGACCGCCTCCGCTCCCAGCCTTCCTGATTCGTCACGGCGGTCTCAAAAGCGTACTGTCCGTGCGCGCTGTGGTAGATGAACGCACAGATCGCCCCCGAAAAGACCGGCCCAAGCAGCAGAATGCCGCGCACGAATTCCCATGAGTTGACGGACTTGCCCTTGGGCCAGTTAACAATAGTCAGCCCGAAAGCAACACACTCCACGACAACAAACACTACGACGTATATCCAGAGAGGCGGCGGCTCGCCGGCCTCCCGTTCCTCCAGCATCGGCTCGTCCCATCGAAAGGTCATCGTTCCTCCGTATCAGCTCTCGTAAGTCCAGTCGCGCTGCGAGGCGATGAGCCGGGGCGGCGGATTGCAGCCGCAGCGGCAGAAGTCATTCTCCAGCGCAGGCAGCTTGTCATCGATGGCATCCTCGGGGCTACGCGGCCCGTTGGCCTCGATGCGCCCCACGGTCCCGCACGCGGGACACTGCACACGCGCACCGAGATAGCTCATGCCGCGCTCATCGATGCCCGTGTCATCGATGGCGTCAAGCACGGTGCCCTGTGCCGTGGTGCGGTCGAGCCGCAGAATGCAGGCGCGTTCAACCACGGGGCACCCCCACCCATTCCCATTTCGGGAAGTCGCCCTTGATGGAGGGCATCGTGTCCCCCCGGCGCAGCGTCACCATGTTCGCGAGCTGGTACTGGTATTCCTGTGAAAGCATCGAGTAACCAACCGACACGCGCGGCACCCAGCGCCCGCTGCGCGGACAGGCCACGCCGGGTTCACAGAACTGCTGCGTGCCGTCGATGAGGTCGAATGACCACTGCTTGACAGGCGTGGGCGCACTCGCCTCCCACACCCACTGCACCGGGCCGTCGATATTCGTGCCCATCGTGTACTCCGAGTCCATCGGCATCGTCACGGGTTCGGTCGTTGCTACGTCCCCGGCCTTGAATGGTTTCAGCAGCAGGCCGCGAGCGCTGCCGCTGGTGCGCACAGCACGATACAGCCCGTCTTCGGCAAACGTCTGCCCTGGCTTGACCGACCATTGGGACATGCGGGTTCGCTGGTACGCTTCCCACTGCTCACGCTCCTGCGGCGTTGAGGGGTAGTCGCGGTCAAAGGCCACGCGCGTCGGGTTCTTGTAGTCCGAATGGAAATCGACACGAATCAGACTGGACTCCAATCCGACGACCTTTATTTCCATGAATGCGCCAGCATTGAGATCGTAGGTGCCGGCAGTGAATTTCTGGATATGGGTAGTTTTTATTGTTACAACCACGATACTATGGGGCGCGACGGTGATTTCATCATCGGGAAACTGCGCTGGATTGGCAAGAGGCTGTCCAGCCAATGCAAAACCGATCCTTGACGACATGCCGTCACTTGAGTCCGTGACGGCCAAAATGTCCATGTACTTTCCAACTTTGGTCTCCCACTTGTCGGGTGTCTTGAATGTGATCGGGTAGTCGCCACTGTTGACGAACCTTAGCGATACCAGAAATCCATCGACAGCACGATTGATCGAAGCGAGTGAAAGATCGAGTTTCACGATCTTTCTTCCTTCCCGAACTCCCGCGCTTTTTAGTGAATCCACCAGATCAGCGATCTTGATCGCAACAGGACGACTGAAATTCCTCATCATGCCACTTCTCATCTTGCCATCGCATGTGGTGCCATATAGATCCGAGATTGGCACGTCGCTATTTGGGTCGTCTGGAGAGCACAGCAACTCCGCTAGCTTCTGGGCATCTTTTAGATTTTTATTGAGTAATTTCAACTCATATATTCCAACTCCGTTGATGTTCTTGTCTCCATCGGAATCGCCAATCAGAACGCTCAGAACGTCACCCGAGACCGTGATCTCATTGTTTCCATAGGCATTGAAACTGCCATCCGCAGCACCATTGGTTGTGTAGCTATATTGCATTGATTTATCCCCCGACTTTTCAGCCTCAGAATTTGCATCGTTTATAAATGCGAACAAGACAAGCGCGGCACAGCCTAAACATTGAGTCCATCGACTATGATTCATAACCAACCCTCCACAGCTTATTGGTCGCAAGTGAGTATTGACGTCGCACGTATTCCAGGTAGTAGGGTTTAATCTTGGCCGTAACCTGGCCGCCTTGAAGAGGCTCAACGGCACCGTAGCCCATCAGGTTTTTTGGCGAACTCCCTTGCCAAACCATAGTTCCAGTTTTCGCGTCAACCAGTGAGAAATCGATCTGCTCGTCCTTGATATACGATTCATGAATCCAACCGCCCTGATCGTAATATTCGTCGGGGAAGTTGAAATAGTGCCCGCACTCATGCGCCTCAACATTGGCGGCCGGGAGGTCGTGAATTACTTTATTGTCATCTCTGCTTTTTTGTCCTTCACCCCAAGCCGAAGTATCAGCACGAAGGACGAAGGGATAGAGGTGAAGCGAAACGTGCTCGCGGAATCCATTGATGGGCACGCCCTTGATCGACATACGAAGGTCGGCCCTGAATTTGACTTTCACCCGACATCCACACGCTGCGCCCTTGGAGCATCCGTCCAGAATTAACTTGTAGTTACCCTGATTCAACACAGCCTCGATGCGGCTTGTGAGTGCATTGATATCGTATTGGGCTCCGGGTGCTTCGCGATAGTCCATTTTTACGCCGTTGGCTGCAGAGCCAGGCGTCATTCTCCAATGGATTGGTGATTCATATGGGATCGTTTGTATCTGGGCGCTACTATCCCGATTCCCATTTGCATCAACTGGAAACAAGTCCATCGGAATCAACATCACCCGCACCGTGCAAGTAACGGTCTTGTCCTGCTCGCTGTATGAAAATTCAAAATTCGAATCCCTTGAACCGCCAGCTTTAAACCAGATCGATCCATCTTTACTTTTCCATGGGGATCTATCTTTCAGCCTGCCCCAATACGTTTTAGATTCGATATGCTGATTGACGTCTGCCTTCAGGTCCGCGCTCTTCCAGTCACAGGGAATGGCTTTTTCCAGCTTGATGGGGTCAGGGGTAACGTAGCTGAGTTTCTGGTCATCAGATCCAGACAATGCGACCTTGACCTTGGGAATATTCGGATCAACGTTCGACGGCTTCCCATCAAACGGCGAGAACTGCCCCATGGCCCCGGCGCTCTGCACCGGACCACCCGCAGAACCCGTCGAGCCAGGGAGTACCTGCCCCAGCGGCTGCATATCCTGCAATCCGCCACCACCCGCCGATGCCATCGACCCTGCATCGAGCATGGGTGCCGGTGCCACCGCTCCCGTATTCGCCAGTCCTTCCCACTGCGCCGGGTCCGGTGCGGGCGCGGGCTTGCCCGCGACGTCCTGGATGAAATTCGCATTCCTGCGCCACACCTCGCAGCCTGTCGTGAACGGCACGAACTGCGGCGCGAACGCCGCGCCGCCCAGGTCCATCTGTGCAGGTCCGATCTTCTTCAGGCCGGTCGTCCTGAACAGCGCGCCACCGCGCGAGCCGAACTCGATGCCGCCTGGCGAGAGCTTCATGTACGTGCCGCCCGCGTTCAGCACGATCTCCTTTGGAGACTTCACGTGCACCACGCCGTCCACCGTCTCCACCGTCATGTCACCCTGCGAGGCGAGCTGCATACGCCCGCGCTGGGCCTGTGCCACGAAGTCGCCCGCCGCCGTGATGAGGTTCATGCCCTTCTGCGAGAACAGCGACACCCAATCACGCGCCGCCACCGTGAAGCGCCTGAGCGTGCTGAAGTGCATGCCCTTCTTCGTGGTCGCCACGAGCGACCCATCGGCGGCCACGTGCATGCCATCGCCCGAGACAATCCCCACCGGCCCCGGTCCCGTGACCAGCACGCCAGGCTTCTTCAGCCCGTGCAGGCCATCGTCAATCGCCTTCTGCGCGTCCGTGTCCGCGGGCGTGGCTTTCGACGCGTCAGCCGAATCTGCAAGTGACTTGCTGAGTGCCTGGTGATCCTTGAGCTGGGCATCCGTCTCGTCCATGGCGAGCACCTTGCCCTGGCCGCCGCCCTGGTCGTAGGCCGCGACCATCACGCCCTTGCCGCCCCGGTTCACCAGGTACGCCGCCGTGCGCAACTCCACGCCGCGCCCGCGCTCCTTGAGTTCGCGATCCGGTATGTAGCCCATGCTCAACTGCGAACGGCCTTCTTCCTCTGTCCGCAGTTCGACGCCGCGCTGCCCCTCCCAATCCTCGAACCGCAGCTTGTTGCCCGAACGCGTGGCGATCTCGCCGCGCGACATGCGGCGGCGCGAGCTGTTGATGTGATCCGGGTTGACGGAATTTGGCAAAAACGCCAGTGCGAAGGGCTTGTTTGGATTGCCCTCGTAGAATCCCGCTATCCCCTGGTCGCCATCCACGGGCGGCAGGTTCAGGCCCGAACGGTCCTTGCTCGCGAAGGGCTTGGCCATGCGCAGCGGCACGCTCTCGCCGCCCTTCGGCCAGTTGCCGAAGTCGCAGTGAAAGCGCACGATGATCCGGCCTTCGTCATCCAGGTAGGGGTAGGTGTAGTCATTCGGTGACTTGACCGTGAAACCCAGCGTGTGCACACGGGGCCACTTCGACTCGTCTATGCCCATGCGATAGGGACGGCCTGCCGGAATCGCCTGGAAGGTATTGCGGTAGTTCTGGTTGCGCGCGCCGTGATGCACAACCTTGAATATGAACACGCCTTCCTTCATGTCGATCCCGGCCCCTTCTTCCGCTGCATAGTCGTCCAGCGTGTCGGGTTTCACGATGCAGCCGGGACGGACCGCGGGCATCGTGGACCGGGCCTTGCAAGTGACTTGCTGCGCACGCGCCGCTTCGTGCCGCAGCACGGCTGCGCGTTTCGCGCTGGCCGCGTCCTCGTGCTGCGTACCCCACACGTAGGGCGTGCCCAGCATCGTGTTATCGTCATCGCTGCTGAACTCGTCACGTGCACGGCCTTCCCCGCGGTACAGGGTGTACGCCTGGTCGGGGTTGTAGTCGGCCACGACAAAGGAATCCGGGACCGTCCGCGTCCTGAACTTCAGCGAGTAAATCGATTCCTCAAAAGTATGCAGGCCACTGCCAGGACGCTCCTTCAGTTCGATGGCCGGACGGGTATAGCCGTCGATATCGTCGGCTATGACCAGCACTTCGCCGTGCCGGTCAGTTTCCGTAAAGCAGAACAGCCCCGCCTGCTCCATTTCCAGACGGCAGTAGTCCTAATCGCCCATGTTGTACTGCATGCGGAACGCGTGTTTCGGGTGCTGCCGCCGCAACCGCGTCACCACCCGTATCCAGGGTTTCAGATCGGTACGCTTGATGACTTCCTGGATAATGTCGGCGGAGGTCTTGTTCTGGTACGTTGCGCAGTTGCTCGGACCGTCGAGCAACGCCAGAATCTGGTGGGCTACGACATGGTATGTACAGCCATCGCGCGAGCGGGACACCGAATCAAAACGCGAAACGAAGCACCAGAACTCGCGCAGCGGTGCGCCTTCCTCGGTCTGAAACCGGAGCTTCGCCCACTGTCCGAGGATATCCTTGCGCGACACCGGCCCTGAAGTTGAAACCAGCGCCTTGATCCGGTACGGCTTGCAGACTTCCTCATGTGCCTCCCATTCGACCACCGACAGCTCGGGCTTCACGCGTGGCTTGCGCCGATCTTCTTCGGGAATCCTGCCATCCTTGTAGCGCCGGATGATTTCCATATGGGCCGACTGCCTGCCCGTTACCAGCCTCGCACCACCGTCAGATTCCGCCATAGACATCCTCTTTGTATGTAGTCCTAAATCTGGAGCGTGTGAATGTCACGCAAATTGACAAATCTCCCCACGCTACCCGCATGCGCGGCGTCGCGCCTGGCGCAGCGTCAAGGATGCACGGCAATACCCACATGGCATAACAGCACCGACCTATGCGGCAGGACAAACATCCGGCACGGGTTCCAGGAAGGTCTGGGCGGAATCTTCGCGGCTGTAGTCGCGGGGGAAAATACGTGGGTGTGGCACGGCATCCGCTCCGGTTCAGGATCGGCCCGCTCGGCAACAGGGGAGTGCGCGTTCGCGGTCGCCGCAGGATTCGTTGCGCCTTACTCGGCATGACGACGTCATTCGGTCAACGACGCCATTTAAATTCGAGTTACTAACTATTTTTTTCGCGCGTCATTCGCTGAATACCTTTTCACTCCACTCGCTCCCGTCCAGACGCGACAAGGCCGGTTCTCTTGCAAGAACCGGCCTCATTCGATGTACCGACTGTTGGAGCAACGCCGATGTATCAACTCAGAGCCGCGCGAATTGCTGCGCTTCGCTCTTGCCGCTCCCAATACGGCGAGATTAGTCGCGCGGCAGGCTGTAAGGCGTGTAGTGCGAGCGGCGGATGCGTTCTGCTTCGCGGTGACGCGCTGCATACGAATATTCGACATCCATCGGCAGATACGGCGACGCGAAGAGATCGCTCACCTTTTGGAAAAGTGCAAGGATAAAGCTCATGGCGACTCCCGGTTAGACAAGATTTTAGGGTTTTCCCTAGGAACAAATGCATTATAGGGTTTTCCCTAGTCCAACACCAGTGCGATGCAACAAGAAATCTGCGGCACCGCGTCGCGGCTTGGCCGTTGGCCATCCATACGTTGCATCAAAACAACGGCTGGATGACCTTCAATTTAAGGGTCGAAACTGGATGGAAGCGCAGATCAGTTTTTCGCCGCAGCCTGGCGGGAGGACCTGGCGTGCCGCAAATGCGCCGCGGCGCGCGATGTGGCCTTCTCGGACGTTTTGGGCATCGTGGCCGCTCTTGCGGCATGGCGGGGCGGCGTTGCCGGCGGCGGCGGCGGTGCCGCTGCGGCCAAGGTAGCGGCCGGTGCAGCCAGGCGCGCCCCCATGTTGTCTAGCGCCACCTGCTGGTTCTGCATCAGCACGTCGAAACGCTGTTGCTGCGTTGCGGTATCGGCCGAGAGGCTCGCAAGCAAGAGCGTCTGCGCGATCGCCACGCCCGCCGTCACCACGAGCGCGGCAACGGCCGCCGTCAGCATCCACTTCGTCCTGCGCGTCTGGGCGGCCATCGCCGCGACGATCTCCGTGGGCAGCATCGCCACCGCGCGCCCGGCGTCGTGGCTCGCCGCGCGCTCGGGCACTTGGCCGTGGACCGCCGCGTCAACGTCGGCGGCATGCACCGTCGAGACCATGCGCGCGGCGTTGCCCGTGGCGCCCGTGGCCGCGTAGGAGAAGCCGTTTGCCGGCGGCAAGCCCGAGAGCACCGGTTCTTTGGCTGCGCCGTGCAAGCCACCGGGCGCGGTCACGGATTCGGAGGACGATGCGGCCCGCTCTGCGCCCTCGCCCTCCGTTACGGCAAGGGCTTGCGGCGCGTCGCCATGCACGCCCCCCGCCGCCTGGCCGTCCGGCTCGCCGTCAGTGCTCGCGGCATCTTCCATCGGTTCGGCTGTCACCGGCGTGCGTGCCGCACGCCGTGCGGTCGTCGCACGACCGCCCTTAGCGCCCGCGGCCTGCGCGGCATCGGCCACCTCAGCCGCTTCGTGCTCGCCCCCCGGCTCGGCGCCCGCGTCAAAAAGATCGAGCGTGAGCGCACTACCCGGCTCCGCCGCCGGGGCGTCCGCTGACAGGGTGACTTCGGTGTCGGGAGAAGGCGTCGGGTTTCGACGCCGGGACGACGCACTACGCGCAGTGCGTCCGATATTGGAAGGTCCGTTATCTGCGTGTTCGGCCATGGATCGACGATGAGACTCGCTTCAGGTGAACTCGCGTCGCGCGTCAGTCACGCCTGGCCGCAGCGTGACAGCCGCGTGTCGCTCCCCGGACGCGCGTATCCCAAAGCCGCGCGCCGCTGGTCAGGCATCTTAGCCGCAAACGATAAACCTGTGAGCCCCTCAAATATGAACCATGCGTGCCGCATCAGCCCTGCCCGTCTTCCTCGCGAAACTCCTTTACGACTGGCAAGCGCCGCAGCGCCGTGCAGATGGCCTCGTACTCCATCGACGAAACGCGGCTCAGCACGATCATCACTTCGTCGAGTTCGGGCGAATCGTCGTTCTGCTGCACCACGAACTGCTTCACGCGCGAGCTGGACGTGCCCAGCGCGCCGTGCAGCGAGTGGAACGTGAGCGCGCCGCGATCGACGAGCAGCGAAATGCGCCGGCGCTGCCGGAACGTGATGAAGCGCCGCTCGAGCGGCTTGATGCCCGCGAGGATGATGAGAATGATGATGGTCGCCGCGATCGCCGCGGTATAGAGGCCGCCGCCCACCGCGAGGCCGATGGCCGCCACCGACCACAGGCTCGCCGCCGTCGTCAGGCCGCGCACGATCTCGCCGCGCAGCAGGATCGAGCCGGCGCCGAGAAAGCCGATGCCGGAGACCACCTGGGCGGCCATCCGCGAGGGGTCGAGCACGACGTGCTCGCCGCCCAGCGCATCGGCAAAACCGAACGCGGAAACGATCATGATCAGTGCCGAACCCACGCACACGAGCATGTGCGTGCGCAACCCCGCGGCCCACGACAGACGTTCGCGCTCGATGCCGATCACGCTGCCGAGCAACGCGGCCAGCACGAGCCGCGAAATGAGTTCCCAATTGCCGAGCATGGTTGTCGCTCTCCTTGTTCTCGTGGATGTGTACCGCTTGCGCAGCCCATCCTGTTGTTGAAATGATCGCGGCGGGCGCCCCCCAGGTCCGTCCCGGCAGTCCTGGCGCTGGGGCGGCAAGCCGCCGCATGCGGTGCATCGTACGCCCCATAATCGAGACAGACTGGCCCCGGCGTACAATCGCGGACACCCTGTTTTCCTTGCGCCGACGCCTCTCGCGCCCAGGTCTTCCATGAACGCTCTCACCGCCGCAGCGAGCCTGCGCGACCATTTCGACCGCACGATCCTGCCATTGTGGCGCGGCCCCGGCTTCAACGCGACGCTGCGTCTACCGCATGAAGCGCTCGATGCATCGGGTACGGCGCCGCTGCCCGACACGCGCTATCGCGCGATGGCCTGCGCCCGCCAGCTCTTCGTGTTCTCGCAGGCAGGCGGGCCTGAGGCCGCGCATGCGCACACGCTCTTCGAATCGCTGCGCCACTTCTTTGCGGACCACGCGCACGGCGGATGGTTCTACAGCCTCGACGCCCAGGGCGCTCCGCTCGACACCACGAAGGACCTCTACACCCATGCGTTCGTGGTGTTCGCGTGCTCGGCCTATGGCCAGCGCTTCGGCGTGGCCGAGGCGCTCGACACGGCACGCGAAACGTCCGCGCTGATCCTGGATCGCTTCAAGGCGCACGACGGCTTGCTCAACGCGGCGCTCGATACGTCCTTCGCGAGCGTCGCGAGCGGGCCGCTGCAGAATCCGCTGATGCATCTGACCGAGGCGTGGCTCGTGGCCCGCGAGGCAAGTGGCGACGCCGCCTTCGACACGGCGATCACAAGCCTCGTCGAAGCGCTTGCACGCAATTTCCTGCACGCGGGCACGGGCTGTATCGCCGAACTGCCGCTCGGGACGGCGGACAACCGCCTCGAACCGGGACATCAGTTCGAATGGTTCTGGCTCGCGGCGCAGGCGGGCGCGCACCGGCTGGGGGCGTCCGGGCTTCAGGAGGCGCTCGCGCGCGCGTTCGTATTTGCAGTGAAGCACGGCGTGGACCCGGTCAGCGGCGCCGTCGCGGCGTCCTTCGACGAGCAGGGCCGCGTGATCGACGACACGCAGCGCATCTGGGCGCAAACGGAGTATCTGCGCGCGATCGCAACCCACGGCGATACCGTTGTGCGCGCAACGTTAGAAGTGCAGATCGGGAAATTTGCGCAGCGCTTTCTCACGCCGCAAGGCTGGGTGGAATGTAGAAACGCGGGCGGAGAGCTCGTCCGCGCGGACATGCCTTCGACCACGCCCTATCACCTGTTGACGGCGTATCGCGCGCTGCCGTAGCGCGCTGCCGCCCGCCGTTGCGGCGGACGGCCCCACGTCGATTGCATCGATTGCGCCGATCAAACCCGTCGGGATCGATCGGCGCAATCGGGCAAATCCAGCGAATCAACCCGCCGCCAGCAGCCCCGCCGGTTCCGCGCGCATCGCCGCCGCTTGCGCGAGGCCACGCCCTTCGGCCAGCACGGCCGGGGAAATCTCGAATGCCGCCACGGCCTCGGCCAGTTGCCGCGTCTGCTGATGCAGCGAAGCCGCCGCCGCCGCGGCCTCCTCAACGAGCGCCGCGTTTTGCTGCGTCATCTGATCCATCTGCGAAACGGCGGTATTTACCTGATCGATGCCCGCGCTCTGCTCGAGCGACGAGGCGCTGATGCCGGCCATCATCTGCGTGACGCGCGAGATCGACGTCGACACCTCGCGCATGGCCGAGCCCGCGCGCTCGACCAGCTCCGAGCCGCCGCGGATCTGCGCCACCGACTCGCTGATCAGCGTCTTGATCTCCTTGGCCGACTGCGCGCTGCGCTGCGCGAGCCCGCGCACCTCGCCCGCCACGACGGCGAAGCCGCGCCCCTGCTCGCCCGCGCGCGCCGCTTCCACGGCCGCGTTGAGCGCAAGGATGTTGGTCTGAAACGCAATCCCGTCGATCACGCCGATGATTTCCGCGATCTTGTCCGAGCTCTGCGCGATGCCATGCATGCGCTCGACCACCTCGCCCACCACGGCGCCGCCGCGCGCGGTCGCGTTGAGCGCCGCCTCGGCCAGCATGTTGGCCTCGCGCGCGTTCTCGGCGGTGTTGCGCACCGTGCCTGTGAGCTCTTCCATGCTGGCCGCCGTCTCTTCGAGCGAGGCCGCCTGCGACTCCGTGCGCGCCGAGAGATCGGCGTTGCCGGTCGCGATCTCGTCGGCGCCCACGTGGATCGAGCCCGCCACCTCGCGCACCGTGTGGACCGTGCGCGCGAGGCTCGCCTGCATCATCGCGAGATCGCGAAAGAGCAGGCCAATCTCGTTGTCGCCGCGCGCGGCCACGGTTTCGTTCAGGCGCCCGCGCGCGATGCGATCGAAGTGGCGGCCCGCTTCTTCGAGCGGCGCCACGACGCCCCGGCGCAGCGCGAAGTGCACGCCCGTGGCGAGCGCGATCAGCACGATCAGGATCGCGATGCCCACGCTCTGGAACAGCGCGAGACGCGTATCGATCGACGCGAGCGAGGCGTGGCTGGCCGCCGCGCTGAAGCGCGCGAATTCGTGCAGTTCGGCGAGATAGGCGTCCTGGTACGACTGCGTCGGCTGGTCGAGGAAGGCCTGGATGTTGTTCGCGTTGAGGTCGTCGATCAGCTCCGCGAGCGCCTTGTGATAGACCTGATAGCGCTGGCCGAGCGCCGCCACGCGTGCGCGGTCTTCGTCGTTGACGGTCTCGACCGCCGTGAGCTCGGCGAACGACTGGTCGGCCGCGCCCAGTTGCTCCTGCGCATGGTTGATGATGTCGGTCGGCGCCGCGCCGCCGCCGCGAATCAGGCGGGTGCCGGCGCGCGAGAGGTTGATGCGCGCGTCCATCAAATGCTGGGTGGCTTCGTTGGCGGCGCTCGCCTGGCGCAGCGCCACGCGCGAGAGATCCTTCACGTCGTCGTGCGTGCGGGTGAGGGCCCAGAAACCGAGCCCCTCGGTCACGAGCTGAAGCACGCAGAACGCGGCGAGAACACACAGAAGGCCGGATGCGACCTTGATCTTGCTGAACATCTTGAACACCTGGGATGGCAGTGAGTAGGTTCGGCGCGCGCGGGATAACGCGCGCACCCGCACGGGTTTACGGCCTCGCAAACGTTGGATTGAGGCCAATTGCGCGAAATTTCGGCATCAAATGCGCAATAAGCTGTTGCAGAAACGATCACTGCGAGATTCACGTCGTTTTCCGCAACAATTGAGGAGCGACCGATTTTCGATTCACCTTGCGCCGCCGCACGGCACTTCCTAGAGTGGTTAGGAAACTACGAGGGCGTGGCCCTGGGGAATCCGACGATGACCGATATGCTGGATCGCGCGCGCGGCGCGCTTCACGCCCAACCGTTCAGCATGCTGCTCGGCACCGAACTCATGCACGTCGGGGCCGACGAGCTGACGCTGCGGCTGCCCGTACGCGACGACCTCAAGCAGCAGCACGGGTTCGTGCACGGCGGGGTGATCAGCTATCTCGCCGACAACGCCCTCACGTTCGCGGGCGCGCTGGCGCTCGGTCCGCGCGTGGTCACGGGCGAGTACAAAATCAATTACCTGCGGCCCGCCCTGTCCGGCACGCTGGTCGCGCGGGCGCGCGTGGTCCATGCGGGGCGCCAGCAGGCCACCTGCCAGTGCAGCGTGTTCGTGATGGAGAACGGCGACGAGCGGCTGATCGCGCTCGCGCAAGGCACGGTCAGCCGGATGGGCGATGCGGGCGGTGCGCCCGGAGAGACTGCGCCGCATGGGTGACGACGCCTGATCGGCACGCATCCAGGTCGGGCAGAAAGCACGACGGCCGCGGATCTCCGCGGCCGTTTCGTTTTATCGATGCCCATTTAGCAAGATCGGGGCGGGCGCGTCGCTCACTCCGCCGCGCGCGTCTTCTGCGTCTGCTCGCCGAGCCCTTCGATGCCGAGGCGCACGGTCTGGCCCGGTTTCAGGTACACCGGCTCGGGCTTCACGCCCATGCCCACGCCCGGCGGCGTGCCCGTGGAGATCACGTCGCCCGGCTGCAGGCTCATGCACTGCGAGAGATACGACACCAGCTTCGCGACCGTGAAGATCATCGTGCGCGTGCTGCCGTTCTGGTAGCGGTGGCCGTCCACTTCGAGCCACATCGAGAGATTCTGCGGATCGGCCACCTCGTCGCGCGTGACGAGCCACGGGCCGGTCGGGCCAAAGGTATCGAAGCCCTTGCCCTTGTCCCACTGGCCGCCGCGCTCGATCTGCCACTCGCGCTCGGAGACGTCGTTGACCACGCAGTAGCCCGCCACGTAGCTCAGTGCATCGGCCTCGCTCACGTTCTTCGCAGGCTTGCCGATCACCACGCCCAGCTCGACTTCCCAGTCGGTCTTCTTCGAGCCGCGGGGAATCTCGATGTCGTCGTTCGGGCCGATGATGGCGCTCGTCCACTTGTTGAACACCACGGGCTCGCTGGGCACCGGCATGCCCGATTCGGCAGCGTGATCGGCGTAATTCAGGCCGATGCACACCATCTTGCCGATATGGCCCACGCAGGGCCCGAGGCGCGGGTTGCCCTCCACGAGCGGCAGCGTTTCCGGATCGATCGAGCGCAGTTGCGTGAGGCCCGCGTCGGAAAGCACGTCGCCGGCGATGTCGGCAACGGCGCCCGAGAGCGCGCGAATGCGGCCTTCGGCATCCACGAGGCCCGGCTTTTCGTGCCCCTTGGGGCCATAGCGAAGCAGTTTCATCGTCTCAAGTTCCTTGTCTGTCTGCGGAATGGGTTGGGCGTCCGGTCGGCTTCGCGTCGATTATCGCTCGCCACGGGCTAACTAGTTAGACCACCCGCCATCGATCACATGCGTCTGGCCGGTCGTAAACGCCGACTCGTCCGAGGCGAGATAGAGCGCGAGCGCCGCGATCTCCCCGGCCGTGCCCACGCGCCCCATTGGCTGACGCGCGACGAAGGCCGCGCGCGCCGCGTCCACGCTCGTGCCCTGCGCCGCCGCCTGCGCAGCGATGCGCTCCTCGAGCGAGGGTGAAGCCACGGTGCCGGGGCAGATCGCGTTGCAGCGGATCCCGCGCGTCACGAAGTCGGCGGCCACGGCCTTGGTCAACCCTATCACAGCCGCCTTGGACGCGCCGTAGACGAAGCGGTTGGGCACGCCCTTCACGCTCGACGCCGCCGACGACATATTGATGATCGAGCCGCCGCCCGCTTCCAGCATCGCGGGCAGGAAGGCGCGGATGGTCCGGTACATCGCCTTCGCGTTGAGGTCGAAGGCGAAGTCCCAGTCCTCCTCGCTCGCTTCGAGAATCGATCCCGCGTGCACGAAGCCCGCGCAGTTGAACAGCACGTCGATCGCGCCCAGTTCCTGCGCGAGCGCCGCGATGGCCGCGCCGTCGCGCACGTCGAGCTTGCGCGCCTCGACCGGCAGGGACGCGAGCGCGTCGATGCGGATATCGGTGGCGATCACGCGCGCGCCCTCGCGCGCGAATCGCTCGGCGGCCGCGTAGCCGATGCCCTGGCCCGCCGCCGTGATCAAGGCCGTCTTGCCGGCCAGTCTTTGTGCCATCTGCCACTCCTGTTGAATCGGACTCTGGTTTCGCGGATCTTTTCTAACCGGCTAAATCGGCGCGCAACGGCAACTGATAGAACGCGGCCGCGTTGCCGCCGAACACGGCGGCGCGCTCGCGCTCGCCCAGATGCGCGAACAGCCGCTGCGCGCTTGCGTGCCAGCGTTCGTAGTCGCCATTGAGGTTGAGCACGGGCCAGTCGCTGCCCCACATGAGCCGATGCGCGCCAAAGTTCGCGAGCAGATGCCCGACCCATGGCCGCAAGGTCTCGTCGCTCCAGTCCGGCGCGGCTTCGGTTACGAGACCCGAGACCTTGCAATGGACCTGCCCAAAGCGCGCGAGGCGCGCGATCGCCTGCGACCACGTGGCGAAGCCCAGCGTACTTTCACCGCCCTCTTTAATAGGCGGCTTCGCGCCATGATCGATCACCACGCGCAGCGCGCGATGGCGCGCGAGGAACGTTTCGAGCGCACTCGCGTGACGCGTGAAAATGAGCGCGTCGAAAGCGAGGTCGTGCGCGATCAGCGCCTCGATGGCGGGCGCCGTATCGGCTTTCGCGATCCAGTCGTCGTCGGGCAGGTCCTGCAGCATCGGGCGCACGGCGCGCAGCTTGGGCTCGCGCGCGAGCTCGGCGATCAGCTCGGGCGCGAGTGGATCGTCGAGCGGCACCCAGCCCACCACGCCCGCGATCGAATCGTCGTGGCGCGCGAGATCGAGCAGATACCAGGTTTCGTCGACGCTGGGCGCGGCCTGCACGAGCACGGTGCGCGCGACGCCGCAACGCGCGCGCAGCGGCGCGAGATCGGCAGGACCGAAGGAACGGTAGAGCGTGCTCGACGCAGGCGTGAGCCAGCCGTAATCGCCGCGCGCGGGGTCCCAGTAGTGCTGATGCGCGTCGATCTGCGTGTTCGCGGTGTGCTTGGTCATCGGATGGGCGCCTTCAGGGCAGCGGCGCGCGCGCATCGACGAGCCCTTCGTCGCGCAACGCCCGCCAGAGCTCGGGCGGCAGCTTCGTCTCGAACGACGCCACGTTCTCGCGCAATTCCGCCGCGCTGCGCGCGCCCGTGAGCACGGTCGCCACGGCGGGATGCGCATAGGGAAACTGCAGCGCCGCCGCCGCGAGCGGCGCGCCATGCGCGCGGCAGACCGCTTCGAGGCGCGCCACGCGCTCGACCACCTCGGGCGGCGCCTCGCCGTAATTGAACTTGCGGTCGCCGGCAAGCCCGCGCGCGAGAATGCCCGAATTGAACGCGCCGCCCAGCAGGATGCTCACGCCGCGCTGGCTGCAGGCGGGCAGCAGATCGTCGAGCGGCGCCTGTTCGAGCAGCGTGTAGCGGCCCGCGAGCAGCGCGCAATCGATCGTGAATTCGCGCATCGCCTCGAGTATCACTTCGCGCTCGTTCACGCCGAAGCCAACGGCCTTTACCACGCCCGACGCGCGCAATTCGTCGAGCGCGCGAAAGCCGCCGCCTTCGCTGAGCTGCCGCCAGTAGTGCGCGTTGCGCTCGCCGTGCGTCAGGCGGCCGATATCGTGCACGAGCAGCATGTCGATCTCGACGATGCCGAGCCGCTGCTGGCTATCCTCGAACGAACGCAGAATGCCTTCGCGCGTGTAGTCGTAAATGGCCTCGAACGGCAACGGGTCTTGCCAGCCTTCGCTGCCGTCGTAGCGATGCGTGCGCGGCACGAAGCGGCGGCCCACCTTGGTCGACAGCACGTATTCGCTGCGCGGGTAGCGGCGCAGCGCATCGCCGAGACGATGCTCCGCTTTCGTATGGCCATAGTGCGGCGCCGTGTCGAAGAAGCGCACGCCGGCCGCCCAGGCGGCATCGACGGTGGCCTGCGCCTCCTGGTCGGTGAGATCGCGATACAGGCCGCCGAGCGGCGCCGTGCCCAGACTCAGCGCGCTCACTTCGAGCGCGGTGCGCCCGATGCGGCGGCGCTGCGCGACCGGCGGATGAGGCTCCTGCGCCATGCGATGTGTCTCCTCGATCGAATCCACGATGCTTCAGTGTTTCACTGCGTCAGTGCGAAGCGACCACCGGCACCGGCACGCGCGCGCTCGCGGGCAGGCACGCGGGGCCGACCGGCTCGAAGGTCTTGTACGTGAGAATAAACTCCTGATGGCCGAGCGTCTCCGACTTCGAACGCGCGCCGCGCGAGACGGCGAGCGTGACATCGAACACCTCGCGCCCCACTTCGTCGAGCGTGCCGCGGCCTTCGAGGATGCGGCCAGCGTCGACGTCCATGTCGCCCGCGAGATTGCGATACGTCTGCGGATTCGCGCAGACCTTGACGACGGGCGCGAGCGCTGACCCGACCACGGAGCCGCGCCCCGTCGTGAACAGAATGACGTGCGCGCCGCACGCGATCAGCTCCGCAATCTCGGCGTTGTCGCTGATGTTCGGGAATCCGAAGCGTGGCTCGCCGTCGGGCACGACGTCGAGCAGATAGAGCCCGCCCGTGGGCGGCACGTCGCCCGGCTTTACGATGCCGACGATAGGCGATGCACCGCTCTTCGCATACGCACCCAGCGATTTTTCTTCCAGCGTGGTGAGGCCGCCGTCCGCATTGCCCACCGCGAACGAGCCGTGCCCGAGGATCGAGTAATAGCGCGCGGCCTTGGCCACGCTCGCGACGATCTCATCGCCGAGTTCGGGGCGCGCCGCGCGGTTCTTCATGTGATATTCGCAGCCCACCAGCTCGCCGGTCTCCTCGAACAGGCACGCCGCGCCCGCCGCGACCAGATGGTCGAACGCACGGCCCACGGCCGGATTCGCGGTGATGCCGCTCGTGCTGTCCGAGCCGCCGCAAATCGTGCCCACCACGAGCTCGTCCAGCCGCATCGGCACTTTCCGCTGCTGCGCGAGCTGGGCGCGCGCGTCGCGCACCCAGTCCACGCCGTATTGGATCGTGCTGCGCGTGCCGCCCTTTTCCTGGATCGTCAGCACTTCTACGGGTCGCCCGCTCGCGCGCACCTGGTCCACGAGATAGTGCTTGTTCATGCTCTCGCAGCCGAGCGAGACGAACAGCACCGCGCCCACGTTCGGATGCGTGGTGAGCTGCGTCATCATCTTTTCGGCGTAGCGGTTCGGGAAGCAGCCCGGAAAACCGATCAGATGGACGGGCGGTTCATGCGGCGCCTGAGGGTCGTCGAACGCGTGGTCAGCGTCGTAAAGCGGCTCGCGAAACTGTGCGACGATCTCGCGCGCCACGTGATGGGCGCATTCGACGAGATACGCCACCGCAACCACGTTGCGGATACCCTTGCGTCCGTCGCTGCGCAGCCACCCTTCGAGCACGGGTTCGGCCGGGCTTGCTGCATTGGCGTTGAGTGGAGTTTCGGTCATGGCATTCGTCCTGCGTTCGTCGTGCATGCGGCGCGGGCCGGCTAAGTCGATATCAAAGCGATCAATGCGATACGAACTCGTGGCCCGCGTCGTGCGTATAAGTCGGCAGATAGTCACTTTCGAGGTTGTGCGTATGCAGATGCTCGCCGCGCGCCACGTTCGCCGTCACGTGGCCGATGGGCGCGCCATAGCGCACCACTTTCTCGTCCTTCGCCAGCGCGCGGCGTGCCACTTTGTGCCCCAGATCGACCGTCTTCGCGAGCGTCACGCGCTCGCCCTCGATCGCAAGCGTCTCGCCCGCGGGCAAGCGCGCCGCCGCGATCAGGCAGTTGTCCTCGGGTGCGAGCAGGATGAGACGCGCGTCGGTATGCGGTGCGCCGCGGTTCGCGCCAGGGCTCAAGTTAGTGCTCAAATCTCGCCTCCGCCGTTCAGTTCTGGGCCTCGCCGCCCGCCAGCCGCGCCACCATCAGCGAGCCGAGGATGATCGCGCCGTAAATCGCCTGAATCCAGAACGACGGCACCTGCGCGAGCGTGAGCAGGTTCTGCACCACGCCGAGCAACAGCACGCCCGAGAGCGCGCCGAACATGGTGCCCTTGCCGCCGTCGAGCGAAATGCCGCCGATCACGGCCGCCGCGAACACCGTGAAGATCATGCCGTTGCCCTGGTTCGCATTGATCGCGCCCACGTAGCCGGTCACGATCAATCCGCCCAGCGCGGCCAGAATGCTGCCGAGCACGAACACGCCCCACGTGATGCGCTCCACGCGGATGCCCGCGGCGCGCGCGGCGTCGGGATTGCCGCCGATCGCGTAGAGCGCGCGGCCCGCGCGGTGATAGCGCAACATGAACGCGGCGAATGCGAAAGCGGCAGCCGCGAGCCATACCGAAAGCGGCAGGCCGAGCACGATGGTCGTGGCGAGCGCGAAGAACGACGACGGCATGTCGAACAGCGTGCCGCCCTTGGTCGCGCCCACCAGCATGCCGCGCAGCACGATGAGCATGGCCAGCGTGACGATGAACGCATTCAGGCGCAGGCGCACGACCAGAAAACCGTTGACGAAGCCGATCAGCGCGCCCACGACCACAATCGCAAGGAGTCCTGCCAAAGCGGGCCATTGCGTGCCGAAGCCCGCGGAGGCCGCCGGCATCACGAGCATCGCGCCCACGGCAGGCGCGATGCCCACCGTCGATTCGAGCGAGAGATCGAACTTGCCGGTAAGCACGATCAGCGATTCGGCGAGCACCACGAGCGCGAGCGCCGCCGAGGCGCCCAGCACGCTGATGAGGTTCGCCTTCGTGAGAAAGCTCGGGCTCACGAAGCCGCCGATCACGATGAGCAGCAAGAGCGCGGGCAGCAACGCGAGTTCGCGCAGACGCGCGAATTCGATGCGCCTGCGCGCGCCGCGTCCCGGGGCGGCGCCTTGGGATACGTCGGGTTGCACCGCCGCGAATGCGGGCGGTCGCGCGGACACACCCGCGGACACACCATCAACACTATGCTTCATGAAGATCGACTCCTTCAATCGATGCAATCAGTTCGTGGTCCTGCCAACCTGCCGCGAATTCGGTCACCACGCTGCCGCGAAACATCACGAGCACGCGGTCGCAGGTGCGCAGATCGTCGAGCTCGCTCGACACCACGAGCACGGCCTTGCCTTCGTCGCGCACGCGGTCCACGACCGAGAGCAGCGCCTCCTTCGATTTCACGTCGACACCCGCCGTGGGGTCGATCAGCACCAGCACCTGGGGGTCGCTCGCGAGCGCGCGCGCCATCACCACTTTCTGCTGATTGCCTCCCGAAAGCCCCGAGACCACATGCTCGGGCCCAAGCGCCACGATGCCGAGCGTCTCGATCATGCGCTTGCCCACCTGGTTCTTCCTGGCGGGCGACGCGAAGCCGAGGCGCCCGAGCAGCCCCGCAATCGTCATCGACGCGTTCTCGGCCACCGACTGCGTGAGCACGAGCCCCTCGTGATGCCGGTCCTTCGGCACGCAGCCCACACCGAGAGCAAGCGCGGCGGGCACGTCGCCGGGCTCAAGAAGCGCACCGTTCACGCGAATTTCGCCGGCCTGCTGGCCCGCGAGTCCCGCGACGGCTTCGCCCACGCTCGTGCGCCCGCTGCTGGTCGCGCCCGTGATGCCCACGACTTCGCCGCGCTTTACCTCGAACGACACGTCGCGGTAATCGGCGCCCGAAATGCCGCGCACCTCGAGCGCGATCCGCGCGTCGGCGGGCAAGGCCGCGCGCGCGGCGGCATCGGCGACGTTCAGGCCGCCGTGCTCGCCCGTCATCGCCTCGATCAGGCGCTCGCGCGGCAGGTCGGCCACCGGCGCGCTGACGATGTGGCGCGCGTCGCGCAGCACCGTCACCGCCTGGCAAATTTCGTAGACCTCCTGAAGATGGTGCGAGATGAAGAGAAACGTCACGCCGTCGCGCTGCAATTCGTCGATCCGGCGAAAGAGCCGCTTGATCTCCTCGCCGTCGAGCTGCGCCGTGGGTTCGTCGAGGATGATGAAGCGCGCGCCGTACGAGAGCGCCCGCGCGATCTCGACAAGCTGGCGCGCCTCCACCGTGAGATCGCCCGCGCGCGCGTCCTCGCGCACGTCGATGCGCCAGTGGTCGAGCAGCGCGCGCGCATCGCGGCGCATGGTCGTCCAGTCGATCACGCCGCGCTTCATCGGCTGACGGTTGATGAACAGGTTCTCGGCCACACTGAGGTCGCGAATGATCGTCGAGTGCTGGTACACACAGGCGACGCGCTCGCGCCACGCATCGCGCTCGGCGATGGGCGGCGCGAGTTCGCCGTTGAAGCGCACCGTGCCTTCGTCGGGCTTGCGCAGGCCCGTGAGGATCGAAACGAGCGTCGACTTGCCCGCGCCGTTGCGGCCCACGAGCGCATGCGACTCGCCCGCCATCACGCGCAGGCTCACGTTCGCGAGCGCCGCCGTGGAGCCGAAGCGCCGCGTCACGCCGCTCGCCTCCACCACCGGCGGCAGTCCGGCCGCGGCGCCAGGCTGCATGGCAAGGGCCACCGCGTGCGGCGCGCCCGAAGCGCCGTTCGTCCGATCGCTCATTCGATCGCTCATTCGATCGCTCATTTGATCGTGTTGCCCCACAGGTTCTTGTCGTCGACGTTTTGCTTCGTCACGAGCGGCGCCGGCAACTCGTCTTCGAGAATCCCGGGCTGCAACTGGACGATCGTGCTGTCGTGATCGGTCTTGCCCGGCTTGAACGTCTTGCCCTCCAGCGCGGCCTTGATGTAGTAGAGGCCGTACTTCGCATAGAGATCGGCGGGCTGCGAAACGGTGGCGTCGATCTCGCCCTTGCGGATTGCTTCGTATTCCTGCGGAATCCCGTCATTGGAGACGATCACGATATGCTTCGGATTGCCCGCCGGGAAAAGCATCTGCTTGCGGCGCAGCGTTTGCAGCGTGGGCGAGAGATACACGCCGCCCGCCTGCATGTAGATCGCCTTCACGTCGGGGTTCGCGGTGAGCAGGCTGTCGAGCGAACTGGCCGCCACGTCGCCCTTCCAGCCCGCGGGAATCTCCAGCAGCGAAAGATTCGGATAGTTCTTCAGGCACGCGCGGAACGCCTCCGAGCGGTCGCGCCCGTTCACGGAAGCGAGGTCGCCCATGATCTGCACGACCTTACCCGACTTCACGTGCTCGCCGATGTACTTGCAGGCCTTTTCGCCATAAGCGCGGTTGTCGGCGCGCACGACCATGGCCACGGCGCCCTGCGTAGGCGCGACGTCCACGGCCACCACCTTCACGTTCTTCTGCGCGGCGTTCTCGAGCGCGCGGCTGATGGCCGCCGAATCGATCGGCCCCACCACGATGCCCTTCGCGCCCAGATTGATCATGTTGTTCATGTCAGTGATCTGCTGCGCGGGGTCGTTGTTCGAATTGACGGGCGCGAGGATATCGATGCCCATCTGCTTCGCGTACACGGTCAAGTAATTGTTGTACGACTGCCAGAACGGCGAAGTCAGCAGCGGCAGGCCGAGGCCCACCTTGCCGAGGTCGGCGGCCTGGGCCGCAGCCGGCGCGCCGAGCGCGGCGGCACAGGCCGCCGCGGCGCATAGCGTCTTCGCAGCCGCACGCATGAACGTGCGCGCCTTGCGGGTTTCGGTGAAGCGGCGGGCTTCGATCAGCCCGGATGCGAACGCCATGTCTGTCTCCTGATTCTGTTTCTGTCGTTGTTGACCCATCCATGTGCGCGCCGCGCCCGCGTGCAAACGCGAAGCGCGGCGGCGGCGCTGCGACTGCCCCTGCAACTGCCTCTTCCCTTTGCTGACGACGCTGGCATATGTTCACCAGTGAACCTATTATTCATATACGCATGACTCAAGGTCAAGGAATGTGCAGCGCAGCAACGGTCCGGAATTTCCCTGGGCCCAGTCGGGGTCTGCCGGGATCTGGCCGTCCAGGCAGGGCAAACTATGGGAAAACCAACGACAGGCGCCGGACAACAAGCAAGGAAAGAATGAACACGAACGCACGCAAACATCGGACCGATGCGCCGACGGGCGAGCCGGAGCCCGACGAGAAAGACGATGGCGACCGCTATCGCGCACCCGCGCTGGACAAGGGGCTCGACATCCTCGAACTGCTCGCCGAACAGCGCGGCGGCCTCACGCGCGCCGAGATCACGAAGGCGCTCGGCCGCAACGCGAGCGAGATCTACCGGATGCTGGAGCGGCTGGTGGCGCGCCAGTACGTAATGCGCTCGGAGGCCGGCGACCGCTATGCGCTGAGCCTCAAGCTATTTGCGCTCGCGCATCGGCATCCGCCCATGGAGCGCCTGATCGCCGAGGCGCTGCCGCTCATGCAGCGCTTCGCCAACGACGCCGAGCAGTCGTGCCACCTCGCCGTGTACGACCGCGGCAACCTGCTCGTGATCGCGCAGGTGGACGGCCCTGGCACGTGGGGGATTGCGGTGCGGCTGGGCTCGCGCGTGGGTCTCGTCGATACGAGTTCGGGGCGCACGATCCTCGCTTATCAAAGCGCGGAGCAGCGCGCGCACATGCTCGTGGAGCATACGAAGGTGAAGGGCGAAGTCGCCATCGACCACGCCGCGCTGGAAGCGGCCTGCGAGCAGATCCGCGACGCCGGGTTCTCGCGCAAGGACAGCCAGCAGATCTTCGGGGTGACGGACGTGACGTTCCCGGTGCTCGGACCCTCGGGGCAGGCGATCGCGGCGCTCACCTGCCCGTTCCTCAAGCGCATCGACGAATACGTCGCGCCATCGCTCGACGAGGCCACGCAGATGCTGCGCGAGACCGTGCGGGAGTTGTCGATGTTGCGGGAGGGGGAAGGGGGTTGAGGTGGGGCCGTGCCCCCTCACGCCCCCAAAACCACCGCCCCGTCCCCACCCTCCACCTCCCGCGCCACCATCGCCACAAAAAGCCGCTCGAGATCGCGCGTAAACCGCACCGTATCGAACAGCGGCGCATCGGCCTTTGCCCGTGCGAGCCGTTCGCGGATCTGCGCGTGCCACGCCGGATCACTCGCGAGCGCGAGCGCGGTCTGGAAGTAAGCGTCGAGGTCGCGCGCGACCAGCGCGTCGAGCCCCACCGCGTGCAGCAGGCTCGCGCCCACGCGCCCCGCGAACAGCGAGCCCAGCGCCGATACCATCGGCACGCCCGCCCACAACGCGTCGCTGCCCGTCGTGTGCGAGCCGGTCGGCAGCGTATCGAGCGCGAGATCCGCGAGCTGCAGACGCGCGAGATGCGCCTCCTGCGGCAGGCGCTTCGCGAAGATCAAGCGCTCGCGCGCCACGCCCTTCGCCTCGAAGAAGCTGCGCAGATTCGCCTGAGCCCGTTCGCTGCCAGGGTCTAGCAGCCACAGCACGCCGCCCGGCGTCGCGGCGAGCAGGCGGCACCAGACCGACGCCATCTGCGCATTGAGCTTGAACGTCTGATTGAAGCTGCAGAACACGAAGCCGCGCTCGGGCAAGCCCGCTTCGGCGCGCGACGGCCGCGGCCCACCCTCGCGCCGATGGTCGTTCGGCTGATAGCAATGCGGCATCAGCGCGAGCGTCTCGCTGTAGAACGGCGCGGCGGCGGGCGGCGTCACCACCGCGTCGCCAATCACATAGTCGGCGAGGCGCGGCTCGCCGAGCGAGCCCGGATAGCCGAGCCAGCTCACGATCGCGGGCGCGGGCCGCAGCGCCGTGATGCCGAGCCGCGTGCCGGTCGTATAGCCCTTCAGGTCGACGAGCACGTGGATGCCGTCGCGCGCGATCTTCGCGGCCGCCTGCGCGTCGGTGAGCACGCCGATCTCGTGCAGCGTGGCGGGCAGCGCCGCGAGCCGCTCGCGCCACGCGACATCGGGCGCGGCTTCGCCGTACGAGTACAGATGGATGTCGAAGCGCGCGGCGTCGTGCATGTCGAGCACGCCCGCCAGCAGGCGCAGCGTGGCGTGATCGTGGAAGTCGGCGGAGAGATAACCGATGCGCAGGCGCCCGCCCGCCTCGAACGCCGCCAGCGCCTCGGCAAGCCCTGCGCCGCGCGCGACGAGCGGCGGCGCGGCCAGTTCGCCGCGCCAGCGCGACTGCGCGAAGCGCCGCCCGGCATCGCGATGCAGCGCCGGCGTGAGCGTCGGGATGCCGAGCAGCCCCCACGGCGTGAGATTTTCGGCCGTGCCCGCCGCGACCATGTCGAGCGCCGCCGCATCGATCTTGTCAAGATCGCGCCAGTGCGCCACGCGCCGCCGCACGTACTGCGCCGATTCCCAGCGGCCGCCCCGGCAATACGCTTCGTCGGCCTCGTCGAGGCGATTCAGGCGCTCCAGCAAGCCGCCGTAGCACTGCCAGAAGTGCGCCGACTTCGGCTCGAGTTCGAGCGCGCGCCTGAGGTTCGCCTCGGCGGCCTCGTACTGGCCCGCCTCCTGCTGCAGCACGGCGAGGTTGCCGAGCGCGACGGCATAGCCGGGATCGATTTCGACGGCCGCGAGATACGCGTTTTCGGCGTGCGCGAGATCGTTGCGCTTCTTGAGGAGGTTGCCCACGTTGTTGAACATGCGCGCCTCGCGCACGCCCAGATTGATGGCCGCAAAGTAAGCCGCGATCGCCTCGTTGTCGCGGCCCTGCCAGAGCAGCGTCCATGCGAGGTCGCGCTGCAGTGCGCCAGTCAGCGCGCCGCTCTCGCCCATCGAAAGCGCCTTGCGGATCGCCTGCTCGCCCTCCGCGTAGCGCTTCTGGCGCGCGAGCGCCACGCCGAGCTGATGCCACGCGCCCGCATGCTGCGGATCCTGCGCCAGGATCTCGCGAAAAAGGGCTTCGGCGAGCGTGTGCTGTTCGGCGTTCAGACGGTCGATGCCGCGCTTGAGCAGCTCGTCGGAACGGGAAGACGGTGTCGGTGTGGAAATTTTCATCACGCCATCGTAGGAAGCGCGATGGGGGGCGAACATCAGAACGTTCCTGGTTTGCAGCGGTGCGCGCCGCTCCCTTGCGCGCACCCTGGGCTCCGGCATCGCAACTGGAAGCCGGGTGCGCAAAACGGTTAGAATGGCGACCCTCTCAAAATACCGTCCGGTGTGCGCAAGGCGCGCCGGGCGCGCACGCATACCTCATGGCGAAACTTCTGACCGATCAAGAATTCCAGCGTTTTTCCGAGCTTCAGCAGAAACAGGCCAGCTTCACGATTTCGAGCGACGAAGCCGACGAGCTGCGCGACATCGTCGCGCGCGCGCAGCAAAAGCGCGACGACCGCGCGAGCGCGATGAAGACCGTCGAAACCGCGATCGAGCAGTTCGAGATCACGCCCGACGAGCTGTTCTCGGCCGAGCAGATCGCCGAAGCCGCCCGCAACTTCGGCCTGATCCCGGCCACGCGCAAGGAGCGCGTGCTGCCGCCGTCGCTCACCTTCAACGGCAAGACGCACCAGTGGACGACGCGCACGCTGCCCGACGACATCCGCATGCCGCTGTTCGAGGCGTTCCAGGGGGGCCAGTCGGTCAAGGCGTTCATCGCCACGCCGAAGGACGCCGCGCGCTGCGCCGCGACCATCG
Organism: Paraburkholderia sp. J63; assembly: GCF_905220245.1. Classification (NCBI taxonomy): domain Bacteria; kingdom Pseudomonadati; phylum Pseudomonadota; class Betaproteobacteria; order Burkholderiales; family Burkholderiaceae; genus Paraburkholderia; species Paraburkholderia sp. J63. The sequence goes on along the minus strand of NZ_CAJMZF010000057.1, from coordinate 17,532 downwards.
CCCGGCTGGAAAAGGAAACCGGCGCGCAATACGCGCCGGCCTGGCTCGAAGAGCTTTCCGTCACGCGCGCCCAGGTGGACGACGCGCTCGCGAAAATCGCCGCCTGAACCTGAGGGTCGGTTTGACGGTCGGGCGGCTGCCGACAGCGCCGCCACCGGGGAAACGCCGCGTCAGTCGAGCGGCATCCTGAACCCCACCACGCCCGGATCCTCCGTAGGCGTCACCTCGAAGCCGCAGGCGCGCGCGAGCCCGATCATCGGCGCATTCTCGCGCAGCGCCTCGCCGAGCAGCCAGTGCGTGCCGCGCGAGCGCACGTAGGCGATCATGCGCTCCATCAGCAGGCGGCCGAGGCCGCGCCCCTTCAGATTGGACTGGATCGCGACCGCGAACTCGGCGGTCTCGTTGTCCGGGTCGGCCACCGCCCGCCCCACGCCCAGCGTGCGCGGCTTGCCGTCCTCGCCCTCGACGGTCGCGACGAGCGCCATCTCGCGGTCGTAGTCGATCTGCGTCATGCGCGCGAGCTGCGTGTGGTCGAAGCTGCGCACCGCCGAGAAAAAGCGCAGGCGCAGGTCGTCGGGCGTCATCGTGTCGATGAACGCGCGATGCATCTCCTCGTCCTCAGGGCGGATCGGCCGGATCGTGAGGCGCTCGCCGTGCCAGTCGAGCGTCTCTTCGAGCCTGCGCGGATACGGCATGATCGCGAAACGGCTGCGCTTCTCCGCGAGCGTGAGCCGCGGCGCGACCAGCACCGCCGCGTGCGGCAGCACGCGCAGCGTCACCTGCATCCCGACGATCTCGCGCACTTCGCACACCACCTGCGAAAGCTCGGTGAGCGCCGCGAGCGTGGGCTCGGGCGCGGCGCGGCGCGCGTACGGCGAGTGCGCGATGATGTCGCGCGACAACACCGGGTTCAGCGGCGGCAGGCTATAGACGCGCAGCGGCGGCGAGAAGCCGTCCAGTGACGGCGCCGTGAAATGGAACACGGGGCCGAAGTTCTCGTCGTCGCGAAACTCCACGATCACATCGACGATCGCGTGCTCCGTCGCCTCCTGCGCGCCTTCCAGCGTCTTCAATCCGAACGAGCCCAGCAGTTGCGCCGCCTGCGCGCCTTCGAGCGTGTCGCGCCCCGCCGCCAGCGCCGCGCGCGCCATGCCCTGCGCGGCCTCGATCGCCGCCGCGCCTTGCGCGGGCATGCTCTCGGGCGTCTGCATCAGGAGCTCGCGCCCGAGCCGGTAATCGACGAGACGCGCGAACGCGCGCGCGAGCCGCCGCGGCGTCGTGTGCACCGGAATGCCGTGCGCGTGCAGCGCGTCGCGCGTGGTGTCGTCCACGCCGCCGAAGAAGCACGCGAGCATGCCGCGATAGGCGAAGCGCTGGTTTTCGATGAGCGTGCGCGCGACCTCGGCCACAGGCGCGCTATGGGTGGGCGCGTGCACCACGAACGCGGTGCCGGTCGAGCGCTGCGAGGCGAGCGTTTGCAGCGCGAGGCCAAAGTGCTCGGGCTTCGCCGTATCGCCGAGCACGAGCGGATTGCCGGCCTGCGCATGCGGCAACGCCGCTTCGAGCGCCACGCGCGCTTCGTCGCTCCAGCGCGCGAGCGTGTCGCCGGCCTTCATGAAGGCGTCGCGCGCGAGCGTGGCCACGCCGCGGTCGCTCGTGATGAGCGTGGCCGTGTCGCTCGCGGCCACGCGGCCCACGCCCAGGGTTTCGATTTCGTCGAGCAGGTCGTCGAGCGTATCGACGCGCACCATGCCCGCGCGCCGGAACGCCGCCGTGTAGAGCGCATCGCCCGGATCGTCGCGGCCGCTGCGCAGCGCGAGCACGGGCTTGTTGCGCGCCGCCGCCCGCGCCGCCGACATGAACTTGCGCGCCGCGCGGATGCTGTCCACTTCAAGCAGGATCGCGCGCGTGGTGGGATCGCTCGCGAGGTAGTCGAGCACGTCGCCGGCATCGACATCGGCTTCGTCGCCGAGCGCCACCACGTGCGAGAAGCCGAGCCCGCGCGGGCCGGCCCAGCGCAGCACGGCGTTGGTGAGCGCGTTGGACTGCGAGACCCACGCCACGCCGCCGGTGCGCGCGACCGTGGCGGCCGCGCCCAGTTGCGCGCTGAGCGCCGGCGTGAGCGCGCCGAGCGTGCCCGGACCGAGCACGCGCAGCAGATGCGGGCGCGCCGCCGCGAGCGCGTGGCGCAAGTCGGCGCGGTCTTCCTCGTTGCGCACCTCGCCCACGATGATCGCCGCGCGCGTGCCCATGCCGCCAAGCCGATGCACGAGCGCGGGCCACGTGGCGGGCCGCGTGCAGATGAGCGCAACGGTGGGCGCTTCGGGCAGGTCGCCGGCGTCGGCGAGCACGGGCTTGCCGTCGAAGCTCGCGAACTCGCCCGCATGACGCGGATTGACGGCCCAGAGCGGGCCCGCGAAGCCGCCTTCGATGAGGCGCTGCCACACCATCTGGCCGATGCTGCCGGGCCGCTGCGAGGCGCCGATCACCGCTACGGATTTCGGCTGGAATATCGCATCGAGATTGCGTACGGTCACTGCCCCTCCTCGCTGTTCGAATGGCGCCGCGCCATGTGCGCGGGCCGCCTGCCCGAGATCGCCGGCTATCGTGGGAGATGGCCGGATAAACGTCGGGAATCCGCTCAGGATAGGCGAACTGCTGCTGCGCTGCGCGCATTTCGCCGCACGCGCTTGCGCGCGCGCCGTGGCGGCACGGCGTCGCTGCATGCGTCCTCGGCGCAGCGGCTTGCCGCGTGCATGGCCGGAAAAAGCCCGCCATCGTGATGGCCGGTTTTCAGCGTAGAATGCCCGACGTCGCCGTGATTTACCGGCGTAGCACCTGGGCCTGTTCACGCTGACAACAGGCCCTAACGTCCGCGATGCACGTCGATCTTCTCACCCTTTATTTCCTCGCGATCGGAACGCTTTTCGCCAGCGCTGGCATGACGCTCTGGGAGCACCGCACGCATCCCAAGCGCAGCAAGGAGCTGAAGATCCTTGCCGGCGGCTATGGCACGCTCGGCGTCGGCGTCGCGCTCGCCATCTGGCGGCACCTCTTGCCCGGCGCGTGGGGCGGCGCCGTCAGCAATGGGGTCATCGTTACCGGTTATCTGCTGGTCGCGCACGGGCTCGCCGTCATGAACGGGCGGCAGTATCGCGTGGCCTCGGCGGCCATCCTCGTCCTGCTCGCGCTCGCGTGGGCCATCGCGGGCGCGCGCGGCCAGGACGTCATGTGGCTCTATCTCAGCGCGATTCCCATTTCGGTGGCCTCGGCCATGGCGACGCGCGAGCTGCTGCGCAACGACGTCCTCAAATGGGCGCAGGCGCGGCGCATCGCCGTGATCGTGACGGGCGTCCACGCGCTGCTCTACGCGTTTCGCGCGTGCGTGCTGCCCTGGCTCGCGGCGCATTACGGGCAAGCGCTGCTGCCGCTCGTGAGCGAAATCACGATGTACGAAGGCGTGCTGTATTCGGTCGTGCTACCGATGACGCTGCTGCGCCTCGTACGCGACGAAACGCATGGCCAGCTCTTGCAGGAATCCCAAACGGATTATCTGACGCGGCTCGGCAACCGCCGCTGGTTCTTCGAAGAAGGCGCGCGGGTGCTGGGCCGCGCGGGGACGCGCGAGCGCGTGGCGCTGCTGGCGTTCGACCTCGACCGCTTCAAGGCGATCAACGACCGCTACGGCCACCAGGCCGGCGACGCCGTGCTGCAGACCTTCGCCGACATCGCGCGCAGCGAGATGAGTCCCGATGCGGTGCTCGCGCGCATCGGCGGCGAGGAGTTCGCGGCCCTGCTCGCGGGCCATGACAGCGGCCGGGCCCGGGTGATCGGCGAGAGGATCGCTGAGCGTTTCGCGCAGACGGTCGCGCATCATGTCGACGGTGTGAGCGTGCGCGCGACGGTCAGCATCGGGCTCGCGCAGATCGATCCACAGGCGGGCGCGAAATCGGAAACACAGCCGGAAACACAGCCCGCACCGCAACCGCGAACGCCATCGCAAAACGCATCGGCCGCGCTCGCCGACCTGCTCCAGGCCGCCGACGCGGCGCTCTACGGCGCGAAATCGCGCGGCGGCAACCGGCTGGAGCTGGCGCAGCGCGCCAGGCGTTCCGAGAACGCATGAAGTTCGGGCCGCGCGAGGCGGCCCGATCGGGGTACGTCAGCGGTCAATGCGATGAAGAGGCGATGACCCAGGCACCGGCAAGATTTACAGGTTCTTGCGGAACGGCGCGCCCGAATGCTCGCGCAACTCGTTGAACACGATCTTCGGCCAGGCCTTCTGCGCGACTTCGATCTCGGAGACGTGCGAGGCGAGATAGGTCGGCGCATTCGACGCGTCGTAGGCCATGCGGGCCTCGTACGAATCGGTGAAACGGCGCAGCTCGTTGGCGTCGTCGCAGGTGACCCAGCGCGAAAGGCGATAGCGCGCTGGCATGATGCGCACGTCCACCTTGTATTCGGCCGAAAGGCGATGCGAAACCACTTCGAACTGCAGCTGGCCCACGGCGCCCAGGATCGTCGCGCCGCCGTGCAGCGGGCGGAACACCTGGATCGCGCCTTCTTCGCCGAGCTGCTTGAGCGCTTCGCCCAGTTGCTTCGCGCGCATCGGGTCGACCACTTCGATGGTCTGGAAGATTTCCGGCGCGAAGAACGGGAGGCCCGTGAACTGGAGGTCTTCGCCTTCGGTGAGCGTATCGCCGAGACTCAGCGTGCCATGATTAGGAATACCGATGATGTCGCCAGGGTAGGCCTCGGCCACGGTTTCGCGGCGCTGCGAGAGGAAGCTCACCACGTTGTTGGCGCGGAAGGTCTTGTTGTTACGCGTGACCTTCAGCTGCATGCCGCGCTCGAAATGGCCCGAGCACACGCGGATGAACGCCACGCGGTCGCGGTGCGCGAGGTCCATGTTGGCCTGCACCTTGAACACGACGCCCGTGAACTTGGCCTCGTCAGGCGAGACCGCGCGCTGCACGGCCATGCGCGGCGAGGGCGGCGGCGCGAGATCGACGAGCGCGTCGAGAATTTCCTTCACGCCGAAGTTGTTGATCGCCGAGCCGAACAGCACCGGCGACTGCTCGCCCGCGAGGAACGCGTCGCGGTCGAACGCGGGCGTCGCGCCCGTGATCAGCTCGACTTCTTCCTTGGTGCGCTTCCAGTGATAGCCGAAGCGCGCTTCGCCTTCTGCGTCGCTGATGTTTTGCAGCGTTTCCACCGCGCCGCCCAGCGACTGCTCGCCGGCGCGGAACACGCGCACCTGGTCGCGCTGGATGTCGTAGACGCCCTGGAATTCCTTGCCCATGCCGATCGGCCAGGTGAACGGCACCGCCGCCACGCCGAGGTGCTGCTCGATTTCGTCGAGCAGATCGAGCGGCTCGCGCACTTCGCGGTCGAGCTTGTTGATGAACGTGAGAATCGGCGTCTTGCGGCTGCGGCAGACCTCGAGCAGCTTCAGCGTCTGCGCTTCCACGCCGTTCGCGCCGTCGATCACCATCACGGCCGCGTCCACGGCCGTGAGCACGCGGTAGGTATCTTCGGAGAAGTCCTCGTGGCCCGGTGTATCGAGCAGGTTGATGACGGCGTCGCCGTACTCGAACTGCATGACCGAGCTCGCAACCGAAATGCCGCGCTGCTTTTCGATCTCCATCCAGTCGGAGGTCGCGAAGCGGCCGCTTTTCTTGCCCTTCACGGTGCCCGCGATCTGGATCGCGCCCGAAAACAGCAGCAGCTTTTCGGTGAGCGTGGTTTTGCCCGCGTCCGGGTGAGAAATGACCGCGAACGTGCGGCGGCGTCTGAGTTCGGCAACTGACATGGATGGAGGGGTATCGCTGATGAAATCGGGCAGCCGGCCGTGCGGCGGGCGTTGCGGATGTGGCAAGCCGGTGCGCACGGCAGAAGGCGCCGGGGACGAATGATACACGGCATTACCGCGCACGACTAAAAGTTAACCACGAGTTCGCGGCGCGCGCGAAGGAGAAGGGCTCGCCGGACGCCGGCCAGCGAGGGGCCTGAGGTGAGCTTTTACGGGAGCAGGTCGCGGCGCCCGCACGCCAGATGGGGCGCGCGGCGCGCAAAGGTGAGGTTTTACGGGATGGGGTGGCGCTTAGCGTCTGCTCGAACCCCGTTTCGGGTCCGGCGCCGAGCCCCATTTACTCCTTGATGAGGAACCGGTCGCGGTTCTTCACGCCGGCGAGCCAGCCCGGCGCACGGCCACGGCCGCTCCAGGTTTCGCCGGTTTTCGGGTTCATGTACCGCGCCGGCAGCGGCCGCTTGCGCGTGCCAGCCGTACGCTGACTGGAGAAGCCGAGTTCCTCGGGCGTGATATCGTACTCCGCGATCTTTTCCTTGATGTCGGCAATCGCCTGCTCAATTTCCTTTTCGCGTGCCGCCGCGACTTCCTTGTGCAGCCTTTCGAGTTGGGCGGTCAGTTGCTTGTAGCTCGCCATAAACAATGATCTCCAGTCCGGTCACTGGTCGTATTGTGACCGTTCCGGCGTCCAGGAGGGCCAACTTACACGCTTTTTTCGCCGTGGCGAGCCCATTTATTGCGATTCTTTGCACATGCAGCCGTCGGCGGCTGACAGCCCCGCGAACCGCCTCGTGTCACGCGCGTTCTTTCGCGCGCACCTCCAGCTCGCCGAGGGCTTCCGACAGGCGCTTCACGCGCTGCACCTGCGAGGGGACCAGATTTGCGCTCGACACCGAATCGATTCGGCTGCGCCAATAAGAAAGCGGAATGCGGTCGTTGCCTGATAACCGTGCAATGACCTGCTCGAGATGCTCAATGTCCTTTTCCAGTTGATGATGATTCATTGCTACCCCCGGGAATAACCCGTCTTCTAGAAAACGCCGCTGCAATGGCGTCTGCGCATTCAATATTCCATAACGCAAGGCGATTAATCTGCCGCATTACCTCTATGCGACCGCAGGTTCGGCCGGTCATCTGGTTAATTTTTCCGACTCATTTACCTCTTTTCACCACTTTATTTCGGATTTACCGGTTTCAGGTGCAACGATTTCAGTGGGTCTTGCCGTCGCAGAATAAGATCGGCACGGCTCGCCATCGGTTGCCTACCGCACGGAACGCAACGGACGCCTCGTTCACCCTGAGGCATATCAGTCATCGAACGAACCGAAGATTAACGGCGGCAATCGCACCTGTATATTCCTCAATTGTGCAGGGAATATGCAGGCTGCATTTTGGCGAAACTGCCAGTCGCATCAGATTTTGATAATGAGAACGGTGTGAATTCGAACGACACGCAGCACGACAGTCTGCTGCACGCGATTTACTCAACCATCGAACGTCCTTCAGGCTGGAAGGATTTTTGCACGCAATTCAGGAAATCGCTCGAGGCGGCCTCGGTTCATCTCTGCGTATTCGATCGACAACGCGAACTGTTTTCCTGGGCCGACGGTTTTAGCGTCCGGGAAACCGAGCCGCTCGAATTCATCCGCCCGCTCTATCGCGACGATGCGCGCCTAGAATGGCTGCGCGCCTTTCCGCCCGGCAAATGGCTGCATTGCGGCGCCGACCGCGCAAGCGCCGAAGGTCACCCGGTCTTCGGGCCGAACCTGATGGTGGCGGGCGGCGGCTTCGTCTCCCTCTGCAAGCTGATCGACAGCGGCACGCTCACGGCCATGCTCGCCTGCCGCGGCAATGCGCAAGGCGGTCCGCTGCCGGGCGCCGCGCGCGCGCTGCTCGAGCGGCTGGCGCCCCACCTGATGCGCGCGCTGCGCCTGAGCGTGCGCCGCCTGCTGCCTGACGCCGACGCGCTCACGAGCCGCGTGCGGCCGCCCGCCATGCTCGTGAGCGCGAGCGGCGAAGTCCTGCACAGCAACGAAGCCGCCCAGCGGCTCCTGCGCGCCACCTCGCTCGTGCGCGTGCGGGGCAAGCGGCTGGCGTTTGGCGCGCCTTATCAGACGCGTTTTCTGGAAGACGTGGCGATCTGCGAGGCGCGCCTGAAAAACCGCGCAAGCGGCGCACGCGCGGCGGCGGGCCGCATTCGCGCGCTGCGCATCGTGGGCGTCGCCGAAGCGGCCGACGGCGAGCGCGGCCGAACCGCGCCGCTGCCTGGCGGCCCGGAAGTGCTCTATGCGTTCTACAACGTGGTGGCGTCCGGCGAAGTCGCGGGGCTGCGCGCCATCGCGGCACTCACGTTCTATCACCCGCGCTCGGCGCCGGCGGTGGACGAGCAGGTGCTAGCCACGGCGTTCGAGCTCTCGCCCGCCGAATGCCGGATCGTGCATCTGCTGGTGGACGGGCTCACGCCCAAGGAAATCGCCGCGCAGGTGAGCGTGCAATATGACACGGTGCGCAAGCAACTACAGTCGATCTTCCAGAAGACCGCGACGCGCCGCCAGCCCGATCTGCTGCGCCTGCTGATGAACCTGCCCGCGCGCAGCCGTAGCGGCGGCGGCGCGGATGGCTGCGCTTGAGGTCGGCTGGGGCCGCTGCTCGATAGCCGCCGGTTTAAGGCGCGGCCCGAAACCGCCCCGCCTTAAACCAGAGCGGCCAGGCGGGACGATTGCCCGTTACTTCGAGCGGCAAGCGAATACGAGGGTGTACGTGTCGCCGCTAGTGGACGTATCGACGGTGTCGTAGCCGGCGCCTGCGCAGCGTGCAACGGCCTGCTGGGCGCACGAGTCGTGGTCGCCCGCGGCGGAGCACTGCACGGGGACCGTCGGGCGGCCGTCCGGGAGGAACAGCGGCGGACCGCTGCTGCAGGCGGACAGCGCCGCGAGCAACGCACAGACGCCCGCCGTGGACGACAACCTGCGAAAGCGGGACAACAACGAACCGGAACGAATCATGGGGTACCCCGAGGGCCTTCTAGTTTTTCGACGTTGCGATTGTGCCATGCCGGACAGCGCCTGCGCGGCGTGCGAACCGTATCGCGCGCGGATCGTGCGCAGAGCCGGCCGAAGTTTCATCGAGCCGGGGGCAAGGTCTTGTAAGGCGGCGGCGCGCGCGGATCGGCGCGCAGGCGCACGAATACCTTGTCGACGTCGGGAATCGCCGCGAGACGGCGCTCCAGCGCCGCGCGGTCGAAGGCCGCCGGAGCGCAGCCTTCGGCGTAGACGAAGCGCCGCTGGACCGTGATCCACAGACTCGTGCCGGCGAGCGACGCGTCGCCCTTGAACTCCTCGCGGATCGCCTTGGCGATATCGGCGTCGTAGAGGTAGGAGTTCGGCTTCGTGCATTGGTGCGCGAGCCAGCAGGTGGTGCCGCGCTCCACGCGGTAGTGGGCGTCGTCATCGGCTTCGGCCTTCGTCATGAGCGGACCGAGCGGCTGCGGACACACGCCCGGCGCCGTCGAGAGCGCGAAGAACGGATCGTTGTACCAGTTCCTGACTTCGGCGGGGTTTTCGGACGAAGCGCTCGCGGGGTTTGCCGTGTTGGTCGCGTTGGTCGTGTCGGTTGTCGCTCCGTTCGCGGATTGGGCAGCGGCGATCGCCACTGAAACCATCATGAACGCCTCAGCACACCTGGCCGCCATCCTCGTTGCCAGCCGCGCGATCCCTCGCGCGCGCTGATGGGGCCGCCCTTCCCGCATTGCCTCGATTTCCCGCATCGCTGTCTCCTTCCTGCTCCGGCGTGCCGCTCGTCGCGCGGCGCACCCGCTCACGTCAAGATAGGACTGCGCAGCTTGCGTCGCAATATATAAGCGTTTCGGTACAATCGCTGCGACGCACCATTCCCAGCCAATGCAATAAAAACGCCGTACGAAGTGCATCGCGAAGCATGGGACCGCAACAAGCGCCAAAGCGCTAACTGCGGTCGACCGCGAAGCATGGGACCGCAGTAAGCGCTAAAGCGCTAACTGCGGTCGACACAGGAGACCCCATGTCGTTTGTTATCGTTCTAGCCGCCCTCGCTTTTCTCATGCTCGCCGCCTATCGCGGCTACAGCGTGATCCTTTTCGCGCCGGTGGCCGCCCTCGGCGCCGTCCTGCTCACCGACCCCGCCGCCGTCGCCCCCGTCTTCTCGGGCATCTTCATGGAGAAGATGGTGGGCTTCGTGAAGCTCTACTTTCCCGTGTTCCTGCTCGGCGCCGTATTTGGCAAGGTGATCGAACTATCGGGCTACTCCGAGGCGATCGTCCACGCCGCCATCCGCTATATCGGCCGCTCGCGCGCAAACGCCGTGATCGTGGCCGTGTGCGCGCTGCTCACCTACGGCGGCGTATCGCTCTTCGTCGTGGTGTTCGCGGTCTACCCGTTCGCCGCCGAGCTCTATCGCCAGAGCAACATTCCCAAGCGCCTCATGCCCGGCGCAATCGCGCTCGGCGCGTTCTCGTTCACGATGGATTCGCTGCCCGGCACGCCGCAGATCCAGAACATCATCCCCACCACGTTCTTCAAGACCACGGCGTGGGCCGCGCCCGCGCTCGGCGTGATCGGCTCGCTCTTCATCATCGTCGTGGGCCTCACGTATCTCGAGTGGCGCCGCCGCAGCGCGATGGCGAAGGGCGAAGGCTATGGCACCTCGCTCGTGAACGAGCCCGAGCACGTGAAGACCGACCATCTGCCCAATCCGATCCTTGCCATCACGCCGCTCGTGCTCGTGGGCGTGGCGAACTTCTTCCTGACGCGCTGGATTCCGAACTGGTACGGCGACACCTACACGGTCACCGCCGATGTGCTGCCCGGCATCCACGCGCCCGTGACCACGACGGTCAAGCAACTGGTCGGCATCTGGTCGGTCGAGGGCGCGCTGCTGCTCGGCATCGCGTTCGTGATCGTCACGGCGTTCCCGCGCGTGAAGGAGCGCTTCGCCACGGGCACGAAGGCCGCGGTGGCGGGCGCGCTGCTCGCTTCGCTCAATACGGCTTCGGAGTACGGATTTGGCGGTGTGATCGCGGCGCTGCCGGGCTTCCTCGTGGTGAGCGACGCGCTCAAGAGCATTCCGAATCCGCTCGTGAACGCGGCGGTTTCGGTGAGCGCGCTCGCCGGCATCACCGGCTCGGCTTCGGGCGGCATGAGCATTGCGCTCGCCGCCATGTCCGATCTGTTCATCAAGAGCGCGCAGGCCGCGCATATTCCGCTCGAGGTGCTGCATCGCGTAGTGGCGATGGCGAGCGGCGGCATGGACACGCTCCCGCACAACGGCGCCGTGATTACGCTGCTCGCGGTGACGGGGCTCACGCACCGCGAATCGTATCGCGACATTTTCGCGGTCACGATCATCAAGACGATGGCCGTGTTTTTCGTGATTGCGGTTTTTTACGCGACCGGGATTGTTTGAGGGGAATGGCTAAAAAGGCGGAGGGTTTCCCCTCCGCCTTTCTTCAAACTTCGTCGCGCGCTTTAACAACACCTTCACTGCGAGCCGCCACCGCCCCGCTCGCCTGCGCAGACGCACGGACCTGCGCCATATACGGCTCGATATCCATCTCCCCGTAGCCAATAAAGCGGCTCTTCTTCACGATTCGATAGCCGAGCCACATCGCCACAAACAAGGGAATGCCGATATAGGTGGCCAGTACGCCCACCCAATCGATTTTATTGGCCACGAATGCCTGGTAGTCCTGTCCCAGCATGACGACAAGGCAGACCGCGAAAGCGAATATCGGCCCAATGGGAAACCACTTCGATCGATACGGCAGTTGCTCGAGCGAGAACCCTTGCGCGACGAAGCCCTTGCGAAAACGATAATGACTGGCGGCAATGCCGAGCCATGCGATAAACCCCGTCATTCCCGACGTATTGAGCAGCCACATATAGACGGTCTTGTCGCCATACATCGACGAAAAGAAGCACAGCGCCCCCACCGCAGTCGTTGCATAGAGCGCGTTTCTCGGCACGCCGCTCGCCGAAAGCTTCCCGAAGAGCCGCGGCGCACGCCCCTCGATAGCGAGGTTATAGAGCATCCGCGTGGAGGCATACATGCCCGAATTGCCCGCCGACAGCACCGCCGTCAGGATGACCGCATTCATGACGCCCGCCGAAACAGCCAGGCCGGCGCGCCGGAATACGAGCGTGAACGGGCTGACGCCAATATCGGTCACATCGGATTTCAGGAGATTCGGATCGGTATGCGGAATCAGCAAGCCGATGACGAAAATGGCCAGCACGTAAAACAGCAGAATTCGCCAGAACACCTGTCGTACCGCGCGGGGAATGTTTTTCCCCGGGTTCTCCGATTCGCCTGCGGCGACGCCGATAAGCTCGGTACCCTGAAACGAGAAGCCCGCGATCATGGTGACGCCCAGCAAAGCCGGCAGGCCGCCCGTGAACGGTCCGCCATCCAGCGTGAAGTTGCCCCAGACGTGATCCGCGCCGCCCTTCAGAATGCCGATGATCATGAGCAATCCGATGCCGATGAACGCGACGACGGTAATCACCTTGATGAGCGAGAACCAGTATTCGGCTTCGCCGAAACCCCGCACGGAGAGTGCGTTGAGCAGGAACATCACGCTGAGGAAAGCGGCGCTCCACCAGACTCCGGGAACGTGGGGAAACCAGTAGCCCATCACCAGTTGCGACGCCACCAGTTCGACTGCGATGGTCACGGCCCAGTTGTACCAGTAGTTCCAGCCGAGCGCGAAGCCAAACCCTTCGTCGACGAATTTCGCGCCGTAGGTCGCGAACGAGCCGGACACGGGCATGAACGCCGCCATTTCGCCGAGGCTCGTCATCAGGAAATAGACCATCAAGCCGATCACGAGGTACGCCGCCATGGCGCCGCCGGGTCCGGCCTGGGAAATGGACGCCCCTGAAGCGACGAATAAGCCGGTGCCGATCGATCCGCCGATCGCAATCATGGTCAGGTGGCGGGCTTTCAGGCTGCGGTGCAGGGAAGGGGTGGTGTCACGAGCGCCGGCAGGGGGCGCAGAAACGCGATGTGGATCCGAATCCATATAAATTCTGACTTCTTTCTAGCTAGTGTTACAGGGTAATCGATTATTGATGTCCTGAGGCCATCCGGGAGCCCGGTGGCCAACGCCATTGCGCAAGAGCGGCACCGCCTGCCTTGCAGGTAACCGGTACCGACATCGTCGCAGATGGCAAACCCTATGACACAACAAAGCTGGCGCAACGCCCGGACAGGCGTGCCGCTCGATCGGGCGACCCGATCGCCCGTCCTCGATGACTTGAGCCGTGATTTTATAGCAGTGGCCGCCCGGCGAGGCGCGAGCGCACTTCAGACCATGCCTGAGAGACGTTGCGCGCAAAGGCAAGGTGAAAATCCGTTGCGAACGAAGACCGGAATTTAAGCGGCTTTCAGGAGGTTCTCAAGCGGCCTTCAACCCGTCCCGCCCACATGCGGACGCAACGCCGCGAGCCAGCACACCACGGCTACCGCGCCCGCATCGGGCGAGCCGATCGCCCGCTTGCCCAGATAGCTCGCGCGCCCCACGCGCGGATGCATATGCGCGGTGGCCTGCGCACCGTGCTCAGCGGCGGCCACGGCGGCCGCCCAGGCACGCTGCGCCGTCTGGCCTTGCTTCAACGCGTCTTCGAAGGCATCGTGCGCCGGAATCAGCGCGTCCAGCATCGTGCGGTCGCCGGCCTTCGCGCCGCCCAGTTCGCTGATCGCCTCGATCGCGCCGCGAAACGCTTGCGCCCATTCGTGCGGCGCGGGCTCCGGCGTATCCGCGAGATGACGCGACGCGCGCAAAAGCGCCGTGGCATAGAACGGCCCCGAACTGCCCGCGATGGCCCGGCGCAGGCTCGCGCCCAGCGACGCCAGCGCCTGCGGCGCCGTGCCAAGCGCATGGACCGGCATGGCGGCCACCGCATCGGCGGCGCGGCGCATGCTCGCGCCCAGATCGCCGTCGCCCGCGAGCGCATCGAGCTCGGTCAGGCGCGCTTCGTTCTCGGTCAACGCGAGCGCGACCGCATCGAGCGCCGCCTTGAGCCTGGCGGCCCACGCCGCGCGGGCCACATCGAGCGCTTGATGTGGTACGGAATCCTCATGATTGACGCCCGCAGTATCGAGCCGGATGGTCGGGTTCACACAGCCCTTGCCGGGCCATGCGCGCGCATCGGTATGCGCATCGAGGAGAGCCAGCCTGCCGTCGTCCACACGCATCAGCGAGATCGAGCAGCCCGGCATGTTCAGCGCCGAGAGGAAAGTGCCTGCCCACGCGCGCTCCACGCGCACCTCGCGGCGGCGCAGGCTCGCCATGGCCGCGCGCAGCACGATATCGAGTTCCATCTGCGGCGTGGCGCCAAGGCCGTTGACCACCAGCGCCACGCGTTCGCCGCGCGTGATGGCCAGTTCGTCGAGGATATTGATAAGCAGTGCTTCGGTGATTTCGTTGGCCGGCAGCGGCACGCTGCGCTCCACGCCTTTCTCGCCATGAATGCCGAGCCCGATTTCGATTTCGTCGTCGGCGAGGCTGAAGCTGGACGTCTCCACGCCCGGCAGCGTGCAGCCGTCGAGCGCGACGCCCATGGTGCCGAGATTGGCGGCCGCGTCGCGTGCGGTTGCGGCCACCACTTCGAGCGTTGCGCCGCGCGCGGCCGCCGCGCCCGCGATCTTGTGGATCAGCACCGTGCCGGCAATGCCGCGCCGCTGATGGCGCTCGGCGTGGCCGCGCAATGCGACGTCGTCGGCGACCGTCACGACTTCCACGGGGATGCCCTCGGCGCGCGCCAGTTCGGCGGCAAGGCCGAAGTTGAGCCGGTCGCCGGTGTAGTTCTTGACGATGAGCAGCGCGCCCCTCGGGCCCGCCGTTGCGCGGATGGCCGCGAGCACGGCGTCGGTGGGGGGCGAGGTGAACACCTCGCCGCACACGGCCGCGCTCAGCATGCCCGCGCCCACATAGCCGCCGTGCGCGGGTTCGTGGCCGCTGCCGCCGCCCGAGATGAGCGCGACCGGGCGTGCTGAAGACTCGGGAATGTCCCGGCGAATGAGCACGTTTTCTTCGCCGAGGATGACGACATTCGGCGCCTGCAGCGCGATGCCTTCGAGCATTTCGCGCACGACGTCGGACGGGTGATTGACGAGCTTTTTCATGACGGCCCTGATGAATGCGGTTGAACATCCCGGCCAGGCAGCCTCGCCTTGGCGCGCCATGCAAGCTGCATGGCGCGCCGTCGGGTTCGCTCAGTGTACCCCGCTCGTCATCGCACTGCGCAGAGCGTATCGAATCGCATTGAATCGCCCTGTCCCGGGCTTCAGCATTGCGGCACTCGCGCAGTGCGCCCGCTTCACCGGCGGTTCATCAGTTCACCGATGCATCAATGCTGGAGAAAATCGAGCACCATGCGGTTGAACGCGTCCGCATGCTCCCATTGCGCCCAGTGGCCGCAACGGTTGAACACATGCAACTGCGCGTTCTGCATGCCGGCGATCAGGCGCAGGCCGGTATCCATCGGCACGAAGCGGTCGTCGCGACCCCAGATCACCAGCGTGGGCGCCGCAATTTCGCCAAGACGCGGGCCGTAGTCGGTGAATTGCTTCGGATTGGCCGCGAGGCTCTTCACGAAATTGTCGAGGTGGTCGCGACGCGCGAGCATGTTTTCGAGGCGCGCCTTCATGAGATCCTCAGTCAGCGCGCTCGGGTCGTAGACGAACACGTTCATCATGCGCTTGAGGTTCTCGATGGTCGGCTCGCGATAGAGCCCCTGCAGCAGCTTGATGCCTTCGGTGGGCGTCGGCGCGAAGTTGCTCGGGCCGCCCGTGCCGCCGCCCATGAGCACGAGCTTGCCCACGCGCTGCGGATTCGCGAGTGCGAATGCCACCGCGCTGTGACCGCCCATCGAATTGCCGAGGATATGCACGCGCTCGATGTCGAGCACGTCGAGCAGGCCCTTGAGCACGCGGCCGTTCAATTCCGAGCGCGACGCGGTGCAGACGATGGGATCGCTCTTGCTCCAGCCCGGGCAGTCCATCAGGATCACGCGATAGCCCGCCGCCACGAGCGGCTCGACGTTGCGGTTGAAGTTGGCCCAGCCGCTCGCGCCCGGACCCGAGCCGTGCAGCATCACCACCGTTTCGCCGTTCGCGCTATCGGCGTTCGCGCCCGTATCGTTGTAGTGAATCTGCAGTTCGAGATCGCCGTCCTTCACGCGAGCGAACCGGCTCGTCGAGGCTTCCGTAATCGCTTGTGCCGTTGCAGTCATGATGATGTCCTTGCGGTATGACCCGCTAATCCGTAAAAGAGAGGGCGTGGCCTTCTCCGCTCAAAAATCGTTCGATATCCTTAGTTACCTTCAGGCGCCTTGCGCGCCGGGCGCGCCCGACCGTGCGAAGCCGCCCACCACCGTCAAGGCGGCGAGCGCCGCGATCACGCACAGCGGAATGCTCGACGCCACCAGCATCGAAGCGCTCTGCCCCAGCGCGAACAACTGCCCCGCCACGAGCGGCCCGAGGATCGAACCGAGCCGCCCTACCGCCACCGCCGCGCCCACGCCCGTGCCGCGCACCTCCGTGGGATACGCGTGGCCGGCGAGCGCATAGAGCACCGACTGGCCGCCCACGAGGAACAGGCCGCACAGCAAGCCGCCGCACGCCATCGAAGTCGCGCCGCTCGCGAGCGCGAGTGCGGCGAGCGCCAGCGCGATGCCCGCATACATGCCGACCACCGTGCGGCGGCGGCCGATACGGTCCATGAGCGTCGCGATCGCCACCGCCCCGATACCGCCGCCGATGTTGAACATCATCAGCACGATGTTCGATTGCACGCGCGTGAGGCCGCGCGCGAGCACCATCGAAGGCAGCCAGTTCATCAGGAAATACAGCACGATCAGCGTGCCCAGGTAGCTCACCCAAAGCGCGAGCGTCGTGCGCGCGCGGCCGTGGCGCCACAGCGCTTCCGTCACGCCGGGCACGCCCTCACGCACCTTCGAGGCCTGGGCCGCCACGAACTGCTGCGACTCGCGCAGGAAAAAACCGAGCAGCGGCACCATCACGATGGGCCCGAGACCGCCGACATAGAACACGTCGCGCCAGCTCGTCGGGCTCGCGCCCAGCATGCCGATCACCGCCGCGATCGCCGCGCCGAACGGCATGCCGCAGTACATAGCGCCCACCGCCGTGCTGCGTTGCCGTGGGCCCGCCGCTTCCGAGCACAGCGCGATCAGATTCGGCATCGCCGCGCCCAGCCCCAGGCCCGTCAGCAGACGCGCGATCAGCAGGCTTTCGAAGCTCCAGACCAGCGTGGTCGCGAGCGAGAACAGGCCGAACAGCGCCACCGAGCCCATCAGCACGCGCTTGCGGCCGAACCGGTCGGCGAGGCGTCCACCCAGCGCGGCACCGGGCAGGAGGCCGATCGCGCCCGCGCTGAACGCCCAGCCCATCTGCGCGACGGCGAGCGAGAACTCCTTCGCCATGCGCGGCCCGGCCACGCCCGCCGATTGCAGATCCAGCCCTTCGAGCAGCGCGATCGCAAGGCACAGGCCTATCGTGGCCTTGCCGCTCGTCGCGCCGCCGCCATGGCTTCCTCCAGCAGCATTGATTCGTGACGTCATGTTCAAAGTCTCCAAAATTGTGTTCGAGCCGCTCTTTGTGGCGGCTATTCGTATTCCATTGCGGTGCGTATTTACTGCTGGAGCGCTTCGGCGCGCTTTTTCAAATCG